>JAJDYK010000143.1 GCA_022825185.1 Candidatus Latescibacterota bacterium | reverse complement strand
GTGATGTTACGCAGCCTTTAGCTGCTGTAATTCGTCAAAGGCGTGTCGAATGGCCTTGAGATAGAGTTTTGATCGGAGGGCAAACGGATTCATCCGTTGCTTGATGCGCAGCCACTCTAAGGAGAACGCCGCATAGATGGCCATAAAAACGTGATTGCTTTGGGTACGGACCCGTTTAGTCGGCGACTTGGCCAACGCGGCATGGGACTTGAGCGTTTTGTGAAAGACTTCGACTTTCCATCGTTTTTGATAGATCATCTCAAGGGCGTCTCCATGTTGGTCGAGATCACTACAGGCCAGATACAACATGCCGATGGAATCGTCTTTGTTTGTAAAGACTTGCCGATGCAGCAAGACGGGAAAAGGCAGTCCTTTGATCCAGGCTTTTACCGGCGTGGGGTCTGACCAAGCTAGCGTATCGATGCGCACGAAGCGGCCGTGGGCTTTGTCTTGTAAGCTCAAGGCGACCGTCCGGTTGGATTTGAGGGCGACGATAAAGTGTTTTTTCAGGTCCTGGCGAATAAACACCAGGTTTTCCTTGGCCGAAAACCAACTATCGGCCAAGACATAGCGATAGCTCAAGCGATTCTGTTGGCAGGTTCGTAGCATCTGCCGCAGCAACTGATTTCTGGTCACCTCGCTTTTGCGTTTGACCCGACGCGTTTGCCGATCGCAAAACCGAATCGGTTTACGCACTAACTCATAGGCCACCGGCACACTGACATCGCCAGCCTGATAGATGCAATTGAGCAGATTCAAGCCTTTGACGGAGCGGTTCTTACTATGATCGAAGTGCCAACAGATCAACTCATTTTCATCCGTGTGCGGCTTTTCCTGAATCGTGTCATCGAAAATAAGCACCCCGTCTTCCCGCTCGATGGTGCGTACCACGGTTTTGACTTGATGCCATAGCTCTTTCGACGTGTACTCGGCTTGGGACAGAAAGCGCGTTACTTGGTCGTGGCTGATTTGGCCATCCAACAAAGACGAAAGGCCGGTGGCGGTCGTCGCGCCAAAAGAACTCAACAGATAATCGCTATAGAGGTCTAACAGTTTTTTATCCATGACAAACAAGATAAACCAAAGCCTAAAGGCTGCGTAACATCACAAAAGTAAATCAGAGAAACGCTTGACAGAAGCGTGGGAGGTCGAGATCGTTGACTACCCAATGACAAAATCCTCGTGCGCGGCGAGCGGCTCTACACCGGCCATCCCCATCCATTCCTCAACCCCGAGAAAGGTAAGAAGCCATGACCACCTGGGAAGAAAACATCCAGCAAGCGAGGGCTGTGGCGCTCGAAATCCTGCAACCGTCCGCATCGCAGTTAGAGCACGGGTTGGCCTTGCACCGCGACGCCATCGTGTGCGAGTCGTACAGCCTCGGGCTGCTAGCGCCGATCGACGGCGAGGCTATGGCGCAAGCTGCGGAGGCGCGGGCCTCAGAAGTCGAGCTGCAGTACCTGTCGGAGCAGATGCGAATGACGCGCTGGGCCTACGACGACGAACTAAAGGCCGAGTACTTGGGGGCCTGGGAGGCGTCCGGGGTGACTTGCGCCTTTCAAAACGCCGGCGAGGAGGGCAACAACCCCATGCGCATGTTGGGACGACTGGCGCACTATACGCATCTGACGGATCGCCTGCGCGACCACGTGGCACGCGCCGCCTTCCCCTCCGACATCGTCGCCGCAAAAGCCGCTGGACGCCGCTGCATCTACCAGACGTGTAACGGCGTGCCCCTTCCCGGAGAGCAGGCTACGGTCGAGCAGGAGTTGCGCTTCATCAGCCAGTTCTTCGAGCTAGGCTGCCGCATGATGCACCTGACCTACAACCGCCGCAACCCGATTGGCGACGGCTGTGCCGAACCAGCCAACGCCGGTCTAAGCGACTTTGGCCGTGCTGTGATCGCCGAGATGAACGAGGTCGGCGTGATTGCCGACGTGGCCCACTCCGGCTGGCAGACCTGCCTAGACGCGGCCGAGGTGTCGCAAAAGCCGATCGTCGCCAGCCACTCGGCCTGCGCGGCTCTGAACCACCACCATCGCTGCAAGCCGGACGCCGTGATGCGGGCAATCGCCGATAAGGGCGGAACCGTGGGCATTACCAACGTGCCAGCCTTTATCGGCGGCAGCGGCTGCATCGACGCTATGCTCGACCACATCGACCACGCAGTGCAGGTAGTCGGCGTCGATCACGTGACCATTGGCACGGATCGACCTTACATTAGCTGCCGCGCCCAAGAAGAAAGCGCCAAGGTGCCAGCGCGACCGGGCAGCCGCCCGCGCTGGGAGGCACTGTGGGAAGTCAACGATCCCGTGCAACGCCCCGAGTGGCGTCAAGAGCGCATGTTTCAGAGCACGGCGTGGACGAACTTCCCGCTGTTCACGGTCGGCATGGTGCAGCGCGGTTATGCCGACGACGACATCCGCAAAATCCTCGGCGGCAACATCCTCCGAGTTGCCCGGGAAGTGTTGGGAGAGTAAATGGCCGGGACGGTTGGTTGGTCGTATGCAAAGCAGCGCGTTGCCGACTTAGTCCCCACTGTTTCCCTTAAGACAGTCCAATAGTTGCGTCCCCCGGTCCATCAGCAGGTCGAGATCCGACTTGAAGGTGAGGGCCTGGAAACCCGCGGCTTTTTTGGCCGCGAAATCCTCGGGAGAATACGTGTTGCAGCAGGGTTTCTTGCCGGCTGCAAGGGTTGTGGCGGCAATCCGCACCATCGCCGCCTGATAGTCGGGATGCTGTTCGTAGCTAGCGCGATGGCGCGACAGGCCCATCGACAGCGCGAGGTCAACCGGCCCGACAAAGCAGCCATCGACGCCGGGCAGGGCCATGATTTCTTCGGCTTGCTCAACGGCGTCAATATGTTCCATTTGCACCAGCAGCAAGGTCTCGTCGTTGGCCTTTTCAAAGTAATCGTCGCCGTAGTGGAGATAGTGGTCGCCACCCAGCGAGCGCACCCCGGTGGGCGGGTACTTGGCGGCGCGGGCGACGGCTTGTGCATCGGCGAGCGAGTTGACCATGGGCACTACTACCCCGCCCGCTCCTACATCGAGGGCTTTTTCCACTTCGCCGGGATTGCCGATGGAGGTGCGGATCAGGGGGCGGGCACCGGTTGGGCGGGCGGCGTAGATGCACTCATAGGCGGTCTCCCAATTCATTGGGCCGTGTTGGAGGTCGAGGACGATCCAGTCCCAACCCATCAGTCCCAAGTAGCGGGAAATCGCCGGTTGGGGAATAGTCTGCCAGATGCCAATATCCATGGTTTAGAGGCCAATCTGTTCGGTGGGCGCACCGGGCATTCCCGGATGCGAACCGCCAGCGTTCTTAGAGAGATTGCCGCCGTCTAGCGGCAGCATCACACCAGTGATCCAAGCCGAGGCGTCCGAGGCGAGGAAAATCGCCGCGCCCTTGATGTCGTTGGAGTCGCCGAGACGGCCCATGGGGAGGCCGCGCAAATAGGTTTCGCCCAGCCCGGGGTCCGCGGCGATGCGCTCCTTTAGGTCTGCGTTCATTAGCTGGGCGCAGACAATGGCGTTGACTCGCACGCCCTTGGCGGCCCACTCCGTGCTCAACTCGCGGGTCATCTGCGCGGCGGCCCCCATACCCATGCTGTACGAGAGGTGACTGCGGCCAAGCGCGTTGATGCCGGCGATCGACACGAGGTTGATAATGCTGCCGCCGTTGTCCGAAGCCATCATGCGTCGGCCAGCCTCTTGGCAACAGACCAAGCGGCCGACGACGAGGTTTTGCAGGGTAAACTCGACTTCCTCGGGCGTCAGGTCGAGCGGGGTATTGCGCCGCGCATTGCCGGCCACATTACCGACTATGTCGATGCGGCCGTATTTTGCGTCTATTAACTCAAACATGGTGCGGATTTGATCGGGTTTCGACATATCGCACACCGCCGGGAGAACGCGGCGGCCCAAGGCACCCAGTTCGCGGGCCGTCGTGGCCAGACCGTCGGCGTTGATATCGGCCAAGACGAGGTCGGCCCCTGCTTCGGCAAAGCCGGTGGCCATGGCTTTGCCGAGGCCGCTGGCCGCACCAGAGACTAAGGCGACGCGGTTGGACAGATCGAAAAGCGGATGGGACATAAACAGCCTCCTAATTTGTTTGGCTCAGAACATAGGGGCGCGACTAGCAGCGGCCAAGTCCTGCCGAGCTTGCGGCGATTTGTTCGCCCGCTCTATATTTGCTGCCGCAGTTAGCTAACCACAAGGAGAAATTCGATGGTACACAAAATTCACAAAATCGCGGTCGTAACCGACGACATCGAAGGAGCGGTAGCGTTCTACACGCAGAACCTAGGACTGACCGTGGTGGAGCGCTTTCACAACGACGACGACGAGGACTATGTCTTCCTCGACGCCGGCGGAATCCTGCTGGAACTCATGCCGCAAAAGACTATGGGGCAGGACCCTGGTTTCCACCACATCTCATTTGATGTCGATAGCGTGGAAGACAGTGCGCAGGAGTTGAAGAACAAGGGCGTCACCATCACCAAAGAGCCTTTCGACGTCGGCGGGGGGACCGGCATCACCTTGGGCTTTTTCGAGGGGCCGAACCAACTGAATCTTCAGCTCTTTCACCGCGAGAAATGAGGCCGTCATGCGCATAGCCAGAGCCGACCGTGCGGACATGCAGGAACTGAGCGACGTCCACGGCGGTGCCGGGACGATCCTCTTCGACAGGCTGTGGGAGCGCGCCGATTTCGCGACGCCCTTCGCCTTCGTCCACTGCGCGATCCTCCTACCCGGCGGCGGGATCGGCTACCACCGCCACGACGACAGCGAGGAGATTTTTATCGCCATTGACAACGCCTCGCAATTCACCCACAACGGGCGCACGGCTGTAGTCGAGGGCGGAGCCGCAGTGCCGCTGCGCTCGGGCGAGATCCACGCCATCTACAACCACACCGACCGCGAGACGCGCTGGTTCAACGTCCACTGCGTGGTTCCCGGAGGCAATCCCAAATCGACTGACTTGGGCGACGACCGGGTCGGTGCCGAATTGGAATCCACCGACCGCCTGCCGGTGGGGCGGCTGGACCGCGGTGCGCTAAAATACGGCCAAGCACACGGCGGCAAGGGCGAAGTCGGCGGTCGGCTCATCTGGGGGCCGGAGGATTTCCGCAGCAATTTTTACTGTTTAGCCCACTGTCTGTTGCCGCCGGACACCTCGCTCGGCTACCATCGCCACGAAGGCGTCGAAGAGGTCTATATCATCATCGAAGGTAGCGGGCGGATGACGGTAGATGATGAGACGCAGGAGATCGCTCAGTGGGATGCGATTCCCAGTCGGCTAGGAGGCAGCCACGGCCTCTATAACCACACGCAAGAAAATCTCGAATTACTGGTCGTCGCCGTCTGCGCCGAGAAGGGGCAGTTCGACTCAACAGACCTCGGCGACGATCTAAGCCAACGCTAACAGAAAGGACTATTCCTATGGCATCCGTAAAAATCACCTTTATCGGCCACGCTTCTTTCCGCTTCGAGTCCGACAAAGGCTCGGTCACTTACTTCGACGCCTGGCTCGACGACAATCCCACCGCCAAGATGAAGCTCAGCCAAGTAAAAAAAGCCGATATCGTCATCGCCACCCACGGCCACAGCGATCACATCGGCGACTCCTATGAGATATGCAAGCGCACCAAGGCCAAGTTCGTCGGCAACTACGAGCTTTGCTCGGTCGCCGAGGCCGTGCATGGGCTCAAGATGGGCTCGCGGGCGCTGTCGATGAACCCCGGCGGCGAGGTCAAGGTCAAAGACGCCACGATCACCATGGTGCAGGGCCACCACTCGCAGTCGCTATCGCCGCACGTCATCGGCGGCGAGTTGCCGGAGGGGCTGCTCTTCCACCCCGACAGCGCGGTCAACGGCTTCGTCGTTGCCTACAACAACGGCATCTCCATCTACGACACCTCCGATACCTGCCTATTCAGCGATATGCAGCTCATCGGCCAGATGTACGGACCGCAGATCGCGATTATGCCAGTGGGCGGGCAGTACACCATGGGGATCCGCGAGGCCGCGCGGGCGGCGAGTCTGATTCGTCCCGACATCGTCATTCCCTGCCACTACGGGCCGATTATGAATCAACCGGCCGACATCGGCGCACTGAGCGAAGCGGTACAATTCCTCTCGCCGAATACGCAGGTGGTAGAGATGCAGCCTGGGCAGACGCTGACCTATACGGCGAGTAGCCATCGAGTTGGGGGCCGCAAGTAGCAACCGCAATGACACCTGTAAACATGCTAAGAGCCGTCCACTATCAGGACGTGGATCCCGGAACTCAGTGGATCAAGGACGCCGCCGTCGCCATCGATTCCGACGGACCGCTCGACGCAGACCGCACCCTCACTCCGAACGTGGTCAAAATGGACGGCGGCTACCGCATGTACTATCACGGCCTCGGGCCGGAGCGTCCAAACGCGGCTTCAAAGGGGTACATCCTCAGCGCCTTCTCCACCGATGCTGAGCACTGGGAGAAGGAGCCGGGCGTCAGAATGGATGCGGGCGGAGAGGGTGCCGAGCACTACATCTGGAGCCCGGACGTCATTCCGCTAGCGGACGGCCGCTACCGCATGTATTACGAGGGGAAGACCGAGACAGGAGACGGCCAAGTCAAGGCCGCAATTGTGAGTTCTATTTCTGTCGACGGTCTGGTCTGGGAACGGGAGCCGGGCCTGCGCTTGGCCGGAGCAAGCGTCTCCTATCTGGCACCTCGCTGTCTGCACCTCGACCCGGCTGAGGGCGTCCCCCGCTTTCGCCTCTACGCCAGTGCCTATCCCTATCCAGATGTTGCTGGTAACAAAAAGATCGTCAGCGCCGTATCAGAAGACGGTCTAGTGTTCGAGTTGGAGCCCGGCATTCGCATACCCCAAGACCGAGCGCTCGAAAGCTATGCCGTCTATGCCCCGGAAGTCTTGCGCCTAGGCGAGGGCGGCTTTCGGATGTACTACGCAGGCTGGACATCGGCTCCAGAGGTCCCCCGTGGATCAAAGTATCACGGCAGAATTTTCAGCGCATTTTCCGAGGATGGTCTGCAGTGGGTCAAGGATCCGGGAATCTGCATTGACAACGGGGGACCATGGGACGCAGCCAAGGCATCAGAGCCGTGTGTGATTGACCTTCCCGACGGCCGCTTCCGCATGTTCTACGAAGCCTGCGATCTCGACGGACGCTGGCGCATTGCCAGCGCAACTTCGGTTGCATCTACTGCGCCGTAAGGACCCAACAAGTAATCACCCATAGCTAAAGGAGTACCACCATGCCGGGCACTGAAGCCCCTATCGGACCCAACGATGCAATTAAAGTCACCAAGATCGAGGCGTTCGTTCTCAAAAATTCCTGGGTCTTCGTCAAGATCTCGACGGACGCGGGCATCACCGGTTGGGGCGAGATGCTCAAGGACGACGCCAATGCCTGTGCCGCCGGTGCACTCGAAGTCGCCGACTACCTAGTGGGCAAGGACCCCCGCCCAGTCACTCACCACTGGCAGGCCATCCATCGCGGTGCCTTCTATCGCGGCGGCCCGATCAAAACCGCCATCTCCTCCGGCATTGACATGGCTCTTTGGGACATCACCGGCAAATGCTATGGCGTGCCCGTGTACAAACTGCTCGGCGGCCCCACGCGCGAGCGGATTCGGGTTTACGGCGAAGTGAGCGAGAAGACCGGCGTCAACGCCATGAAGGTGGGGCCGGGTACGTCGCGCGCTCCCTTCAAATACATCGAGGGCCAAAAGTTCGTCGATGAGATCGTCGAGCGCTTCAAGGCGCTGCGCGAACAACACGGCTCCGGCGTCGATATCGCCGTTGACTTTCACGGTGCAGTGCAGCCCCCAACCGCCCTGCTACTCGTCAAGGCGCTCGAACCGTATCATCCTTGGTTCTACGAGGAAATTGTCCAAGCCCTCAACGTCGATGTCATGGCCGAAATCGCCGCAAAGACCCACATCCCCATTGCCACCGGCGAGCGCATCTTTACCAAGTGGGGGTTCAAGGAAATTCTCGAAAAGCGCGCCGCCCACATCCTCCAGCCGGACATTTGCTATGCCGGCGGCATCACCGAATTGAAGATCATCGCTGGCATGGCCGAGGCCTACTACTCGCCGCTGGCCCCGCACAATCCCCAAGGTCCCTGTTCGCTTGCCGCGAGTCTGCAGATCGCCGCGGCCATCCCCAACTTCCTCATCCAAGAGCGCGGCGACAACGAATACGCAGACCTACTCGCCAAACCCTTGCCACCGGTCGCCAACGGCCATCGACCTCTGCCTACAGAGCCCGGTCTCGGCATCACCATCGACGAGGACAAGCTCATGGACCAGGTCGGCGAACCGAGTCCCTATCGCGTCCGCCTTGACTCTGATGACGGGTCGGTCGTGGACTGGTAGGGCGGAGGCGAAAAGGCGCATCAACCGGAGGAGCACTGAAAAAAGGAGAACTGCAATGGAGCTTCACGAACTCGTCCTTGAGATGAAGCAGCTTGAACGGCGGCTCACGCTCTACGAAGAAAAATACGGCATTCTTAGCCAAGATTTTTACGACATCTTAAAAGCGGGCAAGCTATCGCACTACGACGATTTTGACGAAACCCGAACGGATTTCAGCCGGTGGAAAGGCATTTGCGAAACTTGGCAACGCCGCAAGACAGCCTATAACGAACAAATCCAACAAAGCGATCCAGCCGACGCATTGCGTGTACAACCTGCTTATTGATATGGCGAGGGAAGTCTTGGAGACCTCGAAACGCGGTCAGGTCATACGCATCGGAGCACCGTAACACGACTATTGTTGGGGAGATGAACCTCTTTTCTAAATTGCGCCGCAAATTACGCCGCTTAGCCCAGAAAATCAAAGATAATCCTCTCTTGAGCTTTCTCATCGGCCTGCTCGGTGCCTTGTTGACAATTTTTGTGGTCGTCATGCTCACCGACTGCCCCAAGTGGATTTTCAATCTTTTAGGGGTAGCTGGAAAAGACAACCCTAAGTACGAGGCCCTGAAATTTCTGGGAATCGGCATGGGCGGCGTGCTGGTCGTCCTGCAAGCCCTGATGTCCCACAGGCGTGCCAAGGCGATGGAGAAGACCGCGAAGTCGCAGGCCGATGCTGTACTGAAAACCGAGCAGGGCCAGCGGCAGGATCGCCTGAAAAACGCCATTGAACACTTGGGGCATAAATCGGAATCCGTGCGCCTAGGCGGGACCTACGAACTCTTCCATCTGGCCCAAGATACTCCAGACACCCCGGAATTACATCAGACGGTGTATGATATTCTCTGTGCTCATATACGCCAGACAACAGGGGAAAAGGAATATCAGGAAAAGCATAAGTCGAAACCCTCGGAGGAGGTTCAGAGCCTATTGAATCTTCTGTTTATTCAAAAGCCTGCTGTTTTCAAGGGACTAAATACTAACTTGCAGGGAAGCTGGATGATCGGTGCCGATCTCAGGATGGCATGTCTAGAGAACGCTATATTGATTGGAGTGAATCTACAGGAGGCGGATCTCACAGGGGCGAAGTTACAAGAGGCCAAACTCCAGGGGGCACAATTACAAGGAGCGATACTCAAGGAAGCCCAACTACAAGAGGCAAACCTGACAGAGGCAAACCTGCAAAGGGCGATACTCAAGAAGGCGAAACTACAAGGAGCAACCCTCACGGATGCGCAACTACAAGCCGCTGAACTTCCGCTAGCTCAGCTACAAGAAGCCATACTTTGGAAAGCTAATTTACAAATGGCCAGACTATCGGGGGCGCAATTACAAGCAGCGCACCTAGTGGAGGCGAACCTGCAAGCAGCCGTGCTTTGGGATACGCAGCTACAAGGAGCGAATCTCGCGAAGGCGAAACTACAAGCGGCTGAGCTCTGCTTCGCACAATTACAAGCGACGAACCTCATGGAGGCGAAGCTGCAAGGAATTACCAGCACCAAAGCATTATTTGATTCTTTTGAAGAACGTATAAATGATCGAATTGGCGAAGAAAACAAACTAAACGGTGCGACTTTTGAAGGCGGATTGAGTCAAGAAAATATAGATTTCATTGTTGCGGATATTCCTGATAAAAAAGCAAGGGAAGAATTGCGAAAAGAACTGTTAAAGCACATCAAAGTAAAAAGTTATAGCCTGCCGAATGACAGAGGAGCCATCATCGATCCCTATACCAAAGAAGACGCCGAAAAATGGATCTCCGAATACAAAGAAGCCATGTCAGAAGTCCTATCCTTAGGAAACGATAGCTAATGCCGCCCTGCATGGTTAAACAAGAGACCTCGACATCGCCAACATACCGAATCCAATAGTAGCTTGCCATTCGCCGCTAGAGGCCGCTAGAGGCTATCTCATACGTGCCAGTCGTGTCCACCCACTGTGGGGGAGCCCTACTTTAGGCCGTAATCCTCATCCTTTGAGAAAAAGCTTCACTCATGCGCGTTGACGGCGAAAGTGAGTCGGTGGTTATTACCGTGGCCCCACCGCCAATTACCCAGCGTCTTCCACTGACCGGAGAAAGTCAACCACTTCTTGATGTCCTCTCTCTTCGGCCAGAATCAAGGCCGTGTAACCATGGACATTTTGGGTGTGGATGTCTGCACTGTTTTCGACCAGAAAACGCACCACCTCCACATGCCCATAAGCGGCGGCAAACATCAAGACGGTTGTGCCGACGGGTGTTTGGGCATTGACCGGGGCTCCGTTTTCTATGAGATAGCGTACCATCTCTAGGTCGCCTGCGGCAGCAGCGTACATCAAGGCGGTCAGACCGCTGCTGTCTTGAGCATCGGCACCGTATCCCGATATCCAATGTTCCAATAAAAGGCGCAATATCTCGATATGGCCTCGATTAACGGCTATCATCAAGGCTCTCTGGCCGGTTTCTTGACGGAAATAAATGTCGCCAAAGGAAGTCTCTACGGCTAGCGTTGCTTCTCTATGAAGGTGAATATCAGCCCCGCGCTCTATCAGGAGACGGACCATCTCCAGATGACCGGCATTGACCGCCAGCATCAAAGCCGAATAGCCGGTATCTGACCAGATGGCATCCTCTGGCCAAACGCCGCCCTTTACTCCGAGTTCGGCCCCGTTATCTAGCAGAAAGCGGGCCACTTCCAAATGACCGCGAACGGCTGCCCATATCAAGGCGATTGAGAGGCCATCGTCAAACTTGTTCTCGATGAAGAAGCGAACCGTCTCTAGATGGCCTTCATAGGCCGCTAGCATCAAAGGGGTATCGGGGCCGTCGTTGAAAGTATAGAAGCGACGCGCTGGTTGTATGGAGCGCTTTTTCTTATCACTGGCGATAAGGAGTTGGACCACCGCGATGTGGCCTCCCTCGGCTGCAAACATTAGAGCATCGTATCTCCGCCGGTTAACCGGGTTACGGACTCGGGGATCGGGAATCTCTTCAGGGACTTCGTATCTCGGCCAGTTACGGAGGTAAAGGTCGGCTCCCTGCTCAATTAGGAAGCGCACCACCGCTAGGTGGCCTTGACCAGCAGCCCTCATCAGGGCGGTGTCGAACCCCTCATCCTCGTTTTGGACATTAACATCCATCCCGGCCTCGACAAACAACCGGACCACCTCCAGATCGCCATCTTGGGCGTAGGCGAGGAAAGAGCCTTGGCTATAGGGAATGCCCCGCTCCGCCAGCGCGGCGCGAGCCTCTTCAGGACTCCTAGTTGGGATCTCTTCGGGGTTTATCAGTTCATAATAAGGTGCGAGGGCAACTAAGACTGGGGCATGCAATTCGGTGATGAGGTCTTCGATGTTGGACCCATCCAAGTTGGCGCACTGAATTCTTCCCCTGTCCTCGTGGAAAAAACTGCCCCTGTCCGTCCAGTATACTTTCCCCTCGTCCACATCCAAGGCGAGGCCTGCTATATCGCCCAATCCGGTGATGAGGTCTTCGATGTTGGAGCCGTCCAAGTTGGCGCGCCGAATTCTTCCCGAGTCCCTGTAGCCTGCTTCGCTGTCCATCCAGTACATCTTGCTCCCTTCCACATCTAAGGTGAAGCTGTGTGGCCCCTCCAATCCGGTGACGAGGTCTTCGATATTGGACCCATCCAAGTTGGCGCGCTGGATTCTTCCCGAGTCCCTGTAGCCTACTTCGCTGTCCATCCAGTACATCTTGCCCCTACCCATGTCTAGGGCGAAGCCGGATAGTCTATGCCTAGAAAAGATGAGGGTCTCGATGTTGGAACCGTCCAAGTTGGCGCGCTGAATTTCCCCTTTTTTGTTTGTCCAGTACATCTTGCCCCCATCTACATCTAAGGCGAGGCCGCCTGGTCGGCTATATATAGTGTCCCCTGTGTTGATAAGGTCTTCGATATTGGACCCGTCCAAGTTGGCACGCTGAATTTTACCCATGCCTAGGTCTCTCCAGTATATATGCGACAAGGCGGTATCCTGATCTCCAGAAATCCCGCCTACCGAAGGCTCCTCCGAGACGGCTTGGCCGATCCCCGGCGGCAACGCAGGATCGGACGGATTGACGCTGTACGTGGCGAGGAGCACGGCGTCGGCGAGATCGACTTGGCCGTCGCCGTTGACATCGCCGAGGGAAATGTCACCGTTGTTGGGGAGCGTAATAGACGAATCCTCGCTGTACAGCAGCACATACAGCGCATCGAAGGCATCGACTTGGCCATCGTTGTTCACATCGCCTAAAATCCTGCCCGTAGTGAGCTTCATTCGCGGCGTGCCGCCGTGCTCTTCGATCACAATGTCCGCCTCATCAACCCCCACCCGGAAAGCTGGGTCCACATACGCGACCAAACCCTCGCCTGAAACGGTCAGCCCATAGACCCGATCATCCGCTTCCACCGCACCTTCTATCGCCCGTACCGGCCCCTGAGCCACTGCCACCGTCGGAATCCCCGCCTGCCCATCCACCAATACCATCCGCCGACTCTCCGTCATTCCACCGCTGCTCAGCCGGTAGATATACACCCCCGCTCCCACAGCCCGCCCCGCCGCATCCGTCCCATCCCATTGCGCCGTGTGCGCCCCCGCCGACCGTTCCGCATCCACTAACGTCGCCAGCCGCTGACCCAGTATATTGAACACTTCCAGCCGCACGTGGCCAGACGCCGGCAGTTGATAGGGAATGACGGTCGAAGGATTGAACGGGTTGGGGTAATTCTGCCCCAGCGCAAAGCTGGTCGGCAGGGCTGTGCCCCCTGAGAGCGTTTGCAGAGACAGCGCAAAATAACCGGCCGCATCCGTCGTCGCATCAATCGACTGGCGCAGATCGGTCAAATCAAACAGCCGCACCTTCACCCCGACGGCCGGCTGCCCTGACGACAGGCGCACACTGCCTTCAAGTAGCGGCTCCGCGCCGACGTGAACGCTCAACATCAATCCGATGATACTGCCGATAAACAACTTCATAAAGATCAATTCCTTCAGATTTTGAGGGTCTAGTAGGGCATCCCAAAAGGGTCGCCCTACGGTGGAGCGGACCTTTCTGAGGCAATCAGGCTCATGCAGCGAATTGGAGCCGCACCCCGCAAGCTCTGACAATTTTGTGAACGGTGTCAATCTTCGGGGTATTCTGCGCCGAGAGTGCACGAGACAGGCCCGATGGGTTCAGGCCGGTTCGGCGCGCCAGTTCCGATACGCCGCCGATGGCGTCAGCGACGTTGCGCAGTGCAATCATCAAGTCCTCGTGGTCGGTATCGGAGTCTTCGAACACGACATTCAGATAGGCCGCGATGTCCTCGGGCGTTTTCAGGTAATCGCTGGCCTTATGTTCTCTTACGGGCATTTCGTTTCTCCTGTTTATACGCTTTCCAGTGGATTCGGGCTTGCTCAATATCGCGGGCTTGCCGCTTCTTCGTTCCGCCCGCAAGCAGGATCACGATGTTGTGTCCATCCCGGCCGTAATACACCCGGTATCCGGGGCCGTAGTCAATCCGAAGTTCCGAGAGACCCGAATCAAGCCCCCTGTGATCTCCGAAGTTTCCTCGACTCATGCGGTCGATGCGCTGCTGGATACGGGCAACGACATTGATATTTTGCTTCGAGAGCCATTCGCCGAAGAGGTCTCTGCCGTCTCTAGTGATATAGTGAAAAACTTGAACCATAATACATACATAATCAATTAGAAAAGGGCTGGTTTCTAAAAAAGAGGCTACCGCCCGATGGGCAGCACCGTAAAGAGATCTGTTTCTAACCGATCTTCACCGACCGTACGGCGCAACCAGCGACTTTCCGATCCAAGATGGAGTGCCGCAAAAAGGATCTTGACAGCATATTATTTAAGTTATCTGGATCGGCTGAAAAAGAATAGGAGGTCAAGATGACATCACTCGCGGAGAGAATGAACAAGCTGCCCGAGGCACGTCGGAAGAAGGTGGAGGAGCGGGCCAAGGCACTGATCGCCGAAGAGATGTCCCTACAGGACCTGCGCAAGGCCCGGAAACAGACGCAGGTGCGCGTAGCCCAGCAACTCGGGATTAACCAAGAAAATGTATCCCGCATCGAAAAGCGCAGCGATCTGCTGCTATCCACGCTCAGCGGCTATGTCGAAGCGATGGGCGGAAAGCTGAGCTTAGTGGTGGAATTTCCCGACCGTCCGCCGATTGCGCTAACCGGCATTGCAACTTTAGACAAGGAAGCTCCTCCGACAGAGTTATAATCCCTCGTGCCAAGCGGCACAAAAATTCTCGTCAGATCTTCACCGTCCGCTGCCCCTTCCCAGCCCTCAACACAGCCGTCGCAACCTCCAAGGCAGCGATCCCATCTTCCCCAGTCACCAAGGGCTGTTCGCCATTGGCGAAGCACTTGACCACGTGTTTGTCCTGATCGGCGAACATGTCCTTGAGCGGATAGGAGTACACCCGCTCGCGGCCTTCGCCCATCTTGAGCGTAAAAGCACCGCTTCTTTGCGGATTGAAGCGCGCCGGGGCCTTTTGCGCCGTCATGCCAAATTGCAAGGTGCCGGCCGGGCCAATCACGTCGTTGAGGCCCGCCACGGGCACGCCAGCGGCCACGCCCCACGACCAGATCAAAGAGTGCTGGTCGCCACTGGCAAAGTTGATGATGACACTCGCGGTGTCCGCGCCGACGCTGGTCGGGTCGAATTGCAAGGAAGAAGCCTGCGCCGAAGCGGCCGGGCCGAAAATCTGCAAGGCGAAATCGTAGTTGTGCACGGCACCGTCCATCAGCGGGCCGCCGCCTTTATTCACATCGCGGAACCACGGGCGACCCGGGCGGCCCCCCGCAGCAAAGCGCCAGATGACCGGCGAGCCGACAGCACCGGATTGGACGATGTCCTTGAGCTTGCCCCACTGCGCGTCAAAGCGGCGCACAAAGCCAATGGTCAGCCGCACATCGGCTTGGCGGCAAGCATTCGCCATGCGCCGTGCATCAGCCACCTTCAACGCCATGGGCTTCTCGCAGAAAACGTGCTTACCGGCTTTGGCGGCGGCGATGACCGGCGCGGGGTGCTGGAAGGTCGGGGTGCAGACCCACACCGCGTCGATCTCGGGCAGGTCGAGCAGCGCTCGGAAGTCCGCAAAGTGATGCTCGGCTCCGAAGTCGCGGGCGAACGCTTCAGCCGCGTCGGCGACGACATCCGCAGCCGCGACAATGCGCGCACCCCGGATCCGGGATAGGCAACTGGCGTGATGGCGGGCAATGCCGCCGCAGCCGATAAAACCGATATTAAGCATGATCTTCTCCTATTGGGACGTAGGTGGTTGCGAAAGCAACAGTAAAGGTGTCTAGCGCGGCGTTTGTCAAGGGACTGCCCGAAATCCAAAAGCGGCAACTCATTGTCAAACAAAATGTTACAACGCCTATCAACACTTGGCTTACCTTGACTTTTCCCTAGCCCAAGTATAGCTTTTTTAATTCTTTTCT
Source organism: Candidatus Latescibacterota bacterium (assembly GCA_022825185.1). Next base: position 7,354 of record JAJDYK010000143.1, on the reverse strand, counting down.
TTAAGGGAAAGGCAAGCAAAAGGTCTTGCAGACCTCATTTCGCATACTAATCATACTGGCGTCGTTGCTCTTGGCCGCTCCCGCGCTCCGCGCTCAACCCATCATGGAGCCAAGCGAGTTGCGCCGAGGCATGAGCGGCTTTGGGTTGACGACCTTCCAAGGTACCGAAATCGACACCTTCCAAGTCGAAATTTTGGGGGTGCTAAAAGGGTACTTGGGGCCGCGCATGGACATGATTCTCGCGCGATTCTCCGGTGGCCCGTTGGAGCACACGGGCCTAATACGGGGCATGAGCGGCAGCCCGGTGTACATCGACGGGCGGCTCATCGGTGCCATCGCCTACGGCTGGTACTTTTCCAAGGAGCCCATCGGCGGCATCACCCCCATCGCCCACATGCTCGACGTCGCCACGCGCGAACATCCCACGCCAAGCCAGTACGGAAAAGTCTTAGACCTAGATGAAGAGACCACCCGCCTGCTCGGCGGCGAGGGCGTCGGCACCCTAGCGCCGCTGGGAATGCCCATAGCCGTTGCTGGCTTCAGTCCGAGGGGGCGGCAAGTGTTGCGCGACGCGCTCGACGCGCCGGGCATCCAGCTTTTGGACAGCCCGATAGGGCAGGAGTTGTCCGACCAGGAGGTGTCTATCGCGCCTGGAGCCCCGCTGGCCGTGCAGCTAATCCGCGGCGATTACAGCGCCGCGGCGATCGGCACCCTTACTTGGGTCGGCGACGGGCGTTTCGTCGGATTCGGGCATCCCATGTTTTTTCTCGGGGCCACCAATCTGCCCGCCACCGGGGCCTATATCCACCAAGTCATTCCCATTCAGACCGCATCCTTCAAACTGGGCACGCCGACCGGCGCAATGGGGGCAGTGCGCCAAGACCGCCTTCCCGCGATAGCCGGGACGCTGGGTGAGACGCCGGACATGCTGCCAGTGCGGGTTGCCCTGCGGTCAGCGGCTGGCGACCACGCCTTCCGCTGCGAGGTGCTGCGCCACCCCGAGCTTAGCGCATCCTTTGTTCGCTCGGTTTTGTTCAACTCCCTCGAAACCACTGAAAAGCTCTTTGGCGACGCCACGCTGCGGGTGCGCAGCCACATCGCGCTGGCCGATGGCCGCACGGTGGAGCGCGAGCAAGTGTACAGCAGTGGAATCGCGCCACTCAGAGCCGTGATAGACGCCGTGCAGCCGGTCGGCGTGTTGCTCAACAACCCCTTCGCAGGGTTGGCCTTAGACTCGCTGCACTTTGAGTTGGAAATCGGCGAAACCCTAGCCCAAGCCCGCATCACGGGCCTGCGGCTGTCGCCGCCCGAGCCCAAGGTTGGGCAGCGAGTCTCGATGCAAGTGACATTGCAACCGTATCGCGCCGAGCCGGTTACAGAGCGCCTAGAGCTAAGTTTGCCCGCGCATCTCGAACCCGGCCCCTTCGTCGTGCGCGTCGGCAGCGGTGTGGCGAGCGCGAGTTGGGAGGCGGCGCGCCAGCCCGATGCGTTCGTGCCGCGCAATGCCGCTGACGTGCTCGCATTGCTCGAGCGCACGGGTGCAGCCGACGAACTGGTCGTCGAGGTCTTTCGCACGGAGCCGGGCTTTACGGTGAACGGGCGCGAGTTGCCCGGTTTGCCGCCCTCGGCATTGGCCGTGCTGAGCGCGGACCGCTCGGCTGGGCATCTGGGGCCGGTCCAAGGCGAGGTCGTCCTCCGCCGCACCCTTACCACTGACTACGTCCTCTCCGGCGAGCGCAGCCTCGACATTACATTGAGAAAGCCCTGATCTGATGATACTTACGACCCGAGCTCTGTTTTCGTTTTTCTTGCTACTATCGGCAGTCAGCGCAACCGAAGCGGGGCGCGCCAAGGCTTGGCAGCAGCACGCGTACGACGACTTTGCCGCAGGCGAGAGCGAAGGTATCTCCATCACCGCAGACGGTGCGCTGGAGCTAGCGCCCGAGCTTGTCGAGCTAGCATCATTAGAGGCCGAGCGCGTCTGGTCCATGGTGCCCAATCCCAAGGGAGGTCTCTACGTGGGCACCGGCGACTCGGGCCGGCTCTTTGCCGTCGATGACGAAGGGCAGACTACGCTGCTGTTCGATTCGCCCGAACTCGTCCTCCACGCCCTGATCACCGGCCCCGACGGACAGCTCTACGCTGGCTCGGCCCCCGACGGCCTGATCTACGAGATCGATGGCGAGGGGCCGGCAAAAACCTTGCTCCAGACCGGCAGCCGCTACGTGTGGGACTTCGCCTTAGTCGATGGCCAGCTCTACGCGGCCACAGGTGAACCCGGCCGAGTGCTCAAAATCGCCAAAGATGGGGCGCACGAAGTCTTCTTTGCGCCGGAAGATCGCCACGTTATAACCCTGCTCGCCCACAACGACCGCTTGTACGCTGGTACGTCCGGCAAGGGCCGCATCTACGAGATCGACGGCGAGGGCCGCGGACGGCTGCTCTTTGAAAGCGAGCAAGAAGAAATTCACAACCTAGTGGTAGGGGACAACGGGGAGATTTTCGCCAGCGCAATTCCCGCGCCGACCAAAGGCGAAAATTCCCACAAGGTCCCAGCGGCCGTGTACCGCGTCGGAGCGGAGGGGGCGGTTTATCCCATTTGGGAAGACACCGAAGCCAAACTCGTCAATCTCGTGGCGGTCGGTGAGGATCTGCTGCTTAGCGCCTCCGACCCGGCGCGGCTCTTGCGCCTCAGCGCCGATGGCCGCCGTGCACTGGTCGTGCAGTTCGAGAGCCTCGTCCCCAGTCGCCTCTTGTTCGGGCCAGACGGCGCGCTCCACTTGGGCGGGGCGCAAAACGCCGTCGTCTCCACCCTACCCGAGCAGGGCCGCCGCAAGGGGCACTTTGAATCAGCGGTCGAAGACTTTGCCATCCACGCGCGGTGGGGCGCGCTCGAATGGCGCGGCACTCAACCCGCAGACACCCACATAACCGTGCAGACGCGCACCGGCAACAGCGAAGAGCCAGACAAAACTTGGAGTGCGTGGTCCGAGCCGCTGACCGAGAGCGGCCAAACCATCGCCAGCCCCCCCGCTCGCTTTATCCAGTACCGGGTCGAGATGGAATCCACGCGCGACGGGGCCACGCCCCGGCTCAGCTCGATCGCAATCCGCGGCGTCCAAGTCAACCTCAAACCCCGCATTACCGAGTTGCAAACCTTTCCCTTCCGGCCGCAGCAATCCGGCAACGGCGGCCAATCCCAAGGCGCACCTCAAGCTGGCCCAGGACGGCGCAACAATCGGCCCCCCCAAGCGAAAAGCCTGCGCCTAGTGCGCTGGCACGCCCAAGACCCCAACGAGGACGACCTAGTGTACGACCTCTATCTCAAGGGCGAGGATCAGCGAGTGTGGAAGTTAGTCGAAGAAAACATCGCGCAAACTTCAGTTCTCTGGGACACCGCATCCATGCCCGAAGGCCAGACCCAGCTCAAGCTGGTGGCCTCCGATCGCATGGACAACCCAGCGGCCGAACGCCTGCGCGACGAGCGCGAAAGCGCGCCCTTTGCCATCGACAACAGCCCGCCAACCGTTGCACTCGACGCGCAGACCAGCGCCGATAGTGCAGTCGTCGAAGTGGCGATTAGCGACCGCATCTCAGCGGTGCAAAAAGCCTATTACACTATTGACTACGACGACCAACAGCACCCCATCGCGCCGTTAGACGGCGTCTTTGACAGCCGCAGCGAACAGGCGCGCTTTGCCGTCGAAGGGCTGGCAGCGGGCGAGCACGTCATTGTCGTGCGGGCCATCGACGCCCTCGACAACATCGGCGTGCGGCAAATCGTCATCCAAGTCAAGTGAACCAGCCCGCGCAATACATGCGCCGCGCCTTGCGGTTAGCGCAGCGAGGGCGCGGCAAGGTCAGCCCCAATCCCATGGTCGGCGCAGTGGTGGTGCGCGGGGACTGCATCGTCGGCGAAGGGGCTCACCTGAAGGTCGGCGGCCCCCATGCCGAGGTCCACGCCTTGCGCCGGGCCGGCGACGAGGCGCAAGGGGCCGATCTCTACGTCACACTGGAACCTTGCTCCTTCCACGGCCGCACTCCGCCCTGTACTGAAGCTGTGCTTAGGGCTGGCATTAAAAAACTCTATTGCGCGATGGAAGATCCCGATGAGCGCGTGGCTGGGCGGGGGATCGCCGCGCTGCGCGAAAAGGGCGTCGTCATTGACGTCGGGCTTTGTGCTGAAGAAGCGCGACGCCTCAACGCGGCTTACATCAAACACCGCACCCAGAACCTGCCCTTGGTCCTGCTCAAGCTGGCGCAGACCCTCGACGGCCGCATTGCGGCGCGTAGCGGCGATTCGCGTTGGATAACCGGTGAGCGAGCGCGACGCCACGTTCATCGCTGGCGCTCTTGGGTCGATGCTGTAGCCGTTGGCGCGGGCACAGTGCAAGCCGACGATCCCCTGCTGACGGTGCGCCACGTGCCCGGGCGCGACCCGCGACCCATCGTCATAGACGGGCGCTTGCGCACCTCGCCCGAGGCTCGCGTCTATCAGCGGTCCGGTGCCGTGCTCGTCACGGCAGAGGACACACCGGCCGACAAGCGCCGGGCCTATGCGGTCAAAGGGGTCGAGGTTTGGACTTTTCCGGCTTCTACCGGGCGCATCGACTTGCGTCTGCCCCTTGGGCGCATGGCGCAAGAGGGCATGACCAGCGTCCTCATTGAAGGCGGTGGCCAGTTGGCCGCAGCCGCACTCGGTGACCGCGTCGTTGACCAAGTGCTGCTCTACCTCGCACCGAGGCTGATGGGCGAGGGGGTTGCTGCCATTGGCGACTTGGGAGTCGAACGCGCGGCCGAGGCCATTCGCCTCGCGTCCAGCCGCATTCAGCGGCTAGGCCCTGATCTACTTTACACGGCTGAGGTACAATACACTTGTTCACCGGACTCGTAGAGGAACTCGGGAGCGTGCGCGGTCGCGTGCGCCGAGGCGCGTTCCAGCAGTTGGAGATCGCCGCCGAGCGCGTTCTCGACGGCTTGCAGGTGGGGGACAGCGTCAATATCGACGGGGTTTGCCAGACTGCGGTGGCCATCGGAGAGGGCGGCTTTGCAGTCGAGACAGTTGCCGAAACGCTCTCTCGCACGACCTTGGGCACCCTCGCTATCGGACAAGCGGTCAACCTAGAGCGCGCCCTCCGCGCCGACCAGCGGCTCGATGGGCACCTCGTCTTGGGGCACGTCGATGGCGTCGCCCGCATTCGTCAGCGCACGGAGCGCGACGGGGAGCATCGCTTCGAAATCGAGCCGCCGCCCCCGTTTGCCCGCTACATCGCCGCCAAAGGCTCGGTGGCCCTCGACGGCATCAGCCTGACGGTGGCCGAGGTCAGCGGCGATGCCTTTACGATTGCGGTCATTCCGCATACATTTGACAATACGACGTTTAGCCACCGGCGCACCGGTGATTCTGTCAACCTCGAAGTCGATGTGATCGCCCGTTATGTCGAGCGTTTGCTCGGCAAGGAACCCCAACTCAGCTTCGAGGACTTGCGCGATATGGGATACTGAGCAATGCTCGATTTCAACACCATTGAAGAAGTTGTCGAGGACCTGCAAAACGGCCGCATGGTCGTGCTCGTTGACGAGTGCGAAGCTGTGGGCGAGGGCGTACTGGTGATGCTCGCTGAGCAAGCCACTGCCACCTCAGTCAACTTCATGACGCGCTGCGCCAGCAGCCCGCCCGTGGTTGCCGCCTCTAGGAAGCACCTTAAAGCCCTCGAACTGCATCTGCAAGTCTCCAAGGCCCACGAGCCGCTGGACGCCTCAATCATGGTCTCGGTCAATGCCCGCGCCATTGCGGGCACCGGCGTTTCGGCTCAGGACCGCGCCGCGACGATCCGCAAACTAGCCGACTCCGACAGTGCGCCCGAAGACTTCGTCCAGCCCGGGCACGTCACGCCGCTCCAAGCCCAACCGGGCGGGGTGTTGCGCCGTGCTGGCCACACCGAAGCCGCAGTCGATTTGGCGCAAATGGCCGGCGGCCAGCCCGTGGCCTTGATCGCCGCCATCCTCGACGAAGGGGGTGCGCTGGCCGACGCGTCCTACCTGCTCGACTTCGCGCGCGAACACGACCTCAAGATCACCACCATCCACGACCTGATTGCCCATCGCCGCCGCACCGAGAAACTGATTCATCTAGAGGCCGAGTCGCCCATGCCAACCCGCTACGGCGAATTCACGGCCTATGCGTATCGCAGCTTGGTTGACGACAACCCGTACCTCGCCCTCGTGTACGGCGAGGTCGCCGACGGCCGCGACACCTTGGTGCGCATGCACTCGGGTTGCCTGACCGGCGACGCGCTCGGCTCACTGCTGTGCGACTGCGGTGAGCAGCTAGCGCAATCCATGCAGCTCATTGCCGCAGAGGGGCGCGGCGTTATCGTCTATATTCAGCACCACGAAGGGCGCGGCATCGGCATCTTGCACAAGCTCAAGGCATACGAACTGCAACAGCAGCAGGGCCTCGACACCATTGAGGCCAATCACGCCCTCGGCCATCCCATGGACTCGCGCGACTACGGCATTGGCGCTCAAGTGCTCTACGATCTAGGCTTGCGCCGAGTGCGCTTTTTGACCAACAACCCCAAGAAGCGGGTCGGCTTGGATGCCTACGGCCTGACCGTCGTCGAGCAAGTGCCCATTGAGGCCGCTCCCAATCCGCACAATATCCGCTACCTAACAACCAAGCGCGACAAAATGGGCCACGCCCTCTTGCTCAAGCGCCCAGCCGCCGAGGACGAAAACCATGCCAAAAGTGCATGAAGGACAACTCGACGCCCGCGGCCGCAAGTTCGGCATTGCGGTCAGCCGCTTCAACGACTTGGTGACCACCCGGCTCCTCGACGGCGCATTGGACTGCATCCAGCGACACGGCGGCGACAGCAACGACATAGAAATTGCCTGGGTCCCCGGTGCCTTTGAGCTGCCTATTGCCGCCAAAAAACTAGCCGGCACAGGTCGCTTTGACGTCGTCATCTGCCTAGGGGCCATCGTCCGCAGCGATACGCCCCACTTCGACTACGTGGCTGCTGAGTCGGCCAAGGGCATCGCCCGCGTCGGTCTCGACAGCGGTACTCCTGTGATCTTTGGCGTCATTACTGCCGACACGGTCGAGCAGGCCGTGCAGCGCGCGGGCGTCAAGGCCGGCAATCGCGGCTGGGACGCCGCCCTCAACGCGGTTGAAATGGCCAGCTTGATGGCCGAGTTAGGATGAGCAGCGAGGACGATTTTTTTGGCGATGGAACCTCGGGCGACGAGGCACCTCCCAACAATCGCCACGGTGCCCGTCAAGTGGCCCTGCAGGCCCTGTACTGGAAACAGAGTGCGGCAACCGACTCACTCGGTGCCTTGGATCAGC
>JAJDYK010000233.1 GCA_022825185.1 Candidatus Latescibacterota bacterium | reverse complement strand
CGTGGAGACGACCGAGGGGTTGGCTGCCCCGCGTACGGTCAAAGCGAGTGTGCTGGCACACATGGGGGTGCTGAGTTCGTTGGTGTGCGAGGAATCGACCATTTTTTCTCTTATCTCGGAGGAGATCATGGCGGAATTTCCATTACTTGAGACTTTGCGCAAGCGAGCGTGGGAGCAAGGCATTGAGCAAGGCATTGAGCAAGGCATTGAGCAAGGCATTGAGCAAGGCATTGAGCAAGGCATTGAGCAAGGCGGCCGCGAACGCGCCGTCGAAGACCTGCTCGATGTGCTGGAGATTCGCTTTGGGCTGGCCGCGTCGGATCCGTTGGCCACCCGCATTGCGGCCATCGACGATGTGCAACGCCTCAAGCAGTTGCATCGAGCGGCCATACAGGTCCCCAGCCTTGAAGAGTTTAGACGCGTGTTAGACGCCGACGAGTAGGGTGCCGCGTAACATCACATATATAAAGGAAGGGGAATTTTGATTCTTGCGGACGCAACTGGCGGCCAAGCCTAGAGCTAAAAGAATAATCTTGTAAGTGGATTGCTCCCGCCTTAAGCTATGTAATAGATACCCGCCGGCAGCGTACTGTCGGCTCAAGGGCCGCTCTTTGGAGTGGCTCTTGCCTTACTTGCCCTTGTGGAGATTCCCATGACGACCACCGATTTGATCACCGCCGACGAGTTGTTGCAGATGAAGGACGATGGCTTCCGCTATGAACTGGTCCGAGGAGAATTGATAAAAATGAGTCCAGCCGGCCACCAACACGGCAGAATCGCGCTCAATTTGACAGGGCCACTCTTCCAACACGTAAAGACGCATAATCTAGGTGCTGTCTATGCGGCCGAAACCGGTTTCAAACTGGCCGAGGATCCCGATGTAGTGCGGGCCCCAGACGCGGCCTTCATCCGGCGCGAGCGGGTTGAGGCGGTGGGACTGACCACAGGCTTTTGGCCCGGTGCCCCCGACCTAGCGGCCGAGGTCGTCTCACCGGGCGATACCTATGCCGAAGTCGAGGACAAGATCGCCGATTGGCTCGACGCTGGCACCCGTTTAGTCGTGGTCGTCAATCCAAGCACCCAAACGGTCGCCCTGCATTACTCGCGGAGCGACATCCGCATCCTGACCATCGACGACGTACTCGACGGCGGCGAAGTAGTGCCGAACTGGACCCTGCCGGTGCGAGATATATTCATCTAAATACCTCTACAACACCCCCCGATGCCCCCGGCGAACAGCCTCGCACAAACGCATGGTATGCACGGCGTCATCCAAATTCGACCACGGCGTGCTGTCCTCTAAAATGCAATCGACAAAGTGGACGACCTCGTTGAAGCCAGTCCCGCCCATTGCTTCGATTTCCTCATCCTCCACAGTAAAAGGCTCCCCCTTATCATAACCCTCTACCTGCGGCCCCCGGGTCATATCCAGATAGACCGACAAATCCTCGCCGTGAACTTCGGCCCGCTGAATGCGGTAGCCGACGCCGTAGTGGCTCATCATGGTGCCGAAGGTGCCCGTATCGAAACGCACCACGGCGTTGTGCCGGTGACACCCAGGCCGCTCGCCGTCCTGCACCATCCCCTGCACCTCCACCGGAATGGCCGCTTCCTCGGCGCTGCGGCCAGCCAGCCAGCGCAGCAAATCGACGTGGTGAATGGCGTCGCATATCACCGGATCGGGTGCCGCCGGTCCCAACAAAGTTACCGGCTTGTTGTACGTGGCAGCGCAATGCACCGCGCCACCAGCCGCCTCGATGCGCTGCCGCACGGCTAGCACCTGGGGAAAGTAACGCCGATTAAAGGATACCAGCGCCTTGCCTTGGCTCTGCTGGGCCGCTTGCGCCATCTGCGCGGTCTCGGCCTCGGTCATGCCCGGCGCTTTCTCCACCGAAGTGTGCAGCCCGCGCTCCAAGCAATCGAGCACGATGGGCAGCAAGTGGCCGGGCATGGTAACCACGTGTACTACGTCCGGCCGACAGACATCGAGCATTTCCCGATAGTCGGCAAAGGCGCGTTCCGGCTCCCACTCAGCTTGATTTTTGCGCAGCCGCTCTTCGTCCAACTCGGCAATGCCCACCAAGCGCAAGCGTGGCTCATCGGCAATCATGCGGAAGTGCGACTGGGCGTGGCCGCCGCAGCCGATGACCGCTACTTTCAAATCTGCCATGGGATTTCCTTTCCTAAGAGTTGAGTACCAAAGCTGAAAAATAATCGTCAATATACGGTGCTGCGTCCTCCTATGCCCGTTCTCCGTTGACAAATTTGACAGGGGATTGTGGGGCCAGTATAGTGTTTCAATTCGGTTCACGACACTCAAAGGATATGCTCATGCGCGTCATTGCCGTCGGCTGCGAATACTCAGGCGTCAGCACCCTCATCAATCAGGTGCATCAATGGGGGCTGAGTCGCGGAATTAGCCACCATCTCGACGACCATTTTACCATCCCCGATGCCTATCACCTCAGCGACGAAGAGCAGCTAGCCATGCTGGCCATGCTGCCGGCTATCAAAGAACGGTTCCAGCGGTTCCAAATCGTCTATCACGTGCGCTTGTTGCACCGCTACCGAGACATCTTGTTGGGCGGCTTCCACATCGAGGAAAAGGTGTACGGCCCCAAATACTACTACCCCGACATAGACATCGACATCCGCGAATACGAGCCAGACATGCCCGACGACACCATACTCGTCCACCTGTACGCCGCGCCCGAAACAATCCGCGCCCGCATGGCCGCAGCCCCACACCCGCACTCATTGGTCCCCGCCGAAGACGTTCCAGAAATACTAGATCGCTTCGAGCAAGAGGTGCGATCCTCTTGGATCCGCCGCAAATTCGCCATCGACACCACCGACCTAACACCGGCCCAACTCCTCGAAACCTTCCTCAACCGCTCCATCCCCCACCTCAGCCCCGAAGATGCCGCCACGCGGCTTTTGGCCGAATGAAATAACTGGCCGCCACCTAACCTACAAGGCGGCAGAAAAATCATCCATGCGTCCAACAAGTCCCTATCTGTGGCTCGGCCTGTTGTGGCTAGCCGCCCTAATCGGGGTGGGGGCCTTTACCTTCCACTACGGAGAGGGCCTGTCCTATTTCAGCACGAATCCGGACGCGTGTGCCAACTGCCACATCATGCGGCCCCAGCTAGATTCCTATCGCAAATCCAGCCACCACACCGTGGCCACTTGCGTCGATTGCCATCTGCCGCGCAGTTTCTTGAGTAAGTATCTGGCCAAGGCCGAAAACGGCTGGAATCACTCTACAGCCTTTACATTGCAAAATTTCCCTGAGCCGATCCTTATTAACGAAAAAAACAGCCGCATCTTACAGCAAAATTGCCTCGTATGTCACAGCGCCTTCGTCCACCAAATCGTCGATACCGAAGCCGTGCGCTGCATCCACTGCCACCGCACGGCCGGCCACGGGGAGTGGGTGGGCTTGGGCGGCCCAGAGAATATCCATAACGACGAGTAGCTTATGTCTCGCAAAATACCTTATAAAGCCATCGTCCTTTTAGCCTTAGTGGCCCTGGCCAGCGCACTCGTCACCGGGTTGTTGGTCAACATGTACGAACGCAAGGCCGAAGCGCGGCGCGGCCCGGTGCGCCTCGTCGAAGTCGGGGAAGACGACACCGACCCAGCCCATTGGGGCATCAACTGGCCGCGGCAATACGACAGCTACAAGCGCACGGCCGAGGCGACCCGCACGCGCTTCGGCGGACACGGCGGCAGCGAGGCCCTGCCCGCGCAGAAGATCGAACGCGACCCCTGGCTCCGGCGCATGTTCCTCGGGTACGCGTTCTCGCTCGACTACCGCGACCGGCGCGGCCACGCCTACATGCTCTACGACCAAGAGCAAACCGAGCGGCAATCCAAGCCCCAGTCCGGCTCCTGCCTACACTGCCACGCCTCCATCATGCCCCTCTACCGGCAGCTTGGCGACGGCGACGCCACCGCGGGCTTTGAGCGCTCCTACGCCTATTCCTATGGCGAGCTAAACCAGATGCTGCACGACGCCGGACACGCCCATCCAGTATCGTGCGTCGATTGCCACGACCCAGCGACCATGCAACTGCGCATCACCCGGCCCGGGTTTATCCAAGGCATCCAAATGCTAGCCGAGTCCGACGCCCCGGTCTCGCACCTGCCGTCGCTCGAACGCTGGCGGCGGGGCAACCGCGAGCGCCCCTACGACCCCAACGCGAGCGCGAGCCGCAATGAGATGCGCTCGTTCACCTGCGGCCAGTGCCACGTCGAATACTACTGCGGCAGCGGGGCGAAACTGACTTTTCCCTGGGGCAACGGGCTTAAGGTAGAGGAAATGGAAGCGTTTTGGGACGCCATGACCCTAGACGATGGCAGCGAGTTTTACGACTACGTCCACAAAGAGACCGGCGCGAAAGTCCTCAAGGCACAACACCCAGAATTTGAACTCTGGAGCCAAGGCATCCACGCGCGCAGCGGCGTCTCCTGCGCCGACTGCCACATGCCCTATATGCGCGATGGAGCCGCTAAAATCTCCGACCACTGGGTGCGCAGCCCGCTGCTGAACATCAACCGCGCCTGTCAGGTCTGCCACTCTTTCTCCGAGGCCGAACTCGCCGCCCGCGCCGACGCGATCCAGCAGCGCAACTTCGACCTCCTGCAGCGAGCCGGTACCGCCCTCATGGACCAACTCGACGCCATAGCAGCGGCCCGCGCAGCCGGTGCCGAAGACAGCGACCTAGCAACGGCCCTCGCCCTGCAGCGCAAGGCGCAGTGGCGGCTCGATTTCGTGGCCGCGGAAAATTCCATGGGCTTTCACGCTCCGCAGGAGGCCGCCCGCATTCTCGGCGAAGCAGCCGATTACGCCCGCCAAGGCCAGATCGCTGCTATCGAGTGGTTGGTCGAGGCGCAGAAACCTATGCTAAAGGACAAACTCTAGTTGCAACGGCAACCATACTACCTGTTTCGGTCTTACTGATCTTGATCGCCATCGGCTCCACTGCGAGGCGCTCGCTCTTGGCCTCGCCGCGTCAGACTTGATGCAGGTCCGAGAAGTGTTCAACGGGGATTTGAACCTCTTTGCTCGCCTTCTGCCCATGTACATGGAGTTCGTTGAATCTCTTTTCTATATCTCTCAATACGAAACCTTCAAAGTACTGTTCGCCACAGTACGCGCATTGGAGACAGGGCACGTCATCCACAATGAGAAATTGGCCATTGTGCCGATAAATGTACTGGGTTTGACGAGACTGAAGTTCCTTATGACCACAAAAAGAACAGCCCGTTTTCATCAGGCACCTCTTTGATATGGGTTTTTGAATTTCGGTGGTATTGGAATATAAACGGTAATAATGACCACGCGATTGTCAATTTCGCCGCACACAATATGCAGAGGTTTGCCCTGAGCCGTGAACCCTACCACCAAGCAACTTTCTCCCCGGCCCGTGTCTTCATACTGCTCAAGGAGTAGGCCCGACAGTAAGGCTTCTTCTATTTCGGCCAAGGTCAGATTATCATTTTGTCTTTCTTGGTCGCCATGTCTCGAAAAGTAGTACTGACCCTCTCTGATTCTGCTCTGTATCCAGACTATATCCAACATCTCATAAAACCATTACGCTCAGAACCGGTGTTGGTCATAACAACTATCCATTGCTTAACGCGGTCCCCCCTATCACTCCCACTCGTCAAACGGATTCGCCGTGCTCGCCAGCGGCAGCCCAACCCGCGCGCCGGCCATGTGCGAGGCGTGGGCCATCATCGCCATTTCTAGATAGAGTCGCGCATTCTCCAGCTCTACCAACTCCCACTCTGGCTCCTTGCCTTCGATCATATCGATCATAGACCGCGCCATGCGGCGATGCGCGTTGAGCCACTTGTGCTCGTCCGGCGGCGGCGACGAGGGCACGACCTCCCAGCGCGGGTCGCCAATCAGCCCAGGGTTGACCAGCGGGTGGTAGTAAATGTCCGGCAGATTGACCATCGGCCCAGGCAGCGACAAAGTTCCCTCGGTCCCGTGAATGTCGATGCGATAGGGATTCTCCTTCCCATCGCCCCGGTACGACTCAAAATCAGCAGCCACTCCGCCCGGAAACTCGTAGTACGCCTTGATCCCGTCCCCAGCCACCAAGCCCATCCCTTCAACACCTTCCTTTACATCCGCCGGCGTCGCGCTCCGTCCATCTTGCGTCAGATGCGCGTGACACCACAGCGGCGCACCAAACAACTGATAGAGAAAATCAAAGAAATGCGGATACAAGTCCAAAAACAGTTGATCCCCGCCGTGCGCGCCGCCCATCCCATAAATCCGACACAGCCGCGGCTGGCCGATCTTCCCCGCCTTAATCGCCGGAATCGCCACCCGCTGGATCGGCGGATGCCCCCGCCACGGATGCGCCACCACCACCGTCACTCCGGCCTTATCGCGCGCTGCGATCATCTGGTCCACTTCGGCAACCGAAGCCGCCACTGGCTTTTCGAGGTACACATGCGCCCCGCGCTCCACGCAATTGAGCACCAGCGCCAAGTGATCGCCGATCTCCCGCGACGCCACCACCGCGATATCCGGCTGCTCCTCCTCTAACATCTGCACGTAATCGGCGTATCCCTTGGGTGCTCCGGTCTTGGCCACAGCGGCTTGGCGTCCCGCCTCGTCGGGGTCGGCCAGCGCCACAATCTCCGCGCCTTCGACCCCGACAAACGCCATGTCGAGATAGTGGCCATAGTTGCCGCGGCCCGTGTGCCCAATAATGCCAACGCGCATGATTCGTCCTTTCTTTGTAAAGTGCAGCTCCTATTAAAGTCGTCTTGTGCATCCTATTCTGCGTCCATCTGCGGATTACAACTCCACCGCCCGCCCCGTCTCCATAGACTCCTTCACCGCGTCTAACACCCGCATCTGCGCGACGCTGTGCTCCGGCGTGATCCGATGCTCCCGTCCCTCGGCCAAGCACTCGCACAGGTGCTGCAACTGCAATGCAAACTGAAAGCACGGCGGGATTTCGATGACCTCCACCCCGTTCGGCGTGCGATGCTCGACGGTCACGGCCCGATTCTCGTTGTTCCACACCTGATCTAGCCGCAGCATTCCGCGGTGCCCGGAAATTTCCGCGTACTGCGAACTGAACGTATTAAAACCCACGGAGATCTGCGCACTCCGCCCCCCGGAAAAAACCAGCACAATCGACGCGGCATCATCGGTCTCCAAGCCCAACTGCTGCGCGGCAAACACCCGCTCTGGCTCCTCGCCAAATATGAAACGCGCGTGGTGAACGTTGTAACAAGCCAAGTCGTAGATACTGCCGCCGCCTTTGGCCTTGTTGAAACGCCAATTCGACTCGGGCGTGCGCTCTTGGAGTGAGGCACCCGAACTGGTGCAGAACGTGCTCCGCACGCCGGTCAAGTCGCCGATTGCACCGGCGTCGAGCATGGCCTTGGCCTGCAAGTGCATGGGGTGATGGCGGAACTTAAACGCCTCGGCCACGAGGACGCGGTTTTTCCTGCCAGCCGCGACAAAGGCCGCTGCTTCGGCTGCGTTTTGGGTGAAGGGCTTTTCGCAGAGCACGGCTTTTACCCGCCCTGAATCGCAGATCTGAATTCCGGTCTCCGCGTGAAAAGCACCCCAAGTGCAGATG
>JAJDYK010000215.1 GCA_022825185.1 Candidatus Latescibacterota bacterium | reverse complement strand
GGAGGGCGCATCGACGATTTCAAAAATGCGCTCGGCACCGGCAAAGGCCCGCACCATGAAGCTGTAGAAATCGCCAAACCACTTGAGCGGGTGGTAGAGCATCCACAGATAGGCGATAAAGGCCATCAGCTCCCCCAGCGATAGCTCGCCGCCAACGATCTGCTGACCGCCGAAATACCACACGAAAAATCCGCCAAAACTCATAAAGAAGTTGGTCACCATAAAGAACACCAACCACGAGCGCTCGGCGCTGACGCTGATTTGGCGCAAGGCGTGGTTGCGCTGATCAAAGCGCTCGGACTCGCGGTGCTCTTGCGCAAAAGCCTTAACCACGCGGATGCCGGAGATCGACTCGTTGAGATGCGTAGTAAGCCGCGACCAGCGCGCCGACCAACGGCCCCAGAAGCGCTGCAGGCGATTCCAGATCAGGCTCGAGCCAATGATAATCGGCGGCACCGGGGCCAGCACGTACAGGGTCAGCTCCCAGTTCATGTAGAACAGCAGCCCCAGGATACCGACAATCATCGCGGCATTGGAGACGATATAGGGCATGTCAAAGAGCAGGTAGTCTTCGACCATTTCCGAGTCGTTGTTCATGCGGGAGATCAACGCGCCGACCTTGCGCTTGTCGTAAAAGCGCAAAGGCAAATACTGAAGCGCCCTGAACAAGTCCGTACGCAAGTGCTCAATGGCGCGGAAGCCGACCCGGACGTTGAGCCAGCGGCGCACCACGCCGACGCACCACTCGACGACGCCAATTGCGAATAGGCCGCCGACCAGCCAGTAGAGTAGGTTGGCTTCCGTGCCGGGGACGAGTACATCGTCAATCAGATGCTTGACGATATAGGGCGGTGCCAACTCCAACAGCGAGGACAACACGGTCAGGCCCAGCAACAAGACTAGCTGAAATCGATAGGGCAGCATGTAGCCGATCAGCCGCTTAAAGGTATCGAACTTGGCAATGCAGACCGGGCATATCCCACCTATTTCGGGCAGGCGGCGCCCGCATTGTTCGCAGTGCGTGCGGTCCAGTTCGTGGGGCAGGTTGAGGTCCTGGCCCTTTTTGAGCTGTTCGATGCCCTCGGCGACCTCGGCGAATTTGGACGCGAGAGAATTGGAGTAGTACAGATGCGTCGGTGCGCCTTCTTCTCGTTCCACTTCTAAGCGCCCACCGCCGACGAGCGCCTCAATGCGAGCGGACTTAACCGCTTGCAGCGAAAACTCCTCGTCGCCACTTGTGCCGTTGGGATCGAGGACCATCAGGCGCTTCGCCGTTACGACCAACCAGCGCTGCTCAAAGCGGTCCTCGCCAGCCATATCCGTGGCAACTTGGATCAGGACTGGCTCCTCGCGGCCCTTGCGCGATTCGACTTTGGCCTCGACGGCGTGCGGCAGATTTTCCAAAAAGGTGGACATGGATGGTCTATTCCTTAATGGCGATGATCTCGGCCACTTCTCTTTGCAAATTGACCAACTCGTAAAAGGTCCCCTGCTTCGCCATAAGCTCTGCGTGCGTCCCCTGCTCGACAATGCGACCGTCGTCGAGGACCATCAGCCGGTCGGCGTTGCGCAGCGTCGAAAGTCGGTGGGCAATGGCCACGGTGGTGCGGCCCTCAATGAGCCGCTGAATCGCCTCCTGGATCTGCAACTCGGTCTCCACATCGACTGAGGCCGTGGCTTCGTCGAGGATCAATATGCGCGGGTTGTGGAGTATGGCGCGGGCGATGGAGACGCGCTGGCGCTCCCCGCCCGAAAGCCCCGCCCCCTTCTCTCCGACTTGGGTTTCATAGCCGTCGGGCTTGGCCATGATGAAGTTGTGGGCGTTGGCGGCGCGGGCGGCCGCCATAATGTCCGCAAAGGAAGAGCCGGGCCGGCCGTAGCCGATGTTCTCGGCAATGGTGCCGGAAAAAAGCACCGGCTCCTGCAGCACAATGCCGATCTGCGAGCGCAAGTCGCGCAGATGAATTTTGCGGATGTCGGTCCCGTCGATCGCAATGGCCCCGTAATCGACGTCGTAGAACCGGGCGATGAGGTTGACCGTCGTCGTCTTGCCGACCCCGGACTTGCCCACGAGGCCGATCATCTCGCCCGGCTGGATGTCCAAGTCAAAATCCTTCAGCACGGGCTTGCTCTTGTCGTAGCCAAAGGTGACGCCCTCGAAGCGAATGCCCCCTTTCATGCGCGGCACCCGCTTTGCGGTCGGGTCTTCGTACGCCTCGGGCTGGGTGTCGATGACCTCGAAGATGCGCTCGGCTCCGGCAAAGGCCCGCGACATCCAGGAATTGACTTGGCCGAACCACTCCAAGGGGCCGTAGAACAGCCACATATACGAGTAAAAGGCCAACAGCGTGCCCAAGGTCATCTTGTCGCCGAGGACTTGCAGCCCGCCGAGCAGCCATACTACCAAGACCCCCAAACCCGTCAAGAACGTGATGGTAGCGAAGAATACGCCGCGATTTACCGCGGTCTTTTCGGCAACTTCGCGCAGCCGGCCATTGGGCTTGGCAAAGGCCGCTATTTCCCGATCCTCCTGGGCAAATGCCTTGACCACGCGGATGCCGGAAAGCGTCTCCACCGTGCGCTCGGTCAGGCCAGACCAGACCTGGCCCCATTTGACGAAAAATCCGCGCAGCCGCTTCCAAAAAATCACCCCCCATACCATGGTCAGCGGCACGGGTATCAACACGTATAGGCTCAACGACCAACTCATCCAAAACAAAAACCCGAGGATGCCAAATACCATCAGGCCGTTGATGACGATATAGGGCAAACCATCGACGAGGAAGTCCTGCAACATGCCGGCGTCGCGAGTGGCCCGCGAGATGAGGGAGCCGACCTTGCGCTTGTCGTAAAACTGCAAGGACAGCATCTCCAACCGGCGATAGAGGTTCGAGCGAATATCTGCGGTGAGCTGGGCGCCGAGCCAAGTAGCAATCCAGCCGTGGGCCCATTCGGCCACCCACGCCGAGAAGCGGACGCCGACCAAGGCCACGACGAATAGGCCCAAGAGGTGGATGCGCTCGTCAAACCCCGTAGCCTGGCCCTCCACTGGGACCAACACCTCATCGACGATGCGCTTGGTAATCAGCGGTGGAGCCAACTCCGCGACCGTAGTGGCAATGGAGGCGAAGGCCAAGACGCCCGCCTTGAGCTTGTACGGACCGAGATAGCTGGCAATGCGCTTGAGGGTCGCCAGTTTCTTGATGCACGCCGGACAGATGCCGTTTTTCTCCGGCAAGAGCCGGTCGCAACTCTCGCAGCGGGTTCGGTCCAAGTGCCCATTGACGGCAAACGGCTGCCCCTGACGCAACTGCTCCAAACCCCGCGCCACCTCGGACATCTTTTCGGCTTCCGAGCTGGTATAGCTCAGCGACAAGGTCGGCGCATCCACTCGCTCGATCTCCAACTGGCCGCCACCGACGAGCGCGTCGGTGCGCACCTCGGCCAGCGCGGCGAGTGGGATATCGACGACCTCGCCCTGAGCGGGCACGACGAGGACGCGATGCTCGGTAGCGACCAACCACTGGCGGCCAAAGCGCCCGTCCGCGGCCAAATCCGTCGAGGCGCGGATGAGCACCTCCTCCTCAGCGGGGAGAACAGCGGCAATCCGCGCGGTCGCGGTCGCGTCGGCTGATTCTAGCAGTTTTTGCGCGTTCATGTCTTGGTAAGGCCCCGCAAAATGGGTTGACTCAACCTTGAAAAAACTCTCTTGGCATTGAAACAATGGCAAGGGCAAACTATACGCGGGCGTGCCATCCAGTCTTGCACGCGATGCGGACTTCGGCGATCTATTTTTCCAATCTGCTCTTATCCTTACATTATAAAGTCTATGACCGCCATGACCGCAGACCAAAAAACGCTGGTGTCCTCGTCCAGCGAAGAGCGCGATCAGCAGCTAGCGCACTACCTCCGCGACCTAGGCTTGGAGCAGATGCCCGCCGAGGATCTTTTGCGCTGGGCCAGCGAGACCTTTCCCGGCCGGGCCGTACTCAACACCAGCTTCCAGTACACTGGCGTGGCGATGATCCACATGGCGACGGAGATGGGGCTGAACTTGCGCTTTGCCACCATCGACACCCACCGTCTCCACCCTGAGACGTACGCCTTTATGGAGGAAGTCAGAGCGCGCTACGGCTGCCACTTTGAGGTCGTCCAACCCAAGCGCGGCGATGTCGAGCGGATGGTCGCACGCCACGGCGAGTACTTGTTTTTCGACTCCAAGGAAAAACAGGAACACTGCTGCCAAGTGCGGAAGGAATGGCCTAACAACGCGCTGTTGCAGACCGCGGACTGCTGGATTTCAGGGCAGCGCTGGGACCAGTCCGCGCATCGCCAGCAGACGGCCAAGAAGGCGGTCTTAATCGACGAGTACGGCACCCGGCGCAAAATAGTCAAGCTCAATCCATTGGTCGATTGGAGCGAAGAGGAGCTAATGGAGTTTACGCGGGCAAACGACCTGCCAGTGCATCCGCTCTACGGCCAAGGCTACCCGAGCTTTGGCTGCATCATCTGCTCCACCCCGATCCGGCCCGACGAGCCCAAGCGCAACGGTCGCTGGCGTTGGTTCAACGAACAAACCGACGACGCAGACGACCACAAAGAGTGCGGGCTACACTACAACATCTGAAGGAACCTGAGCAATGGCCCACGCCTTAGAATGGCGCTACCACCGCCCCGGCTGAACGAGCTGCAAGCGCGCACAAGAGTTTCTTGTGCAAAACAACATTGCCGACGGCATCGTGCAGAGCGCGACCAAAGAACCGGTCGCCGGCACGGCCGCCCTCGCCCTACTAGCAGACGCGACCGAGCTGTTCGTCGCCCAAGGACAGCGCGTCCTCCGCTTCGACCTAACGTCGCAACGACCCCCAGACGAAGAATTGCTTCAGCTCCTGCTGGGACGTTCCGGCAAGCTCCGGGCACCCGCATTCCGCTGCGGCACGCGCCTGATCGTCGGCTACAATCAGGCGCTGCTGCCGACGGCGTTGGATTAGATGCGTCGCAGAGCCTAAAAAGAAGCAGGTCGTATCTACTACTGCATCTATCTCCTCTTAACTGAACTGTGCGGATAGACCCGCTCCCACCCCTCCGCACCGAACACCTTGTCGGCCCACAGCGGGCCACTTTCAGAGGCATCTACTAAATTGTAGGAGTGCGAAGCCTGCACGGAGCGCATGATCTCGCGCCAGAGCGCAGCGTCCAAGTGGCGGTATTCAGCCGCGTGCGCTGCGGATTCGGCGAGATTGTGCTCTTCTTGGGGATCTTCCTGCAAATCGAAAAGCCCGGCCGCGCCGTTGCTGTACTTCACCAACTTGTGCCGCCCGTCGTAGGCCATCCAACCAGATTGCAAGCCGCCGACGAGCATGTCGCGCGGCGCATCGTCAGCCAAGCCCAAGCCGGGCAGCGGTCGAGCGTCCATATATTCCGGCACGCCGTGACCAGACGCGGCTAACAGGGTGGCGGTGACGTCCGTAAGGCAAACCAAATCGTCGCGCACCTCACCGGCAGCACCGCCCGGCTGGCGCACCAGCATGGGCACGTGGCAGCTACCTTCGTAAAAGTTGCCCTTGGCGTTTACGCCGTGATCCCCCACCAAGTCGCCGTGGTCTGAGGCGAAGATGACGATGGTGTTGTCGAGACGGCCGCTTTCCTCCAAGGCCGCGAGGATTTGGCCGACCTCGTGGTCTATCTGCAAAATCAGCGCCGAATAGTGGGCGCGCACCGTGCGCTTCTGCTCCTCGGTGTAGGGGCCTTCGGTCTCTGGAGTCCATATCGGCACGCCGGGCCGAGGCCGGGGGTGGATGCCCTCGCGGACATCGCGGTGGATGGGGTCGCCAGGGGCGGGATCGGGAATTTTATCGACATCTACTTTGGCCAGAAATTCCGGCGTGGGGTCGTAGGGATCGTGCGGGCCGGGGAAACCCACCATGCAGGCGAAGGGCCGCTCGTCATCGTACTCGCGGATGAAGCGCGCCGCCTCCTCGCCGACGAAGTAATCCCAATAGCAATCCCAGGGCAGCAACGACACGCAAGCGCCGCGCTGCTCGTCGTATCCTTCGTGCTCCTTGCCCATGTACTTGCGGTGGCCGCGCTGTTGCAGATAGTGCCAGTAATCGTCTTGGATGTTGACCCACACCTTATCCTCGCAGGCGATGCGATGTTGGAAGCCAAAAGAGGCTTCCCACGGGTAGAAGTGCATCTTGCCAATGGCCGAGGTAAGGTAGCCGTGATCGGTCAACATCTCCGCCCAAGTGCGGATGCCACACGCAGCGTGGTCCGGGCGCAGGTGGTTGCCGTTGGTCAGCACGTGGTTGCGCCAAGCGTTGAGGCCCGTCAGCAGCGAACAACGCGCCGGTACGCAGACCGGATGCAAGCTGTAGGCTTGATCGTAGCGGATGCCTTCGGCGGCAATGCGGTCGATGTTGGGCGTAGAAATGTGGGGGGCACCATAACAACTGAGAAAGTCGTGGCGCATCTGGTCGGGCATGATGAACAGCAAATTGGGTCGGTCAGGCATGATTCTACTCCATTCTCGTCTCTTGGTGAGCCAGGTAAGTGGGCTTGCAAATAGCGTACAGACAAAGTAAAGAAGACCGGGCGGCTCATACAACGCTCGTTGTGCGGACCAGCCGCTTGAACAGATCGCCGCGCTCGGCGTAACTGGCAAACTGATCGAAGCTGGCGCAGGCTGGCGAAAGCAGCACCACGTCGCCGGGTTGCGCCAAGCGGCGGGCGGTGTCCAAGGCTTGGGGTAATTCGCGGCAGCATTGGACGACCTCGCCCGCGCCCGCTTGCTGTACGACAGCGGCAATGCGCGGGGCCTCTTGGCCGATGAGCAGCACGGCGCGGACATTGGCCTCGGCAATCGCAGTACCCAAGGCGCTGAAATCGGCCCCTTTGGAAGCGCCACCCGCGATCAGCAGCAGGGGCACGTCAAAGGCTTGGATAGCAGCACAGGCAGCATCGACTGTCGTGCCCAGTGAGTCGTTGTAATAGGTAACGCCGTCGCGCTCGGCAACGTATTCGAGGCGATGAGGAAGACCCGCAAAGGAGCGAATGGCCTCGGCAAAATGGGTCGCTGGCGCACCAAAAGCCAACGCACCAGCTACCGCAGCGGCGACATTGCTCCAGTTGTGCCGTCCCCGCAGAGGAATGTCGGCCACCGGACAAATGGCGATCGGCTGCGCCCCAGAGCAGCAGGCCCACAACTGGCCGTCGGCGACCCACGCGCCCGGAATGCTCGGAGTGGTTGTGCTAAAGGTCCAAAGGGTAGCTGGACTCTCGTCGGCAAAAGTCCGAGCTGTGGGACAGTCCCGATTGACGACGAGGATATGATCGGATGTTTGGTAGCGGCACACGGGCTTTTTAGCAGCGACGTACTCGGCGCGGTCGGCGTGATAGTCGAGATGGTCCTCGGTGACGGAAAGGACCACGGCGATATGCGGACTTTGGCCGAGGTCTTGCAATTGGAAGCTGGACAGCTCTAGGACGACCCGATCGGTCGGCTGCAACTCGTCCATGAATTCGATCGGCGGCCGGCCGATGTTGCCACCGCTAAACACCCGTGCCGACGGGTCGGTTGCCAGCAAGGCGTGCAGCAGCGCAGTCGTAGTGCCCTTGCCCTTGGTGCCGGTAATGCCGAGCACTGGGGCCGGACACAGTTGCAAAAAAAGGCGCGTCTGACTCGATACTTCGACGCCGCAACGCCGCGCCGCACACAGGCGCGGGTCCAGCGTCGGCAGACCCGGTGTGCGGAACAGCAGGTCGAAGTCGGTCAGGTCGTCGAGATAGCCTTCGCCGATGCGCCACTGTTGCACGCCCTCCACTGGGGTGGCCGGATCGCGAACATCGCACACGGAGAAAGGAATCTGACGCGCGTGGAGAAAGCGGGCCAGCGCACGGTTTTCCACGCCGAGGCCGAGCAGGGCAATGCGCCGCTGGTGCAGAGCCGCGCTTGACTCTTTGGGGCCGGAGGATTTCTTTAGCGCCATTGAATTCGCAATACGCGCTTTAATTAAACTTAGATAGCGAGAAGGTGCTGTGGCTGTAACAATTATGCGTACGGTGCGGCCTAGTCCGCAATGGCAAGACAGCTTGATCCGAATAGAGAGCGGCCAGCGGGTCGTCATCGACGCGGAGGAAACTTGGTCGCCGGACATGCGCAACCAAATCGCCTGGTGTGGTGCCGATGGCTTGTACAATCTGCCCGCAGAATCGGGCTACCTACTGCCGGGGGCCAATGTCGGCGCGCTCATAGCCCGCATCGGCGACGACGGGCCGATCTTTGCCGTGGGCAGCCGCTACGACTTTATCGCCGACCGCGCGGGCATCCTGCATTTGGCCATGAACGAAAACCCGGATTTCAACAACCAAGCCGGCAAAGTCGTCGCCCAAATCATCGTCTTCAGCCAACCATGAGCCTCGCCGACTGCGCGGCGACCGCAGCCTATGTACGCGCGGGTCATCCACCCATCCGCGCGATCGCTCCGCTCGCCGAAGGAGTCTGGCGCGTCGAGGACGCAGACGGCCGCAAGGTCGTGGTCAAGCATCAGCCCTTTGGGAGGCTGACGCAGGGCACGGCTTACGACCTGTTGGAGGTCGAACGCGACGTGCTCGGCATACTGCACAGAGCGAGTTGTCCGGTGCCGGTCGTGCTAGGTATTGATCGGGAAGCCCACTGCATCTTCTTGCAATGGGTCGGCGACCGCACCCTCGACGACGCCATTCAGGACGGGGACCGTGCAACGACGATACAGGCCATACGCGGGCTGTGCGCCATTGAGCACGCGTTCTCCCAACGCGCCGACCAGTTGGCACCGAGGGTAGTGCCAAGCGCCAACCGCTCAGCCCTCGCCGCCGCTTGGGACGAAGCAGGAGCGCGGGCGCACGCTGGCATCGAACAGTTCTGCCGCCGTCTCCAGCAGTCCTTAGACGCTGGGATACAGCCACTGCTCGAAACCATGCACGGCTGGCTGGCGGCGCGGCCAGCCGCGCTGGGCAGCGTAGATTACAACGCGCGCAACGCAATCGTCGCGCCGAAGGGCACGCACGTTTACTTCCTCGAATTTGCCAAAATTGGTTGGGACTGGACGGAAAGGCGCTTGACGCAGTATACTTCAAGTATGGGTAGCGGGCGGCAGGACGGACGCATGCGCTCGCTGCTGGACGCGTCCGCAGCGCGTTTATACGCCGAGGCGTCCGGGCGCAGCGACGGTGCGCGGGCACTCGATTATCACCGCATCTTTTTTCTTTTAAACAGCGCGGCCCTGTTGTGCGCGGCTCTCGACGGCGAGCCGCACGCGCTGGCCCTGCGCCAACACTGGAAAAGGCCCCTTGCGCGGCTGCGGCAATGCGCGGCCATGCTGGCCGAGGGCCTGAGCACAGACCCAAGCGCGACCGAGTTGAGAAGCCGGTTGCAGTTTTGTTTGTCACCACGCGGAGGAACCCTATGAGCGAGTGGAACACTCTCGACTTCAAGCCCCGAGCCCGGGGTATGATCATCGGCGATATCCCCTGGCTGGCGCGCATAGCCGACAAGGCGCGGGCGCACCAGCAGCAACGCATCGGCGACTACGTATTTCCCTGACCGGCCGACAAGCACTTCCTGGAGGAAGTGGAGTTGACAGCCGCAGCATTCGAGGAGATGGTGGCCTCGTCCGCAGACGACGATGCCCTGATCGAGAAGATGAAAGCGCACTTGGCCAGAAAGCACTAGTATGAGCACCTCAGCGCAAACAACGCGCACGCCAAGGCGGAGAGTCCGGGAGATGGAGGTGGAGGTCGTCCACGTGCGCCGAGATACCCCAGATACCACCACGCTCTTTATGTCGGCTGGCGAAGAACTGATCGAATACGAGGCCGGCCACTTCTGCACCATTGATCCGCATCAGTTCGGCGAATTGGAGCACTTCACCGCCTATTTAGAAGATCAAAAGGGGCAGCGGGAAAAGCCGCGAGCCTATTCCATGGCTTCTGCGCCTCACGAGGAGCACCTCGCCATCACCATCAAAGAAGAGCGCTACGAGAGCGGTGAGACGCCGTACCCGCCGCTTTTGTCGCCACTGTTGACGTACTACATCCAAGAGGGTCGGCGGCTGGTCATCAGCGGTTTTACCGGCGCGTACACCTTTCCCACCGATGTCTGCGAGCGCACTGATCACATTGTCCACGTATGCGCTGGCAGCGGCATCGTGCCCAACAGGAGCTTGATCAAGGAAAGCCTACACCGCGGCGATCCGCTTAGGCACACCTTGCTATTTAGCAACAAGACGCGCGGCGACGTCATTTACTTCGAGGAATTCGAGGAGTTGCGGGATCAGTACCCCGACCAACTCGACGTAATCCACTGCATCACCCGCGAGGACCCAAGCGGCATCCGCGGTGCCCGCCAAGGGCGCATCTCTGGGGAACTCTTGCGCGAAGTCGCCCCCGATCCCTCCAAGGTGATGGCCTATAGCTGCGGCCCAGGCATCACGCCCTACGAGCGCCGGGCAGCTAGAGCCAAAGGCGAGACTCCCGAGCCGCGCTTCGTCGAAAACATGGTCGCGCTCTTACAGGAGCACGGATTGGACAAAAAGCAGATCCGGCAGGAAAGCTGGGGATGAATGAATGAAGTTGATCGTGCAGATTCCCTGCTTTGACGAAGAGCAGACCCTGCCCGCTGTAATCCGCGACATCCCGCGCCAAGTGCCCGGCATCGATCAAGTC
>JAJDYK010000283.1 GCA_022825185.1 Candidatus Latescibacterota bacterium | reverse complement strand
CGTTCTCGTAGATGGATTTGGGGAAGGGATTGGACTTTTGGAACACCATGCCCACCCGCCGCCGCAAGTCGATTACATCGCAATCGGGCGCGTAAATATCGCGACCGCTGACCCGCACCGAGCCTTCAATGCGCGCGGATTCGACCAGATCGTTGAGGCGATTGAAGCAACGCAAGAGCGTCGATTTGCCGCAGCCCGAAGGTCCGATAAACGCGGTCACCTCGCGCTCGTGAATGCTCAGGTCAATGTCGTGCAGGGCCTGAGTCTCGCCGTAGAACATGTTCAGGTTTTCCACCTCGACGATGGAATTTGCCTGGTCCGAGGCTAAGGGTTTGCTCATGGCATCTCCTAAAAGGCCGCCGTGGCGTATTTCTTGCGCAATTTGTTGCGGACGATAATCGCCGTCAAGTTCAGGAGCAACACAATAGTCAACAACAGCAGGGCTGTGGTGTACACCATGGGGCGGGCCGCCTCCACGTTGGGCGACTGGAAGCCCACATCGTAGATGTGAAAGCCCAAGTGCATAAACTTGCGCTCCAAGTGAAAAAACGGCGCGAACGCATCGAGCGGTAAATCCGGCGCTAGCTTGACGACGCCAGTGATCATCAGCGGCGCAACCTCGCCGGCCCCGCGCGCCGTGGCCAAGATGACGCCCGTGAGAATGCCCGGCAGGGCACTGGGCAGCACCACGCTCCAAATCATCTGAAATTTGGTCGCCCCCAAAGCCAGCGCGCCTTCGCGCATCTCGCGGGGCACGGCCGCCAAGCTCTCCTCTGTGGCAACGATGACGACCGGTACCGTCAGCAGGGCCAAGGTCAGCGAGGCCCAGAGAATGCCGCCGGTGCCAAAGGTGGGTGTCGGCAGGGCATCCGCGTAAAAGAGCTGGTCAATGCTGCCGCCGATGCCGTACACGAAGAAACCCAACCCGAACATGCCAAAGACAATAGAAGGCACGCCCGCCAAGTTGTTGACCGCAATCCGCACGAGGCGCACCAAAAATCCCTGCCGGGCGTACTCGCGCAGGTAGAGCGCCGCGAGGACTCCAAAGGGCACGGCCGCCAAGCTCATCAGCATCACCATCATCACTGTGCCAAACAGCGCGGGGAAGATGCCGCCCTCGGTATTGGATTCGCGCGGCTCGCCCGCCACGAACTCCCAGCCCTTAGACAGATAGGTCTGGACCTTGGCCCCGACCCCCATCAAATTGGGGCGATAGGCGCGGACAATGGCCGCCACCTTGACGCGGCGCGTCTCACCCCCGGCCAGCGCGACTTCCACTTCCCAGCGCTCCTGCTGCGCCCGCAACTCGTCCAAGCGCTCAGACAGGGCCTCGTGCTCGTCCCACAGGGCTTGGCGACGCACCTCGTTTGCGACCAGTTGTGCGTCATTTTGCTCGCGCTGCAAGCGACGCTCCTGCAGGCGCAAGTCATCTATAGCGCGGTTGAGCTTGTCCAGCTCGCCGCGCTCCAAGTCGTGAATGCGCTCGTCCAGCTCGCCGACTTGGTCCAGCAGTTCCTGTAAGATTTCCCAAACCCCTTCCCCTTTTGCCAGCAGCCGGTCCTCCTCGTACAAGGCCGCGATAAAGCCGTGCATATCCCCCCACTCGACTCGCTCGAAGACCACGGCCTCGGCCGGCGTTCCGCGCTCGGCAATCGCGTCTTCATCCACCCAGCGAAAGTCTTGGCCATACGCGTCGCGGTTGCCGACCTTGAGCTGCACTCGATAGCTCCCGGCGGCCCCGGGAATGGACTGGCGATCCATCAATTTGCCCATGATCGGCGGACCGTCTTTGAGGCGCAACAGGGTCAAATCCTGCGGCCAGAACACGCCTGCGCCATTATAGACAATGATCCCCACCAAACCGGCGATCATCGCCAAACACAGGGCCAAGGCCCCGCCCGTAAGCCAGATAAAAGGGTCGCCCCGCTGCCAGAATTTCATCACAGTCGATTGTACTTATCCCGCAAGCGTTGGCGCACGATCTCAGCCAGCGAGTTGATAAAAAAGGTGGCCATAAACAGCAGCAAGCCGCTGAGAAATAGCACTCGGTAGAGCGTGCCTTGGTGCGGTGCCTCGGGTAGCTCCACGGCGATATTGGCCGAAATGGTGCGCATGCCGTTGAAAATGTTCCAATCCATGATCGGGGTATTGCCCGTGGCCATCAGCACGATCATGGTTTCCCCAATGGCGCGGCCGAGGCCGATCATGGCGGCTGAGAAAATGCCCGGCAGGGCCATGGGCAACACCACCTTGATCGCCGTCTGCCAAGGCGTAGCTCCCAAGGCCAGCGAGCCGGCGCGCAAGTGACTGGGCACGCTAGAAAGCGCGTCCTCGCAGATGGTGAAGATCAGCGGAACGACGGCAAAGCCCATGGCAAACCCCACGACCAAGCAATTGCGCTGGTCGTAACCAACGCCCGCGTCTTGCCGCAGCCAGCGCAGGAAATGCCCGTCAAAAGCCAGTTCCTCAAAGACCGGCCCCAGCGCGTACGCCAACCAAGCGACCAGCAGAGTCACCGCGCCGAGCAAATATATCTCCCCCACCCGCGCCACTTGACGCACCCAAGCCTCTGGAGCGTATTGCCAGGCCCAAGCCGCAGCTATGACCACGGTTGGCACCGCCGGCAGCAACAGCAAGGTCCCCAACAAATGCGATTCGAGCAGTGGGGCCAGCCACAAGCCAGCTAAGAAGCCCAAGATGACGCTCGGCAACGAAGCCATGACCTCCACGGACGGCTTGACCAAGCCCTGCACACGCGGCGAGGCAAATTCGGCCGTGTAAATCGCCGCTAAAACGGCCAACGGCAACGCAAAGAGCAGGGCGTAGAACGTGCCCTTGGCCGTGCCCAAAATCAGCGGCACCAAGCTGAGCTTCGGCTCGAACTCGTCCGTGCCGCCGGTCGATTGCCACACGTATTCGCGGCTCCCGTAGCCCTCGTACCAGATGGAGCCGAATAGTACGGCCGTGCTGATTTCGGGATGGGGATGGTCGAGGGTAAAGCGCCGCAACCTCCCGTCTTGGCCGAGGGCCAAAAATCCGTCGGCCTTGGGCGCGAAAACCAACGCGGTGACCGGGGAGTCGTCCTGCAGTTGGAAGACCGTCTGCTCGGAGGTTAAGTGGTGTAGGGAGATGGCCCCCTCGGCGTCGGTCGTGAGAAACTGCTTGTCGCGCGCAGAGGCTGCAATGTGGGTAACGGCTGACGCATGGGGAACAAAGGCGTGAATTTTGCGATACGAGCGCTGCCCATTTTCCTCGACCTTAAACCAAGTGCTGACGTGACCAGCCGCGTCGCCTACTACCAGCGAAACCTCGCCTAGCGCGTACGCCAGCGCCGAGACCGCGACCTCTGAGACGGCAATGTGCCCGACAAACGCCGGCGCTTGCTCCACTGCGCCCAGCCGCCACTCGTACACCTGCCCCCGGTCCGTTCCCACGAGCAACTGGCGAATGCGACCGTCGAGTAGTACCTGCGTGGCCTTGCCGTCGAAATCGGCCGTCAGCTCGTACTGCCTTGCTTGGCGCTCGCCCGGCCCCAATAGGCCCTGCTCCTGCTCGGCTACCATCACCACCAAGCGACCGCTCGCCGTAATCGCCGCTGCGGCCGAGCGGCCATCGTCCCCTTCCCGCAAGGCCACTTGCACCAGCGACTCGCCCGTCGGATCGACTGCGATGAGGCGCTCAACCGCAAACTGCGGCACCACCTGCCGCTGGCCGCTGCTGTAATCGAGTTGGAAACGAATCCGCGCCGCTAGCAAATGACCGTCATCCGTGCCCAACGCCAAAACGTCGTTTGGCATCCGCTGGGCGGCCGTTACTGAGCGGCCCGTCAGCTCGGCTGGCCGTTCGCGGCGGATCACTTGGCCATCGTCCAACCGCAACAAATCCACCCCTTGGGGGCCGACTGCATAAGCGGTTTGGTAGTAGGGATCGAGCCCAATGGCGAACGGGCCGGCCACTTGGTGTGTTTTTTCTGCTGTTATCTCTGGGGAGCGAAACAGGGGCCAAGCCTCGGCGAGGACAAAGACGAATATCCCCAAGACAGCGGCGATAATGCCGATGCCGCCAAAGGAGATAAAGCGCCTAGCCAGCCAGTCGAGGGTTTTCGCTCGCGGCGTAATTCCCCGCTTATATGGCTTTTCGCTCACGCGCCCGCGCCTTTAGCTATCCAATTTGGCCAATTCGGCTTGGACCACTTCAAACGGCACGGGCATATAACCGTCTTTGACGACGATTTCTTGCCCCTCTTTAGAAAAAATAAACTTGCAGAACTCTTTCACTAGCGGATCCATGGCTTGGCCGGGGGCCTTGTTTATATAAATGTAAAGAAAACGACCGAGGGGGTAAGAACCGTTCAGTACGTTTTCCATGGAGCCTTGCTTAAACGCCTGTCCCTCGGCTTTGGCCAAGGGTACGACGCGCACCCCCGAGGTCTGATAGCCAATGCCGCTGTATCCTATGGCGAAGCGATCCTCGGTAATGCCCTGGACTACGGACGCCGAGCCGGGCTGTTCTTTCACCTCGTCCTTGTAGTCGCCTTTGAACAGGGCTTGCTTCTTAAAGAAACCATAGGTGCCCGAGGCCGAGTTGCGGCCATAGAGACTGATCCGGGCCTTGGCCCAATCCCCATCCAGCCCCAACTGCCCCCAAGTGGCGATGTCATTGGGGAACTCGCTGCGGCGAGTCTTGGAAAAGATCGCATCGACTTGCGGCAAGCTCAGGCCCTCGACGGGGTTGTCCTTGTTGACAAAGACCGCTAGCGCGTCCAGCGCAGCCCGCAGGGGCGTTGGCTTGTAGCCGAAGGCCTGCTCGAATTTATCCTCCTCGCTCGACTTCATCGGCCGCGACATCGGCCCGAACTGAGCCGTACCCTCAATTAGGGCCGGCGGCGCAGTACTCGACCCCTTGCCTTCGATTTGGATCTTGACGTTGGGATAGTACTTGCGGAAGGCCTCCAGCCACAGGGCCATCATGTTGTTCATCGTGTCCGAGCCAATGCTGCTGGCATTGCCAGACAGGCCGCGCACCTTCCCGTAGGGCGCGATTCGCTCATCAACGGCTATGGTCTGCGCTTGGACGCCTGTGGCGAACACCCAACCCATCAGCACCACTCCGATCCATATTTTCTTCATTTTTGCATTCTCCATGGTTTATAAATATTGAAGGATTTGTGTTACATCCGCGTGTCTCACAGATGAAGCCTGCGTTACAGCAGTGCTAAAATTTGTAGAAAAAGGTCAGTCGCCCTTGGACATTGGCATCCTCGTCAGCGGGCGACTCAATGAGCACATTGGGCATCAGATGGACGGCTGTAGCTGGGGAGTAGTCGAGGCCGGCGATGAAGAGCCAATCCCTGTCGTCCTCGGCGTCGTAGCCGACCGCATCGACCCGGCCAAAACCCTTGAGCGCGGCACTCAGCGGCAGCGAGCCAAAGGCCGAGACCCCGTCAATGACTTGGTCCTCGCCATTGTCGCCGGCCAGTTCGTTGGTGCGCGAGAAAACCTCCAACCCCACCTTGCCCTTTGCTCCCTGCCAGCCGACGAAACCCTTGAAGGTCCGCTCGTTGCGACCGGCTGGCCGCGCATTAAAGTCCGCATAGCCTTCCAACACCAAGCGATCCGCAGCTTTGAAACTCAACGAACCATAGAATTTTTTACCGTGATCGTCCTCTGGCTTCTGTCCGGGACCATTGCCGACCATCAGGTGGTAGTTTAGCTGGCCCGCCGCGCCCTTGAGGGCCGCGCCCAAGTCGGCCGAAGAGCCGATTTTATTCCAGTCGAGTACGGTCTTGGCTATCGAGCGGTAGCCCCAGACCTTTTCGGCAACGGCCCAAGTCGGCGTCCCCGAAAGCCCTAAGTATATATCCGCATCGCCTATCCCTTCCTTCCACTGCAAGTAGCCGTGCTTGAGGAAGGGTTCCATCTTCGCATCTTGGTCAAACCCCGCGTCCTTAGCCTCAAGGCGAAAGCGGACCGCAAAGTCGGCGGCGATGTCCTTTTGATAGGTGAAGTACACACGGCGAAACCGGAACGCATTGCGCTTGTGGGGCTGCTTGTCGTCGGCTTCATCCGCGGCCAATACATAGTAGTAGTCGCCAAACATATACCCCTTGAGCTTGCCCTCGGCCGCTTGCGCTGCATAGGTCCAGCCCAAAATTAGCACGCCAAGCGTCATGATTTTTTGCATTTGTGTTACAATCCTCCCTCTTTTGGCGTTTTTCTCGTGCTATGTTACAAAATGACCTTGCTATGCGGCGCTTTTGTCACAGTATTGTTACAAAATGGTGACGTTTTCCTCCTGCATCCTGCGAGAGAGACACTGCCTCCAAGACCCCTTGTAACCGGATTGTAATTTCAGAGTAACCGCTTCTCAACACGGCCTCTCTATCATTTCTGCTTAAATCTTTTCAAGGGAGGTTGTTCATCCATGAAGCGCTGCTTGTCCATTGTCGTCCTCGCCTTTTTGGCCCTTGCCCGTCCCGCCTTCGCGCAGACTGGCACGGTATCCGGCGCGGTTCTTGATCGCCAGACCGGCGACCCACTCGTGGGTGCGATCGTCTTTCTAGAAGGCACTCAACTTGGCATAACCTGCGATATTGAGGGCCGGTTTCAGCTTTTCGACGTCCCAGTCGGAACCTACGTGCTGGCCAGTTCGATGATCGGCTATCAGGATGCGTCGATCATCGGCGTCGAGGTACAAGACGGCGAGGTCGCCAAGCTGACCATCACCCTCGCGCCCGAGGCCCTAGAACTCGACGACGAGGTCGTCGTCGAAGCTAAGGCCCTGCGCAATACCGGTGCGGCCCTGCTCAAGGAGCGCCAAAAGGCCCCAGCCGTCAGCGATGCGATCAGCGCCGAGGAAATCTCGCGCGCCGGCAGCGGCGACGCGGCCGAGGCTATGTCCCACGTAACGGGTGCTTCCGTAGTAGATGGCAAATACGTCTATATCCGCGGCCTAGGCGACCGCTATAGCTCGGTCCAGCTCAACGGCTCTTCGCTCCCCAACGCCGACCCCGACAAGCGGTCCGTCCCCATGGATCTGTTTCCCACTTCTCTCTTAGACAACATCGTCACCACCAAGAGCTTTACCCCGGACAAGCCCGGCGACTTCACCGGCGGTGCCGTCAACATCGGCACCAAGGCGTTCCCGGATAACTTCACCCTTTCCGTCTCGGCCTCAACCAAATTCAATACCCAAAGCTCGTTCAACGACCAGTTTCTCACCTACGAGGGCGGTGGACGCGATTGGCTCGGGGTTGACGACGGAACCCGCGAAATCCCCGATGCCTTGGCCAACGGCGAGGTAAAAATCCCCGATGTGGGTGCCGCGTACAACGACGAGGAAAAGGCGCTCCAACTCGACGAGTATTCCAAGTCTTTCTCCTCAGTAATGGCCCCCACCACTACGACCACCCCCCTGAACCAGAGCTATTCGGTTGCAGTGGGCAACCAAGTCTCGCTCTTGGACAAACCCTTCGGCTTTCTCGGCACCCTGATCTACAGCAACAACTCTTCCTTTTACGACAACGGCACCTCGGCCCGCTGGCAACTCACCAGTAAGGAAGCCAGCACCCTGACTAATAATTTTAACCTCGCCGACTCCCAGGGGTCGCAGGAAATCGCTTGGGGCAGCCTCGTTACCTTGTCTCTCAAGCCGACCCCCACGCACGAGTTGTCAGTCACCAACATGTACAACCGCAACAGTGAAGACGTCGCCCGCTACCTAGCCGGTGCATTCCCCCGCGACCTCGAAGAAGACGCCATGTACGAGACGCGCGTTTTGAAGTTTACCGAACGCCAAATCCAATCGCTGCAACTGGCGGGCAAACACCACTTTGACAGCTTGGGCGACCTGCGGGCCGAATGGACGGCATCTGCTTCTTCTTCGGCGCAAGAAGAGCCTGACCTGCGATTTTTTACCAATAATTACGTAACCCTCAAAAACCGCCCACTGCGCGACGAGAACGGCGAGGTCATGCGCGACTCAGAAGGCAACGTCCTGCGGGGCGACATCGTTGACTACTCGATCTCGCCTTCGATCTATCCGCTGCCGACCCGCTATTTCCGCGACCTCGACGAGAGCAACCGCGAATTCCAGCTCAACCTGACCTTGCCCTTCAAGCAATGGCAGGGTATCAGCAGCAATTTCAAAACCGGCTTCTTGGCGCTGGACAAAGCGCGCACCTTCCGCGAGCGGCGCTACGAATTTGACCAAGACGACATCGACTACGACGGCCAACCCGACTCCTTTTTTGCCACCGACAAGGTCGGGCTAATCAGCAGCAATGGCAGTCAGTACCGCTTCGGCTCCTACGTCCAAGATGCCACCCAACTTTCGAGCAATTTCGACGGCGACCAGCAAATCTACGCTGGCTACGCCATGCTCGAATTGCCCATTAACACTCAACTGCGCCTCGTGGGAGGTACCCGGCTCGAAGCCACGCGCATCGACGTGGCCAGCCAAGACTCGACCAAGACCCCAGGCCAGCTTGCTGAAAACGACCTGCTGCCCTCGCTCAACGCCGTCTGGGAGATCCGCCCCGGCATGAATCTGCGCGCCTCCTACGGCCGCACTCTCGCCCGACCCACCTTCCGCGAACTAGCCCCATTTGCCTCGTTCAGCTTCGTCGGCGGCTTCACCTTTATCGGCAACGCCGAGCTAGAGCGGACTCTGATCAACAACTACGACTTGCGCTGGGAACACTTCGGCAACCCCGGTGAGCTGTACGCGGCCAGCGTGTTTTACAAGGACTTCAAAAACCCCATCGAACGCGTCATTCTCACCGTCAACGGCGAGGTCCAGTTCCAGAACGTCGCAGCAGCCCAAGTGGCCGGGGTCGAGTTCGAGGCGCGGCGCGGCCTTGGATTCCTCCTCTCGCAGCTAGAACACTTTCACGCCGGCGGCAACCTCTCTCTGGTTCGCTCCGAGGTCAACATTGACTCCACCGAGCTAAAGCTGCGCCGGGCCCTCGACCCACAGGCTGCCGACACGCGCCAACTCCAAGGCCAGTCGCCCTTCCTGATCAACCTCGATCTCAGCTACGACAACTTCGCCACCGGCACGGCGGCCGGCATCTACTACAACATCTTCGGCCGGCGCTTGGCAGAAGTCAGTCTCGGTGGGACCCCGGACGTGTTTGAGGAAGTGCGCGGCACCCTCGACTGCACCTTCTCCCAACAGTGGCAGGAGTACAAGATCAAGCTGAGTGCCAAAAACCTCCTCGACTCCTCCTTTGAGAAGGCCTATCGCTACCAAGACATCGATTACATCTCCAGCCAGTACTACAAAGGCCGTTCGTTCTCGATTTCGGTCAGTTACAACCGCTGACACATTCGCTGAGGCGTTGTAACAAACTGGTCACATTACTGCCACATTAGTTCACACTACTGCCATCTCATTGGTACAGGCTTGTGCTTTTATAGTGGACGTCAGCGGTTTGAGCCGCTGGCGTCCACTACTTTTATCCAGTATCAGGAGGATACTATGCTGCGCAAGATAATGCTCGCGGTCGGCACCGCCCTGTTGCCGACCATTGCCTTAGCGGCCACCATCGATGTCACCACCGCCGATATTCCGGTCGGTGGCAGCGTGGAATGGACCGCGGACAACGAGTACGTGCTCAACGGCCTAGTTTTTGTCAGTGAGGGCTCCTCGCTGACGATTCAGCCGGGCACGGTCATCAAGGGCAAACCGGGACAAGGCGAAAACGCCAGCGCCCTCGTCGTCGCTCGCGGCGGCAAAATTTTCGCCGAAGGCACAGCGGATAAGCCAATCATCTTCACCGCCGAGGCCGACGACGTCAGCAATGCCAACGACTTGCCACTCGACGCGCGCGGTCTCTGGGGCGGCGTCATCATCCTCGGCTGGGCTAGCCTCAATTCCACGCCAGGTGAAACCCCCATTGAAGGCATTCCCACCACCGAGCCGCGCGGCCTCTACGGCGGCGAAGACGACGGAGACAACTCCGGCGTCTTCCGCTACGTATCCATCCGCTACGGCGGTACCGACATTGGCGCGGGCAACGAAATCAACGGCCTGACCATGGGCGGCGTCGGCAGCGGCACGGTCATCGAATACGTCGAGGTGTACAACAACCAAGACGACGGCTTTGAGTGGTTCGGTGGCACGGTCAACCCCAAGTATTTGGTCTCGGCGTTCAACGGCGACGACGCCTTTGACTACGACGAGGGCTTTCGCGGCAAGGGCCAGTTCTGGTTCGTGATTCAAGATGCCGAAACAGGCAATCGCGCCGGTGAGCACGATGGCGGCACCACGCCCGAGGACGGCACGCCCTACGCCACGCCAGCCATCTACAATGCCACCTACATCGGCTCCGGTGCCTTTTCCACCAACGGCGA
The DNA here is from genome assembly GCA_022825185.1 of Candidatus Latescibacterota bacterium. The sequence continues at coordinate 19,986 of JAJDYK010000283.1, read as the reverse complement.
CAACGACGTGGTGCTCAAAATCCGCGACAATGCCGGTGGCAAATACCACAATAGTATTTTTACTGATTTCGCCGGAGAAGGCGTCGATATTGAGGATTTGGAATCGGGTGAAGACAGCCGCGCTCGCTTAGAAGCTGGCGACCTCGTCTTGGCCAACAACATTTGGTGGGGCTTTGGCGCTGGTGAAGACGTTACTTCTCTCGCTCCCGAGTTTGCCCTCGCTCACCTCGTAGCCAACAACAACCGCCTTGAGGATCCGCTTCTCATGGGCATTTCCCGCACTCGCGACGGCGGACTCGATCCTAGGCTCCAAACTTCTAGCCCGGCTTGGAACGGCAGCGGTGCCATTCCCAACGACGGCTTCTACACCCAAGTTGACTACGTCGGAGCCTTTGGCAACGAACTGTGGACCTCGGGTTGGACCTTCCTCGCGGTAGCCGGTATCATGCCCAACGAGATGGCAACCGTCGTCGCCTCAGAGTCGGAGGTTTCGGCAGCCATACCCAGTGCGTACACACTGAACCAAAACTACCCCAACCCCTTCAACCCCAGCACGATTATAGCCTACGCCATTCCGGCTGACGGTCACGTCGAACTGACCCTCTTCAACACCCTCGGCCAACAGATAGCTACGCTGGCCGAAGGATGGCGCATGGCTGGCTCCTACTCGGTCGCCGTCGATGCTTCAGACCTCAGCGCCGGCACGTATTTCTACCGCCTCCGCGCTGGCGATCAGGTCCTACACCGCAAGATGACCTTGCTCAAATAGAACTTGCGCACTGACCACAAAAAGAGGGACGGGTTTCACACCCGTCCCTCTTTTTGTACGCCCCCTTCTTCTTTATACCACAGTACCCGCCGGAATCACCGCGTCCTTAGGCACAACCACGATCCCGTCGCGGATGTAGTAGTTTGTCTCGTCGGCCTCGACGCCTCGATCCTTATTAGTGATGCAAACGTCCTCGCCGATGCGCGCATTTTTGTCGATGATCGCGCCGGTGATTTTGCTATTGGCACCAATCCCCATATCTGGAATGCCTTGGGCGGCATTGCGCGCGCGATCGGCCGGCGACTCATCCGAATCAGCACCCATGACAATGGTGTTGGAAATCTGGCAATTCTCGCCAATCACCGAACGGATCCCGATCACTGAGCGCTCGATCCGGGCGGACCGTATGTACGAGCCTTCGCAGATAATCCCTCGCTCAATGTGGCAATTCTCCAGCCGCGTGCCAGAGAGGAAGCGCGCGTGCGTGTAAATCGGTGCGTCGGCCCGGTAAAAGTTAAAAGGCGGCGACTGATCCGTCAGCGCCAAATTGGCCTCGTAAAAAGAGCGAATGGTGCCGATGTCTTCCCAATAGCCGTCAAAGGTATGGGCAAAAACGCCAACCTTGTGGATCGCGCCCGGGATGATGTGCTTGCCGAAGTCGTCTTGGTCGCTGCTCATCAGTAGGCTGACCAAGACCTGGGGTTCAAACACGTAAATGCCCATGGAGGCCATATAGCACGCCTCCGGGTCGGCAGCCGCCGGCAGCCGCAGAGCATCCAGTTCAGCCTCGTCTTGCGGCTTCTCGCGAAAATCCACGATCCGCCCCTGAGCATTCATCTGCACGATCCCCAGCCCAGGCGCAGCTTCTCGCGTCACCGGCTTGACCGCAATCGACACGTCCGCGCCGCGCGCTCGATGCTCTTCGACAAAGGCGCGGTAATCCATGCGATAGAGGTGGTCGCCCGACAGGATTAGCACTTGGTCGGCCCGGCGCGAGAGCAAGCGCCTGAGTTGTTGGCGCACCGCATCGGCCGTGCCTTGGTACCAAGCGGCGCTGTCTTGGGTTTGCTCGGCAGCCAAGATCTCGACAAAGCCATCGGAAAAGGAATCAAAGCGGTACGTCGTGCTAATGTGGCGGTGGAGCGAAGCGGAATTGAATTGAGTCAGGGCAAAAATGCGGTTGATCCCAGAATGCAGACAATTGCTGATGGGAATGTCGATTAAGCGGTATTTGCCGCCAATCGGCACAGCCGGCTTGGAGCGAAGCTGCGTTAGCGGGAAGAGCCGCGCACCCTGCCCACCCCCGAGGATGACTCCAATGACGTTCCTCATAACTGAAAACTCCCGATTCTAAAGTTCGGCTCAGCCCTCTAAGTAGCCTTATCTTATAGCTTTTTCCCACCTTAGCAAGTCCGCCGCGTCTGAATTGGGCCGTCGCGCAAAATAGTATATTTTGTTTCACCTAGGAGAAGCCTTATGAAAACATTATTCGCCGTCATCATCGGGCTAGCAGTGGCGGCTCCTGCTAGCGCCGATTCTGATTCTTCCATTTTGAGTCGGCTGGTTACCCTAGGGCATGCGGGTCTAGTCCGATCTTTGTCGTTTTCACCCGATGGAACCACACTGGCGTCTTGGTCAGACGATAATACCGTAGTCCTCTGGAATGTCGCCAGCCAGAGACAGTTGGCTGTCCTCAAGGAGCAGGTGGACCCCTCTGTTTTTTCCAGCGCATTTTCGGTCCGATCGGTGGCGTTTTCGCTCGACGGCACCACACTGGCATCCGGGGAAGGTAACACCGTAGTTCTGCGGGATGTCGCCAGCCAGAAGCGGCTCGAGATCCTAGAAGGGCATGCCGGCCTAGTCCGATCTTTGTCGTTTTCACCCGACGGCACCACACTCGCGTCCGGCGGGGATAACACTGTAGTCCTGTGGGATGTCGCCAGCCGGAAACAGCGGGCTACCCTCAAAGGGCATGTAGATAGCGTCCACGCCGTGGCATTTTCACCTGATGGAACAACGCTGGCGTCTGGGGCGAGCGATAATACCGTAGTCCTATGGGATATCGCGAGGCGAGGGCGGGTGGCCACCCTCAAAGGGCATGCGGATAATGTCCACGCCGTGGCGTTTTCACCTGATGGAACAACACTGGCATCCGGGTCATACGATAACACCATAGTCCTCTGGAATGTCGTCAATCGCAGGCGACTGGCCACTCTCAAAGGGCATACGGACTATGTTTTTTTTCTGGCGTTTTCACCCGACGGTACCACACTGGTATCCGGGTCATACGATAGGGCATACAATAACACCGTAACCCTGTGGGACGTCGCTAGCCGGAAGCAGCGGGCCACCCTCAAAGAGCATAATAATGTCACTTTCGCGGCGTTTTCGCCCGACGGAACCATGCTCGCGTTTGGGGCCCGGGACGGTGGAGTCCTACTCTGGCGACCTCCTCAAGCGGAGATCGACCAATCCGTTACAGACGACGATCCTTCCATGTGGAATCAGCAGGCCACCCTACAAGGGAATGGGTCGGGGGTTCAAACCGTGGCGTTTTCGCCCGATGGAACCATGCTAGTATCCGGGGATGACTCCGTAGTCCTGTGGGATATCGCAAGCCAGAGACGACTGGAGACCCTACAAGGACATGAAGCCAGGGTCCAAGCCGCGGCGTTTTCACCCGATGGAACCATGCTCGCGTCCGGCGGGGATAACACTGTAGTCCTGTGGGATGTCGAGAAGAAGAGTCAGCGGGCCACCCTTAAAGGGCATAAGAGTAGGATTCAAGCGGTGGCGTTTTCGCCCGACGGCACTATCCTAGCGTCCGGGGCAGACGATAACACCGTAATTCTGTGGAATGTCGAGAAGAAGAAGCGGCGAGCCACCCTCAAGGGACATGCGGATTGGGTCCAGGCCGTGGCATTTTCGCCCGACGGCACTATCCTAGCGTCCGGGGCAAGCGATAACAACGTAATCCTGTGGAATGTCGAAAGCCGAAAGAAACTAGTCACCCTCAAAGGACATACGGACTATGTTCTTGCCGTGGCATTTTCGCCCGACGGCACTATCCTAGCGTCCGGGGCAAGCGATAACAACGTAACCCTATGGGATATTGCGACGCAGAAGCAACTAGCCACCCTAAAAGGGCATACGGGGAATGTCACTTCCGTGGCGTATTCACCCGACGGTACCACGCTGGCGTCTGGCTCAAGTGATAACAACGTAATCCTGTGGGATGTCGAAAGTCGCAAGCGGCTAACCACCCTCAAAGGACATACCGATTGGGTCCAAGCCGTCTCGTTTTCACTCGACGGGACCATGCTCGCGTCCGGGGCCGAGGATGGTATGGTCCTGCTCTGGCGATCCTTTTCTCAGTAGGAGCGATAGGAGAAGCCTTATGAAAGCATTATTCGCCGTTATCGTCGGGCTGGTGGTAGCGGTCCCTGCTGTCGCCGATTCTCCCACGTGGAGTCGGCTGCACACCCTCAAAGGGCATACGGATTGGGTCCGATCCGTGGTGTTTTCATCCGACGGCGCACTGCTGGCGTCCGGGTCAAGCGATAACACCATAGTCCTGTGGGATGTTGCGAAGCGGAGACAGTTGGACACCCTGAAAGGACATATGGATAGGGTCCAAGCCGTGTCGTTCTCGCCTGACGGAACCATGCTGGCGTCTGGGTTAGACGATCATACCGTAATCCTGTGGGAGGTTGCGACTCGGAAAAGGCTGCACACCCTCAAAGGGCATACAGATTGGGTCCACGCCGTGGCGTTTTCACCCGACGGCGCATTGCTAGCGTCCGGAGCCTTCGATCACACCGTAGTCCTGTGGGAGGTTGCAACTCGGAAAAGGCTGTACACCCTCAAAGGGCATACAGCGTGGGTCCAAGCCGTCTCGTTTTCACCCGACGGCGCACTACTGGCGTCCGGGTCATACGATAACACCGTAGTCCTGTGGGAGGTTGCGAAGCGGAGACAGTTGGACACCCTCAAAGGGCATACAGCGTGGGTCCGATCCGTGGCGTTTTCACCCGACGGTACCATGCTGGCGTCCGGGGATGGGGATCACACCGTAGTTCTGTGGAATGTAGCAAGTCGAAAGCGGCTGGCCACCCTATGGCATACGGGTTGGGTCTCTTCCGTGGCGTTTTCACCCGACGGTACCATGCTGGCGTCCGGGAACGGAGAGCACACCGTAATCCTGTGGGAGATCGCGACTGGGAAAAGGCTGCACACCTTGGAAGGAATTGGTCCCGTGTCGTTCTCGCCCGACAGCGCACTGCTGGCGTCCGGAGCCTTGGATAGTACGGTCCTGCTCTGGCGATCTCCTCCGTCGCTGCCGACGGGAATCGGCCAATCCATTACAGATGACCTAGACGGTGCCGATTCTTCCACGTGGAGTCGGCTGGCCACCCTAGGGCATCTGGGTTGGGTCCAAGCCGTCTCGTTTTCACCCGACGGCGCACTGCTGGCGTCGGGAGCAGACGATCACACCGTAATCCTGTGGGAGGTTGCGAGGCAGAGGCAGTTGGATACCCTGGTAGGGCATACGGGGAATGTCTATTCCGTCTCGTTTTCACCCGACGGCGCACTGCTGGCGTCGGGAGCAGACGATCACACCGTAATCCTGTGGGAGCTTGCGAGGCGGAGACAGTTGGGCACCCTGAAAGGACATATGGATAGAGTCCAAGCCGTGGCGTTTTCGCCTGACGGTACCATGCTGGCGTCCGGGTCAGACGATCACACCGTAATCCTGTGGGAGATTGCCACTCGGAGGAGGCTGCACACCCTCAAAGGGCATACAGATTGGGTCCAAGCCGTGGCGTTCTCGCCCGACGGTACCATGCTGGCGTCCGGGTCAAGCGATCACACCGTAATCCTGTGGGAGGTTGCCACTCGGAGGAGGCTGCACACCCTCAAAGAGCATACGGACTACGTTGGCTCCGTATCGTTTTCGCCCGACGGTACCACGCTCGCGTCCGGGTCAAGCGATAATAACGTAATTCTGTGGGAGGTTGCCACTGGGAGGAGGCTGCACACCCTCAAAGGGCATACCCATAATATCTATTCCGTCTCGTTTTCACCCGACGGCACCATGCTCGCGTCCGGGGATGGGGATCACACCGTAGTTCTGTGGGAGATAGCCACTCGGAGGAGGCTGCACACCCTCAAAGGACATATGGATGGGGTCCAAGCCGTCTCGTTTTCACCCGACGGCACCATGCTCGCGTCCGGGGCCGAGGATGGTATGGTCCTGCTCTGGCGATCCTTTTCTCAGTAGGAGCACTTCATGACGGGAAAATTACAGCACAAGACCGCGTTGATCACCGGCGCGGGCCGAGGCATTGGACGGGCCATCGCCGAGTGCTTTGCCCGCGAAGGTGCACGGGTGGCCGTCGCCGATATAGACGCAAGCACCGCCCGCGCCACAGCCGCTGAGATCTGCGCGTTGGGATTGGCAATGGATGTCGCGTCCAAAGCCTCCGTCCTCGCCGGCACGAGCCGCGTGCTCGACGAATTCGGCCAACTCGACATTCTCGTCAACAACGCCGGCTACCTCGTCTATACCACTTTTGAATCGTGCAGCGAAGAGAACTGGGACCGCATCGTCGATGTCAACATGAAGGGGCCCTTCCTCTGCGCCCAAGCAGTCATCCCCCACATGAAGGCGCGCCGTCAGGGAGCCATCATCAACATGACCTCTCTAGCGGCCAAGACCGGCGGCTTAGCCGCTGGCCCCCCCTACGCAGCGGCCAAAGCCGGCGTCCTCACCTTGACCATTGGCCTAGCGCACGCCCTCGCCCCCGACCAAATCCGCGTCAACGCCATCGCCCCCGGCGTCATCGACACTGCCATGACCTCCGCCCCCGAACACGACCAACTCAAGGCCTCCATTCCCCTCGGCCGCTCCGGCCAGCCCGAAGACGTAGCCCACTGCGCACTCTTCCTCGCTTCGGACGACGCGCGGCACATCACCGGCGAGACTATCGATGTCAATGGGGGGTTGTACATGGACTGATCGCGCCGGAGCAAGCACCCTAGCACCGGCGTTGATCAGACTAAGGATTAGCGTCGTAAAGGATTCTTCACTCGCGACCAGCGGCCAAGTCGCGCAATAGAGCGGCGTAGCCCGCCTCCCCTTCCCGTTCCCAGACCTCCAGCAGCACCGATCCGACAATGCCGATTTCGGCCTGCCCCTGTAGCTGCCGCAAATCTTCCCCGCTACGCAGGCCAAAGCCGACTCCCAGCGGCAGGTCTGTCGCTTTGCGGCACCGCGCAATAAACCGATAGAGTTCCTCGCCTAAATCGGTCTGGCGGCCAGTTACACCCTTGCGCGCCACTGCATAGACAAACCCTTTGGCTTGGGCACCAATCTGCTGCAACCGCTGGTCGGTGTTGGTCGGAGTCATCAATAAAATCGGCGTTTGCCCGCACTCCGCGCCTACTGCCCACAAATCGCCGTACTCTTCGACCGGCAAGTCCGGCAGGATAAACCCGCAGGCCCCACATGCTGCCAAGCGGTGGCAGAATGGGCCGTGCCCCAAGCGGAACGCCGTGTTGTAGTAGCCCATCATCAAATGCGGAAAGGGAAAAACCGCAGTCGCGCGCTGCATCAAGTCGAAGTATTCGTCGAGAGTAAGGCCGCTTTCGAGAGCCTGTTGGTTGGCTCGCGCAAAGGTCGGCCCGTCGGCGATTGGCTCGCTAAAGGGCATCTGCAATTCGACCAAATCGACCTCGGCCTCGGCCATGATCTCCAGCATCCGCCAGTTGGCCTCCAGCGAAGGAAAACCAGCGATCAGATGCGTCATCAGCAGCACCTTGCGCTCAGTGAGCCGCTCTTCGATATAGGCTTGCAGATTCACGACCGAGCGGCCTTGTCGGCGAGGAAGCGCTGCCAGTTTTCATCCGCGAGCGCGTCGGCGATAGTGAAAATGTCCTTGTCGCCGCGGCCCGATAGGCCAATCAGCACCACTTGGTCGGGCGTCATCGCGCCCACCTCGCGCAGGGCACCGGCCAAGGCATGGGTACTTTCGAGCGCGCCGATAATCCCCTCGCTGCGCATCATCCGCTTGAGGGCTGCGATCACTTCTTGGTCGGTCGCGGCCTCAATGCGCACCCGGCCTATCTCGGCCAAATGGGCGAGGATCGGACTGACGCCAATGTAGTCTAAGCCTGCCGCTACCGAATGCGTGTGCCGCATCTGGCCTTCGGCATCCTGAAAGAAAAAGGTCTTGTAGCCTTGGGCGACTCCAGGCGTGCCAACGAGGCCGGCCAAGCGAGAGGCGTGATCGCCTGTTTCCAGTCCCCGGCCTCCAGCCTCGACCCCGACCAACTCAACGGACGCATCGTCGAGAAACCCCAAGAATAGACCCGTGGCGTTGGACCCGCCGCCAACGCAGGCGTACACCCGATCGGGCAGACACCCCACTGAGTCCAGCAACTGCTGGCGGCTCTCCTCGCCGATGATCCGCTGGAAATAGGCGACGATTTGCGGGAAAGGATGCGGGCCGCACGCCGTGCCGAGCACATAGTGCGTGTCGGCCATAGAATAGGCCCAATCGCGGAGGCTCTCGTTGATGGCATCCTTGAGCGTGGCCGAGCCATCGGTCACAGGCACCACCTCGGCACCTAATTGCTCCATCCAGAACACATTGGGCCGCTGGCGCTCCACATCGACGGCCCCCATGTAGATGGTGCATTCCAGCCCCAAACGGGCGGCCATCGTCGCCGTGGCCACGCCGTGCTGGCCGGCTCCGGTCTCGGCGATGACCCGTCCTTTGCCCATGCGGCGTACCAACAAGCCCTGGCCCATCACGTTGTTGACCTTGTGGGCACCCGTGTGGTTGAGATCTTCGCGCTTGAGCAAGATCCGCGCCCCGCCGACCTCGCGGGAGAGGTTTTCGAGCAAGGTAATCGGAGTCGGTCGGCAGGAATACGTCCGCATCACCTGCTCAAACTCCGCCCAAAAGGAAGGATCGCGGCGCGCGTCCGCAAAAACTTGGGTCAGTTCGTCGAGGGTCGTGCGGAGAATTTCGGGGACAAAGGCCCCACCGTATTCGCCGTAGTACCCGGCGCGCGGGTGGTTGAAAATGGCGTCCGTCAGCCCCATCTCAATCGGTCAGATTGGCGCGCCGGAGCGCTTCGAGCATGGCGCTGCTACCCTGCTCCGCTTCCTGCTGCTGCTGCTGCCGCTGGCGGAACTCGGCGAGATGGGCTTCGGATTCGAGGGCATCGACTTGGTTGATCGACAGACGCAAGCGCTGGCGGCGGGTATCCACTTCGAGTACCACCACCTTGACCTCTTCCTCGAGTGAGAGCACTTCGCGCGGGTGGCTGATGCGGCGGTCGGCGATCTCCGAGACATGCACCAGCCCGCGCACGCCTTCGGTCAACTCGACGAACGCACCAAAATCCTCCAGCCCATCGACCTTGCCGGTGACGACTGTGCCGACTGCGAACTGCTCTTTGATCTCTTGCCAAGGGTCCTTTTCCAGTGCCTTGATCGACAGCGATATCCGCTCCTTGCGCCGCTGGCCCAAGTCCTTGGTGCGCAAGACCGCGACTTGAACCTGCTGCCCCACCTCGAGGGCTTCTTGGGGATGGCCGACGCGCCGATGGCTGATCTCCGAGACATGCACCAAACCCTCTACCCCGGAACCTAAATCGACGAACGCACCAAACGACTCCAGCCGCGTTACCTTGCCCGCCAGTTGCGCGCCTTTCTTTAGCTGGCTGCGCACCGCGCCGGCGGCCTTGTCTTGTTCGGCTTCAAGTAAAGCCCGACGCGACAGGACGATCACGCGGCCCTGATGGCGGAACTCGATAATTCTAAAGGTCAAGGTCTGGCCGCGGTACTCCTCGGCGTTTTCCACGTACTGGGTATCAACGTGTGAGATCGGGCAAAAACCGCGCACGTCACCCTCAATGGTCACGCCCAACCCCCCCTTGTTGACCGCGTCAACTCGGCCTTCGACGGGCAGCCCGGCCTTGTACGCTTGGTAGAGCAAATCGGCCTGGACATCTTGGCGGCTCAAGCCGCGGCTGAGCAGGACCTCGTCCCCAGTAGCCACGACAAAGGCCCGAATCGGGTCGCCGACCTTGTAGCGCAACTCCCCATCGGGGCCTTTAAGCTCGCTGGTGCGGATTATGGCCTCATCCCGACTGCCGTACTCGACAAAGCTATTCTCATCCTCGACTTTGACGATCACGCCGCTGACCTCGTCGCCGACTGCGACCTCACTGGTGGTCGGAGCCGGTGGTGCTCCTTCGGCGTCGAGCATCTGAGCAAAATTTTCGCCTTGTTCGGCGCGGTCTGCGGCCGGGGTGAGTTCGTCCTTGGAATCTGCCTCTGTCATCACCTGTCTCCTTGGCTACTTCACTCTGGTATGAGAACGACCTTGCCGGTCGTCTTGCGCCCCTGTAAGGCGCGGTGCGCTTCGGCCGCGTCCGATAGGGCAAACTGCTCGCTGATGCGCAGCGCCAATTCGCCGCTGGCGATCCATTCCAACACTGCGCCAGCGCGTTCCAATAGCGCCTCGCGGGTCTGGGTGTAGTGCATCATAGTTGGCCGCGTTAAAAAGAGCGACCCCTTGGTGCTGAGGATGCCGGGGTCAAAGGGCGGGACCGGGCCGCTCGACTGCCCGAACAACACCAAGTAACCTAGGGGCCTGAGCACGTTCAAGCTCTTGTCAAAGGTCGCCTGCCCCACGGAATCGTACACCGCATCGACTCCGCGCCCGTCGGTAAGTGCCATGACGTCCTGTTCAAAGTCGCGCTCAGTATAGCGAATGACCTCATCGGCTCCGGCACCCCGCGCGAGTTGTTCCTTTTCCTCGGTCGAGACCGTGGTCAACACCCGCGCTCCACATCGCTTGGCCATCTGAATCAAGAGCAAACCCACGCCGCCAGCCCCGGCGTGGATCAGAGCCGTATCTTCGCGGCCCAGCCGATAGGATCCATGCGCGAGGTAATGCGCCGTCATACCTTGGAGCAAAGCGGCGGCTCCCTCCTGATAGGAAGCTGAATCAGGCAGAGGCACCAAGCGGTCGGCGGGCACGGCGGCTTCTGCAGCATACGACCCCATCACTCCGGCGTAGGCCACCCGATCGCCCACTTGCACGCCCTCCACGCCCTCGCCGATGCCTGCAACGACTCCGGCGGCTTCCATGCCGGGAATGCAGGGCAAATCGACTGGGTACAGCCCTTCGCGGTGATAGGTGTCGATGTAATTTAGACCGATGGCTTTGATTTCGACGACGGCTTCGCCCGGCCCGGGTGTGGGCGCGGGCACGTCCTCATAGGCGAGGACCTCAGGGCCACCGCACTGGTGGAAACACACTGCTTTCATCGTGGACCTTTACATGGGATTGAGGCCGCTGGCGCGGCAGAATTTTACCATTCAATAGCAAACTTTTTAAAATAACCATAAAATCTTCTTGAGACAAATTTGAAAAAACGGCGATCCGTGCATTTTTTTATCAGGTAAACCTGTATTCGCAAAGGAATCCGATGAAAGTAGCTAAATTCGGCGGCACGTCCCTCGCGTCAGCCGAGCAAATAGAGAAAATTTGCGCCATTGTCACCGACGACCCAGCGCGCCGGCTCGTGGTAGTTTCGGCCCCAGGTAAGCGCGACCGAGAGGACACCAAAGTAACCGACCTCCTCATCGAGGTGGTCCGCGCCCAGCTAACCAACCAAGATGGCCGCACTGCGTTGGCGCGCGTCATCGACCGCTATGCCGCTATCATCTCCGACCTCGGCTTGCCAGACACCGCGCTCGCGCCCATTGTTGCCGACTTCGAGCGGCGGCTGGCCATGAGCACCAGCGACGAAGCGCTCTACGCGGACGCCATGAAGGCCGGCGGCGAGGACAACTGCGCCCGCCTCGTCGCCGAGTACCTGCGCCACAACGGAGCCGAGGCCCACTATCTCGACCCCGGCGAGGGCGGCCTCATCCTCTCGGAAGAGCCAGGCAATGCCCGCGTCTTGCAAGCGTCCTACGGCAAGCTGCGCCAACTCAAAGACCGGCCGGGTATCACCATTTTCCCCGGTTTTTTCGGTTATTCGTCCACCGGCCGCGTCGTCACCTTTTCGCGTGGCGGCTCGGACATAACCGGCGCAATTCTCGCCGCGGCCGTCGATGCGGCTGTGTACGAAAACTTCACGGATGTCGATTCGGTCTTTGTGGCCAATCCCGCGCTGGTCGAAAACCCCGTCGCCGTCGCCGAGATTACCTACCGCGAGATGCGCGAGCTGTCCTACGCGGGGTTTTCCGTGTTTCACGACGAGGCCCTCGAACCCGTGTTTCACGCTGGCATCCCAGTTGTCGTCAAAAACACCAATAATCCGCAGGCACCCGGCACCCGCATCGTCCCCCAGCGCGCAGTCGGCGACCACCCGGTCGTCGGCATCGCCGCCACCGACGGGTTTTGCAGCATCTATATCAGCAAGTACCTGATGAACCGCGAAGTGGGCTTTGGCCGCCGCTTGCTGGCCATTTTTGAAGACGAGGGCATCTCCTTTGAACACACGCCGTCGGGCATTGACAACATGTCGGTGATCGTGCGCGAGTCGTATTTCAACCACGCGGCCGAAGAGCGGGTCCTGCGCCGGATCCGCACCGAGTTAGAAGTAGATGAACTGTCGGTTGCCCGCGGCCTCGCCTTGGTGATGGTCGTCGGCGAGGGCATGCACCACACCATTGGCTTAGCCTCCCGCTCCTGCACGGCCTTTGCCCGCGCCAGCGTCAACATAGAGATGATCAATCAGGGATCGAGCGAGGTCAGCATGATGTTCGGGATCGCGGCTGCGGACATTCCCGCGGCCGTGCGCTCGCTCTACGGCGAGTTTTTTGGCGATTGATCGGGCTACGCCGCCCAAATCACCAGCCGCAACTCGCTGTCGTCAATCAGGCTGTACTCGGGGAGACGGCCCGCAAGCTGCTGGCACTCCTCTCGGATAATTGGCACCCCATCGCCGCGCCGGTCCATCAAGTGAGTTCGTCCAAGACCGGCTGGTGCGGGACAACGCGCCAACAGAGACACGATAAGTTCATTGCGATTGGATTGCCGCAGGTGCAAGCTATCTGGCGAGAGCGTATTCGCCAAGGCACCGGGGACGTATAGCTCAAGGCGGTCTCCGAACATGTGCAGACGCACCCGTGAACCCCCCATCGAATAGTCCCGATGCGCCACGGCGTTGACGAGTGCCTCAAACACGGCCCGTTCGCTGAACTGCGGCTGATCAACCCGGGCCGTTACTTTGGTCGCTCGCACCAGCATGTTCCGCCGCACGAAGTGCAACGCTTCCGCAACCTGCTCGTCGAGTGGTCCTTCAATATCGCGGGCGTCGGTCTGATAGTTGACATCCGTCCGCTCCCCTGCATAGCTGACGGCTTGGATGTATGCGTGAGGCATCCACTGTTGCGGCTCCCGCGTACATAGCAAAACGCCAGCAAGCGTGAGGCGTACGATCTCTTCCTCATCGGCAGCGACGATGCGGAGCTTGTGCAAAGTGTCCTCGGTCAACTCGGCGTCTTCGCGGAGAAACCGACGCGTCAGCTCCTCGTCGAGGTGCTCTGGCGAGGTGCGAGGAACAACCGATTCGTCGAAGCGGATCACGCGGCTCTGGCTGCGCTCTTGAAAGAGCCGCGCCAAAAACTCGGCAGCCATTTCGCGTTTTGAACTGCCGATCCTACGGAAGTAGCCGCCCGGACTCTTGTGGACGAATAGGCTGCGAGCAATGTCGATGCAAATCACCGGAACGGGCGTTCCAGTGGCATCCGGCAATTCCAGTTTGCGTATGTCAACGCTGAGCGCGGGGTTCACCGAATCGTTGCAGATTTCGCGCACCCAACCTTCGACCGCATCCAAACCCTCCAAAGGGATACCCAAGACCTCGCGGGTCGCGTCTTCTACTCCCAAGACAAGGGTTCCGCCCCGGCTGTTGGCAAAGGCGGCAAGTTCATCGGCGAACTCGTTTCGATGCGGACGGGTGACGCGGTCGCCGGACAGCACGACGCGCTTGAGTTCCAACGTCGAGTCCTCGCCGAGGTGGATGCGGCGGGATAGGTCAGCAACAGTCATCTGTTTCGTTTTCCTTTTTACCTTCTTAGCGGCCTAGGTGTCTCGTTTTCACCTCACTATTATACCTATACCAATTTGGCGAGAACCGCTAGAAACTGCTCCACATCGTCACTGTTATTATACAAATGCCCCGAAACCCGCACCCGCCCATATTCCCCCCACACCAACACCCCTCGGTCGGCGAGAGCCTCGCATAGCCCGTGCGCATCGTCGTCCGCAAAACAGGTATTGCCCGACCGCTGCGACCGCTCGCTCGGCGAAATAACCTGCCGCCCGAGACGCTCCAGCCCGGCGCTAATTTGTTCGGACAAGTCGCGGTTGTGTTCCGCTATCCGCTCAATCCCCACGTCCAATAGCCGCCCCAAAGCGTAGTCGAGATACAGCACCGCCACCATAGCCGGATTGCCCGGCTCCATTTTATCGGGCATCGGCTTCTCGTCAGCATCCGGTGCGCGTACAGCCCCTTGCGCCGGCCACACCGCCAAGTTGCGCCAGCCAAAAGCCGTAGAGCGCACTTGCGCCTCGGCCCGTTGGCTCAGATAACACGGCGCAACCCCATGCGTCGCCAACAGCCACTTATAGCACGAACTAACGCACAAGTCGGTACGCGCCGCCGGCACGGCGACTGCGCCCGCAGCGTGCGTCGCATCGACCGCCAAGAGCACGTCGCGCCCGGCAAGCCCGTCCGCCAACTGTTCGACATCGAGATTTTGCCCCGTATAAAAGCTGACTTGACTCACGGCCAAGACCCGCGTGCGCTCATCAACCGCGGCCAACAGATCTTCCTCCCGCACCAGCCAATCGCAATGCGGCACCAGCCGCAGTTCGACCCCTTGCTGGCGCACGTTGCGCCAATTGTACGCCACCGAGGGAAATTCCAAGTTGGTGGAGACCACGTTGTCGCCCGGCCGCCAGTCCAAGCCCCGAGCCAGCCAAGCCATGCCCTCGGCCGCCGACGGCGTAAAGGCGATCCGCTCATCTGGAACACCCCACAACTGCCCCATGCGCTGGCGGCAGCGCTCGCCGCGAGCGTAGATGACGCGCCGACCGCGATCACCGCCGCTTTTGTACTGAGCAAATTCCGCGTACACCTCACTCTGCCCTTTCAACCAAGGAGCTTCGCCCCCCGTGCAAAGATGAGTCACCGCGTCGAGCCCGACAAAATCCGCGGGCGGAATGAGACTTTTGCTTTTCATATAGCTATCCTGAATGAGTTGAACGATTCGAGCGACGGCTTGTCTTGGCAATACCGTTCTGCGTCTATCTGCGGATTACTATAGCACGTCCTATTCGCTATCTACAATCCGCATGGCTTCTTCGCGCGCGCTTTGCAGCAAGGCCCCGTCGGCAATCAAATCCGCCGCCTTAAAGGTGGGCATCCCGGCCTGGCGCACGCCAAAGAACTCGCCGGGGCCGCGCAGTTGCAAATCCTTTTCCGCAATCTCAAAGCCGTCTTGGGTGCGCTCCATAGTCTGGAGCCGCTCGCGCGAATCCGCCAGCTCGGCCCCGGCATGGGCATAGCTGATGAGGATGCAAAACGACTGCTCGCCGCCGCGCCCCACGCGACCGCGCAACTGGTGCAGCTGCGCCAAGCCAAAGCGCTCGGCGTGTTCGATAATCATCACCGTGGCATTGGGCACATCCACGCCGACCTCGACGACCGTGGTGCAGACCAAGACTTGAACCCGATTCTGCTTAAAATCCTCCATGACCGCGGCCTTTTCTTCGGCGGCCATGCGCCCGTGCAGCAAGGCCACGGCAAAGTCGGCCAACGGGCCGTGGCGCAACTCTTCGTAGGCTTCGACTGCGGATTTGTAATCCATCTTTTCCGACTCTTCAATCAGCGGATAAACCACGTACACTTGCCGCCCTTGGCGCACCTGATCGCCAGCAAACTCAAAAATCGCCTCGCGGCGGTCCTCGCCGCGCAGGGCCGTGCGGATCGGTTTGCGCCCAGGGGGCAACTCGTCAATAATCGACACATCTAACTCGCCGTACAAAGTCAAAGCCAAGGTGCGAGGGATAGGCGTAGCCGTCATCACCAGCAAGTCAGGCTTCGAACCCTTCTTGTAGAGCGCGCCGCGCTGCACGACCCCAAAGCGGTGCTGCTCGTCGATGACCGCCAGCCCCAAGCGGGCAAATTGCACCTGCTCCTGAATCAACGCGTGAGTGCCCACCGCAATGTGGGCCGCGCCGCTTTCAATGGCCGTCAACAGCTCCTGCCGGAGCGCCTTGCGCTGGGCACCCTTGAGGAAAACCACCGTCAGGCCGAGCGGCTCGACGAGTGCCTGAATGTTAAAAAAGTGCTGCTCGGCGAGGATCTCGGTCGGGGCCATCATCGCCGCCTGATAGCCGTTCTCCACAGCCGTCAGCATCGCGCTCAGGCCCACCAAGGTCTTGCCCGATCCGACATCGCCTTGGACGAGGCGATTCATAACTTGGGGGCGCTGCATCTGCGCGGTGATCTCGGCGACGACCCGGAGTTGAGCGCGCGTCGGGGCAAACGGCAGCGAATCCCACAGGGCCGGCACCAGTTTTGCGCTGGGTGCGAAGGCGATGCCATCGGCCTGCTCGCGGTTTTTTTTGCGTCGCCGCGCCAAGCGCAGTTGGAAGGCAAAAAGCTCGCCAAAGGCCAAGCGCTGCCGCGCGCGCTCCGCTTCGGCGAGGCTGGCGGGAAAATGCACTTGGCGCAGACTAGCGCCCAACTCTGCAAGGCCCAAGCGCTGGCGCAAGGCTGTGGGCAAATCGTCTTCGATCCGCTCGGAAAAGGTCTCCAGTGCCTCGCTTATCAAGCGGCGGAATCCCCGGCTACGCAGGCCGCGCTCCTTCATATCGGCACTAGTCGTATAGAGTGGGACAACGACGCCCGTGTGGAGCCGCTCCTCCCCGTGTATGAATTCGTACTCGGGATGCACCATCTGCCGCCGCCCCTGGAACAGATCGATCTTGCCGCTTATGGCCAATTCGTCGTCAACGGCAAAGTTGCGCTGCAAGTAGCGTCCCCCCTGAAAAAAGGTACAGGTGATATCGTCGGTCTCGTCGGCGACCACCATCACGAAGCGGGGCCGCGGCCCGGGAATGAAGCGCGTCTGACGCACTTGGCCGATGAGGGTCACTTCTTGGCCGATTGGTGCTCGGGCCATGGGCAAAATCTGCGTGCGATCGAGGTAGCGGCGCGGCAGGTAGTACAACAAATCACCCAGCGTCAGGATCTCTACATCTTTGAGCGCAGACGCGCGTTTGGCCCCTACGCCTTTGACTTTTTCAATGGGGATGGACAGAATTTCCATGGTTGACCATGCGTTGACGTACCTGAGCCGAGGCCTATCTTTGGCCGCATATTGCCATGCCCAAGTCTATTACCTTTGCCCAATACCTAATGGGGCACGCGCCATTTAGACGCGCGTCCTTCTTCTACGCTTATGTCGGGATGTGGCTCCACCTGCTCATTGGCACGGGCCTCTTAGCGCTCTCTGGGGCGCGCGCCTGGCTGCCGATCTTCGCGGCGCTGGTCGTCGGCTCGTTCTGCGCGGGACTCGCACTCTACGGCTTGCTGACAAAGACGCGCCGCCTGCTGCTCAACATCGGTGCCTATGCCGCTAGCATCGCCCGCGCGTTCTCGACCGATCCTGTAGTCATTACCTGCTTCATCGCGGGCCTCATCGTCGCACTCGTTTCCAGCTACAGCATCTTGGCGGCAGAATACGACCGCTATCAGTGCGAAGTCCACCGCCAGCCCCTACCGCTTCCTGTCTCCGTGCCGCTCCTGCTAGGCGCAGCCATCGTCCTCCTCTGCGCCTATGGCCTCTTAGCAAGCTAGCGAATTTTAAGCGTCGCCAAGCCGCATAGGGCCAAAATGCCAGCCACGATCCAGAAGCGAATGACGATCTTGGTGTCGGCCAAGCCTCGCTGTTGGAAGTGGTGGTGAATTGGCGAGCGGGTAAAAAAGCGCCGCCCCAACCACCGGATGCCGATCTTTTCCTGAATCACCACCGACAAGGTCTCGCCGACGAAAATCCCCCCGACGATTAGGAAGAGGAACTCCTGTTTGACCAAGACGGCGACCGTGCCCAACAAGCCGCCTAGCGCCATGGATCCGGTATCGCCCATTATGACGTTGGCCGGATAGGAATTGAACCACAAAAAGCCGAGGCAGGCCCCAAAGACGATGGAGCAGATTATGGCAACTTCCCCCACGCCCGGCATAAAGGGAAAGATCAGAAACTCCGCGATCTCGGCGTGGCTGGACACGTAAGCAAACACCCCAAAGACAGCCACGACAAAAGCGGTCGGCACAATAGCTAAGCCGTCAATCCCGTCGGCTAGATTGACCGAGTTGGAGATGGCCGTCACCGTAAAGGCGATAAAAGGCACATAGCCCCACGAAAGATCGAGCACCGGATTTTTGAAAAAGGGCAGATAAAGCTGAGTCGCCAAACCCGCAGCCTCGGCTGGGAGCGCTTGCGTGATGTACGCGGTGCCAAACGCCATCCCAAAGGCTACTTGCAGCGCCAACTTGGCCTTCGCGGACAGCCCGCGATCGCTAGAGCGATAGCGCACCTTGAGGAAGTCGTCGGTCCAACCGAGCGCGGCAAACCAGACAATCGCTCCCACGCAAAACAGCACGAAGAGGCTGTGCAGTTTACACCACAAGCCGACGCTGATCAAGATCGCGGCGACGATTAGGCCACCACCGTAGGTTTTGGCTTGGTTGCTAGCCGCTTCAAAGTTGAGATAGTCGCGGGGCATGTCGCGGTGTCCGCGGCCGTAGAAGTAGAGAATGACCCGCCCGCCGCAAAGAATGGTGAGGATCAACGAGGTGATCGCGCCGCAGAGCGCGCGGAAGATGATCGAATCGACCAAGCGCAAAAACGACAAGGCTTCGACAACATCTTGCAGGTAAATTCCGAGGTAGTAAATCATCGCTGCGAAGTGGCTAGGGATTGGTCGGCGCGCACGAGATCGGCCAATTGGCGCAGGTGCGTACCGAGGGGAAACTCCGGCTTAAAATAAGGCATCGAAATCAAAACTTGGTCGAGGTCGCGCTCCAATTGAGTTGGCTCCAAGACGCCGCGCTGCAAAAATTCGATCAACACCAGCACGACCTGCTCGCGAATCTGCCAGTTCGAGTGCAGATAAAAGCGACGCAGCCGCGCTAGCAGATCGGGATTGCGACTTATTTTCCCGAGGGCACTCAGAGCCTGGACGACCACTTCCGGCGAGCTATCGTCGAGGGCCGCAAAGAGCGTGCTTTCGATCTCACCATCGACGGCAAACAACTCGCCGAGGGCCTGCGCCGCCCACGCCCGCACCTCAAAGTAGGGATCGGCCGACAGCGCGTTAAGCAGTGCGGCTCGGGTCTGCGCGTCGGTCGCTCCCAAGCCGCGCAAGCCGTGTTCGACGACATTGCGGCGTATAATGCCTCCGTGGCGAAAGTCGCCGCCGCAAAGACGGTGCATCCACCCGGTCGGAGTGCGGTCGGTGAGGATGTGCAGCAGCAAGGGCAGCCGCTCTTGGTAGGCTAAGACCGCAACGAGCTTGATGCCCACATTGCGCCGCCCCAGCGGGATTTCGCACCAACCCTCAGACGTGAGCAGGCGATCGGCTTGATAGCGCAAATAAGCCAGTTCGCCGCGCTCCATTGCCTCCACCCCCCCGACCTCTTTGACCCGCGCTTGCACCCAGCGCAGCAAGGCGTTAGGTGCAGTCGGCAAGCCGCTTTTTTTCACCGGAGGCGACTCCAATCGCAACGGGGGCGGCTCTTGCCCAGCGATGATGCTGTCCAGCTCAGCCGTAATCAGTTCGAGGCTGTTAGTTTTGGGCATGGTCTTGGCGACCGCGCTCATGGCCTGCAACCGCTCCGCGTCGACGCACAACGAGAGCACCTGGTGCGCCAATTTCTCACCGTCCAGTCCGCTGTGGATGCAGGCGTTGTCCCAAAACGCCTCCTGATAGAGCACCTGAGCAGCCCCTATCCGCTCCATCTCTCGGGCGTTCAGCGCCTGATGGTCTTCGGCCGATGTCGGCAGCGGCACAATCAGCGTGGGGGTCCCACTAACTGCCATCTCGGTGAGGGTTCCTGCGCCCGACCGGCAAATGACCAGATCTGCTACCGCGATCAGATCAGCGATC
>JAJDYK010000137.1 GCA_022825185.1 Candidatus Latescibacterota bacterium | reverse complement strand
GCTGCCCGTTCTGCGCCATAGCAAGCGGCGCGGAATCCGAGTTTACGGCGTGGCGGGATGAGCATGTTATGGTGCAGATTGCGCTGCACTGGAGTCCGGCCAATCCCGGCAAGGCGCTGGTGATCCCGCTGGCGCACATAGAGAAAATCTACACGCTGCCCGACGAGCTGGCCGGTCGCATCGCCCACATGGTGCGCCGCGTGGCGGTCGCCATCCGCACCGGGTATCCCTGCGACGGCGTGACGGTGCGGCAAAACAACGAGCCGGCCGGCGGCCAAGACGTCTGGCATCTGCACACGCATGTGATCCCGAGGCACATCGGTGATGGGATGCATCTGGGAGTGCCCGTGCGGGCCGATGATCGCGACCGCGCGAGCTTCTCGGATCGCCTGCGCGAGCTTCTCGGGTAGGACGCTGGCGGAGGCGGCAAGGGTATGACTCGTCAGGGCGCGATAGCCCGCTTGAGTCGATCTTCGAAATTGTCGCTTATCCTGTATATCCATTTACGCCCGCCCGTGTACTTGACGATTAATCCCATTTTGTCGAGAGCACGGAGGTCGGTGCGTGCTGTCTCGTATGTGATGTTGTGGGATCGCCGGTGCCCATCTATGGTGTACGAGGCGTCCGGGTGCTTCAGCATGTGTCCCAACAGGGCCACTTGGCGGTGGTTTAGCACCAAGGCCGCATCAGAACCGCGCAGCATAGCCTCCAATTTGCCCGTCTCTCCGGCCTTGCGCGCTAGGTACGCGTGTAAGAGGCGGATCGAGTCTAGGATCACCCGCAGTTTATAGTCTAGGAAATACGTGACGTCGTTGTCGTCGATCTCGGAGAACACGTACGCGCGAACGTACTGAGCGGGAGCCTTCTGAATGACCGCTGAAATGGAGAGGAACTCGGTCAGCCAGTACCCCGATCTCGCCATGGACCAGTAGAACAGCGCTCTTGCGGTCCGTCCGTTTCCATCTACAAACGGGTGGTCGTAGCCGACCATGAAGTGAAGGAGGATAGCCTTGACGACCGGATGCAGGTATTGATCGTCCTCGGTGCGTCCATTGGCGAAATCCAAGAGCAGTTCGACGCGGTCGCTGAGCTGACTGGCGTCCGGGGGCATGTGGATAACCTCGCCGTCGCGCTGGTCCACTACAGCGACCAAGTCGGCCGCCCGCCGGAGCCGCCCGACTGCATCTGGGTCGAGCGTCCCTTCTGTCAATGTCCTTTGCAGGTCCATGAGCATGGAGACTGTCAGTTCTTCGCCGACGTTCTCGCGTAGAAACTCCATGCCCGAGTAGTTGTTGACGATCATCCGTTCGCTGTTGTCGCGTGGCGGACGGCCAGATCTCAGCAGTTCCTTAGCAACCCGGCGGGTCGTGACAGCACCCTCTAGTTGGCTTGATGTGATCGCCTCTTCGATCAGAGAGTTCATTAGATACCGTTCGCGGGAGCCGCTGTTGACCGCGTCGCCGTGGGAGACCTCGATTCGCCCGCTCGCGTCCCGATCCACCTGATGGAGCCGACGGTACAGGTTCCCCGTGTCGCTGAATGAGAACGGCCTGCCGCGAGTGTCCTTGAAGGGCAGCTCGTGCCGCGAAACCATGCGCTTGAACTTGACGGCAGTCCACCAGTCAAGGCTCGTAAACCCTTCCGGCGGGGGCAGGTGACGAAGCTGGTCCCAATGCAGGTACCTGTCCTTGGGCAGGCTGCCAATGTCCGACCCCAGCAACCTGACCAGATCATTTGGTTCGTATGACGAAACCAACTCGTCGAAAGGCTTCGGGTTTTTGGGCATTCTCATGGTTGAAGGTGCGCTTCCAGCTAATGGGGATCGGCGGCGAAATGGCGTGAGTTGCTACTTCAGGATGACGAAATACTAACTAATTACTAATTTGGTCAAAATTAGTAATTAGCACAAGCGACGGTGCTGTGCGAGCGCATCGTGTCGGGTGAGGAGTTGGAGTTGCTTAGGTTACTCGAAGAGCTTAACGTGGAATTGATGTTGCAGCGTCGCAAAACGCCGTTGCCCATAGAAAAGGAATGACCAAGTCAACCATAGCGGAGATTCAGCAGGCGGTCACAAGCCTTTCTAAATCCGACTATGCTCAACTGAGGTGCTGGCTCAATGAAAAAGATCGAGTACATAAAGCCTATCTATACGTATGAGATTGACTCTGGGCAGCACGTCAGCAACATTGCGTATGTCCAGTGGATGGAAGTGGGCCGTCTCAAGTTGCTGGAAGAGGTGGGGCTTCCCGCTCACGAGGTTAAACTGAAAGGCTTCGTTCCAGCCCTAATACGAACCGAAATCCGCTATAAGAAGCCTTTGTTCCTAGGTGATGAGGTCAGGGTGGTTTTGTGGATATCGGAGTTGAAAAACGCGTCAGCTACGATGCGCTTTGAGTTTTATAACCAACTGAACGATATCGTGGCAGAAGGGGAACAAGTGGGGTTATTCATTAAGGTGGATAGCCAGCGGCCGCATAAGCTATCAGCGTTGGATCGCGCGCGATTCGAGCCTTATGTTGCAAAGGGCTAGAACCGGCTGGGCCCTCGTCCCTAGGAAGCGACCTCACCCCACCCCCGCCAAAGCCTCGCCCAATACCCGCACCTGTCCCTCGTCCTCGACATTGACCGTAAACAAACACCCGTCGCACCCGTGCCCGGCCACCGCCGCGCCCAAAGCTCGTACCAATTCAGGAGCTGCTCCCGCTGAAATAGGCGGATACAGCGGCACCGCTCCACTGGTCTGCGCTTTTAAGCGAGCCACTTCCCGCTCGTATAGGGCGGCGATGGGCAAAGGTCCTTCCGCCACCCCCGCCGCAGTCTCCGGCAAATCCATATCCTCAACCCCGAACATGCGCCACACCAGCGCCAACACCTCGCGTTCATCCAGCCCTTGAGCGTGCCGGCACAAAGCCGCAGTCCACTCCCGCGCCAAGTTGGTCACCCCGGTCGCCCAACCCACTACGCCGCCGTGCGAACTCCCGCCCGTAAGAAAATCCGTCGCCTCCTCCCACTTGCCGTACCAATGCCCGCCCAACAGCCCTGTGGAGGCGGGAAACACGTCGCTGCCAAAGACCTTATCGTGGCCCCCGGCCTCCTGCACGGCAGCGCGAAATTCTCCCATGCGCTCGGCTAGTATATGGGCGCGAAACTGCACCCAATCGAGCACGGCTCCATCTTGGGACAACAGGCCCAGAAAGTCCATTAAACCCGGACGCCCCGCAGCCAAAGCCCTCACTTCGGCCAAAGTCAAACGCTCTAAGCGCTGGCGCAGGGCCAGTACTCCGCGCCGCATGGCCGCAAAATCGTAGCCCAAGCGGACGGCTTCGTTTTGGCAGTTGGCACAGCCGCAGGCCATCAGACTGTGTACATTGGCCGGGGCCGGATAGCGAGCGTGATCCACGTCAAAGCCGTCAATGGCATAGCGCTGAATCGCTTCGACCAAGCAGTCGCGCGTCCACTCGTTGACCGCCTTGTGGCTCGGACACAGGCCAATGCCCCACTCTTCATAGCGCCGGTCCAATGGCCGCCCATCCAGATCGCGCAGGGCAAATTCGGGATAGACCTCGCCGCCGTAGCTCCACAAGCCGATGTGCCCCCACACCTCAATCCCCGTGCTTTTACACGCTTCGATGACGCGCTGCAAAGGCGTATCGTCAAAGCCGCTGATAATTCCGGCCACTGGCGGGTAGATACCCTCCACGCCGCGCGGCCAAGCGTCGAGACGCTCGCGCCAGTCCTCAAAAGGTCCCCGCTGGGCCAACTCCGCCGAGGCGCTGAAGCCCGAGGTATGGCACACCGGACTTTCGGGCATAATCGTCGTCAGGCCGACGGCGTCCTTGAGCTTTTGCAGGGACTCGGGATGCTGGGCCACGTACTCCGTCTGGCAGAACCAGATGCGGCGGGATTTATGCGTGGACGTCATGCTTTGTCTTGCTCCATCCAAGCGATCAATTGGCGCACGATGCGAAAGGTCAGCCCCCACAACAGCGGGCGGTTCGGTCCCAACAGATCGAGCGCTGGAAATACCTGCTCTTCGCCGCGGCGTTGCAGCCGGTACTGGGTCCGCTTATCGGGATCGCGCAATTGGTCGGCCCTCGCCCAAAAGGCCGATTCGATCTCGTGGTTGAGGGTCAAGGCCGCTGGCGTCGCCAAGCGATAGACGAAGCCAGATACCACCACTGGCAACATGTGTCCGGTCAAGTCGTCGACCCGGCCCCAATACTCGGCATTGGACAGGTCGAGCCCGACCTCTTCCAAGGTCTCGCGCTCGGCCGCGGCTCGCGGCGATGGGTCGTCTGCCTCAATGCGCCCGCCGGGAAAGGCGATGTGCCCCGACCAAGGATCGTCTGGGTGCTGGGCGCGTTCGATAAAGAGCAACTGCAAACCCTCCGGCGTCGGCCCCAAGACCACGGCCACTGCGGCTCGCGTCTTGTCCGTAGGGCCGACCAAGTAGGGTTGGTACTGGGCGAGCCCCACCTGTACCGCAGCCCAAGCGCCTAGATCCACGGCCTCTTCCAATCGCTAAATGTCGTCAAAAGGATACAGTTTGCGGCCCAGCCGCTTAAAGGCCAGTTTGGCATCAGCCGGGTCGTGTACCGACGGTTCGGAGATCACTTGGATCTGGCCGGCCCACGGCTCAAAACCAGCGCGGAAGTGGGCCGCGGACTTGACGCCGACATAGCGCATCTGCTTTGGGTCCAAATCCAAGGTGCGGGAAAACGCCGTGCAAAATGGTTGCTCGCGCTTGTTTACCAATAGCACGTGTACTCCGCCTTGGCGGATGTGGGCCGAGGGTCCCATGGTGCCATCTAAGCCGGCGTACATCGGCCCGTCGTAGCGAAAGCTGCCGTCGCTCAAAGCCACCACCTCGGCCCGCATAGAGCAAGGCTCGCCTTGCAACGAGGACGCCTTGCCGCCGACCTCTAAATCGAGCACCGCACCGACGCCCGCTTGGTGGCAAGCGGCCACGGCTGCGGGATCGACGATGTACAGGACGCAGGCGTCTTGCAGGTCGGCTGCTAAAAAAGTCTGCAACAGTCCGGTGCTGTCGCCGGGCGAACCGCCGCCGGTATTGTCGTTGCGGTCGGCCAAGACTACGGGGTAATGCCCCGTCTTGTCGGCCTCTTGCAGTGCCTCTGCGGTAGAAGGCATGGGTGCCTGCCAGTCGGCTCGGCGCTCCCAGATCCAAGCGGCTAACTCGTCGGCGCAGGATTGGGCTAGGGTGGGGTCGTTGTTGGTGGCGACGTACACAGAAGCGCCCATATCGGGGATGTCGGCCAGAGGGAAGCAAGTGGCTATGGAGCCGCAGATCACGCCGGGCCGCGCCTCGATTCGGTGCAGGTATTCGATGGCTTGGCGCATGGGTGGATGGGCCGTCACTTGGTTCATGCCCCAGACTAAAGGCAGTTGATGCAAGGCCATGGTCGGCCGCACGCCTTCGCGCACCATGCGCACCAGCACATCGGCGCACTCGCGGCCCCTCGATGCCATGTCGATCTCTGGATAGGTCTCCCGCCCGATCAGGACATCGGCGGCCTCGATCATGGCGTGGGAGACATTGGAGTGGATGTCCAGTTGCCCGACGATGGGCATGTCCGAGCCGACCAAACGGCGCACTGCGGCGAGGATATGTCCTTCGGCGTCGTCAATGCCCTCGGCCACCATGGCTCCGTGCAATTCCAATAAAACCCCGTCGATAGCCCCCGCTGCCTCGATGCCGTCGAGGAGTTCGCCTACGAGCCTGTCGAAAATGGGGCGGGGCGTTGGGGCGCTGGGATGGGCCTCGGCTAACATCGTGGGCAATGCTTCAAAGCCGTGCGCCTCGGCTCCTTCGATGAAACCGCCGATGGGCGTATTAACCCCGGTAAAGCGCTCGACGATTGCCGCTCCGTGGAGATAGCTGCGCTCCCGGAAACTGTCCAACGTGGTGGCTACGTTTGTGAAGGTGCTGCTCTCGTGGGAAATGCCTCCGATGGCTACGCGCATCTGCTGCTCCTTTCGGTTTTTTGCCTTTGTCACTTCGATTCCGACAGACGGGCGAAGACTTCGCCTGCTGTCATATCCTCAATGCGCAGCCGCTTGTTCCGCGTCTTGTGTCCCCGGACAATATGCACCTTGCCCTTGGCGACCTTGAGCCGCTTCGCCAGCAGCGCCACTACCGCTTCGTTGGCCTTGCCGCCCTCTGGAGCCGCTGTTACCCGCGCTGTTACCCTGTCGCCGTTGACTTCGACGCTGTTGCGCCCGGCCTTGGGCTGCACTCTGATGTTGAATTCCATGCGAAGCGCTTGCTAAATCGACGCGAACCAGTCCTTGTCCACTTCCACGACCTCGACCATCTTCGCGGCCACGCCGAGTTTGAGT
>JAJDYK010000051.1 GCA_022825185.1 Candidatus Latescibacterota bacterium | reverse complement strand
AATCAGGGCAATATGTTTGCCAATGTGTACTTCAGCGCCGAGGTGGAGGAACCCATCAACGAGTTGGAGGTGTGGGTCGGTTGGCCGGAGCGCTTTGGGGACGCGCACAAAAACTTGGCCAAAATCATGTTGCCCGGTCAGTCGCTCGTCCAAGCTGTGTTTTCCGCGGAATCGTCGCAGCAGACCTTTGCTGGAGAGAAGTCGCTGTGGGACCATCTATACGAGTTCACAGTGCTCGGGGTGGAGCACATTTTCCTCGGCTACGACCACGTCATGTTTCTGCTGGCGCTGATCGTGGTCGGCGGTCGGCTGCTCACTCTGGTCAAGGTCGTTACGGCCTTCACCGTTGCCCACAGCATCACCCTCTGCTTGGCGGCCCTTGAAATCGTCCGCCTGCCGAGCCAGTGGATCGAGGCCGGCATCGCCTTGAGCATCGTGTACGTCGCGGTGGAGAATTTTTGGCTCAAGCGCCTAGATTACCGCTGGATAATCACCTTTGCCTTTGGGCTGGTACACGGGTTTGGCTTCGCCAATGTGCTGCGCGAGTTGGGGTTGCCGACCAAGGGGCTGGTCGCCTCGCTGTTTGCGTTCAACGCTGGCGTGGAAATCGGCCAGGTAGCCATTGTCGCGCTCGTCTTTCCTTTGATCGCTTGGCTCAGCCGACAGTCTTATCAGCGGACGGTTGTCTTGGTGGTGTCGGCATTCATTGGACTTTTTGGGCTGGGCTGGTTTGTCGAGCGGGTTTTGGGGCTGGAATACATGCCGTTGTAAGTGCGGCCAGCTAAAAATCCGCGAAGGAGCCGTCCTCTGGGTGGCGGCGCATCGTCCGCTGCCGCCAAGGGCCTCGGTGAGTAGCCGCTTCCAGACTATCTGGGTCGATCTCCACGCCTAGCCCCGGCCCTTGGGGCAATTCCACAAATCCATCCTGCATTTGTAACGGGTTGGTGAAAAACCCTTCGCCGCTACCGCCGCCGTATTCCATGATGAGGAAGTTGGGCGTGCCGGCCATTGCGTGTACAGAGGCGACGATGCCGAGGGGGTCGGCGGCGTTGTGGGGCGCGACGGTGATTTCGTGGACTTCGGCTAGGGCGGAGATCTTCTTCATTTCGAGGATGCCGCCGCAGTGGCGGATATCGGGCTGGACGATAGCCGCAGCCTTGCGCTCACACAATTCGCGGAAGCCCCAGCGGGTGGCGCAGCGCTCGCCGGTGGCAATGGGGATGGAGGTTGAGCGCGTCAGTTCGAGTAGGGGGCCGATATTGTCGGTGGAGCGGGTCGGCTCCTCGACGAAGAGCGGCCTTAGCGGCTCGAGTTCGCGCAGGAGCACTTTGGCCAATGCTGGGCTGGTGGCGCGGTGGAAGTCGATGGCGATGTCAATGGCCGGGCCGACGGCTTCGCGCATGGCCGCAATATGGGATATGACTCGTTCAATGCCCGCCGGATTTTCGATGGGGCGCACAGGGTCAGGGAAGGGGGTGGTTTTGAGCGCTGTAAAGCCTTGTTCGACGCGCTGGCGGGCCGCTTGGGCGGCTTGCTCTGGAGTGGGGCCTCCGGCTGCTCCATAGACCCGAATTCTCTCGCGTACTGATCCGCCTAATAGCTTCCACACGGGTAAGTTAGCAGTTTTACCTAATATATCCAGACAGGCCATTTCTATGCCGCTGAGGGCCGCTAACAGGATCGGCATCTGGCGGGAATAGCTGGAGCGGTAGAGGGTCTGCCAGTGGTCCTCGATTTGCAAGGGGTCGCGGCCAATCAGGTAATCGCCCATGTCGAGGATGGCCCGCTCCACCGTGCGGCCGTGTTCGTAGTTCATGGGCGCGCCCAAGCCCGTGAGACCAGCGTCGGTTTCGACTTGGAGTAGGAGGCCGCGATTGTTGAGCGGCGTGACGGCGAAGCGGGTTATTTTCATATCCTTACTCCTTGAGCCACGCTTTGATCCGTGGGTGGTCGAGGACCTCTGGATTGAGGATGTGTTCGGGCTGGCGGCCGGCGATGGCGGCTGAGACTTGTTCGATGCCTTTGGCGTCGAGGCGCATGGTGGATTCGACCGTGATGCCGGCGTTGTGGTTGGTGCAGATGATGCGCGGGTGGTCTTTGTGGATGGCGCGGGTGTCGTTGACTGGATCATCGACCACGTAGTAATAGAGTTTTTCCTCTTCGATGGCGCGGTGGACGTCTTCGTCGTTGACGAGATTGCCGCGCGAGGGATTGATCAGCGAGGCGTGGGGCTGCATCAAGCTGAGCAGGTCGTAGTGGACGATGGTGTCGTCGCCCGAGACGTGGAGCGAAACTGTGTCGCACTCGCGAAAGAGCGTTTCGGGCGAGTCGGCGACGTCGGCCCCGTATTGAGCGGCGATGTCGGCGATGTCGGGGCGGGTGTCGTACACGAGTAAGCGACCCTCAGTGCCCAGAAGCGGCACGGCTCGTTGGGCCACCTCTTGGCCGATGCGGCCGCAGCCGTACAGGCCGAGGGTGGTGTATTGGGCCTCATAGGTGCGGATGATGGAGAAGTCGCCTCGGTGGGAGAGGTGATTGAGGGTATAGACCCGTTTGAGGGTGGCCATCCACTGGGCAATGGCGTATTCGGCGACCGCGTCCATGTGAACCGGCGTCACGGTGATGATTACGCCGTAGCGCGTGGCCCCTGGGACATTGACCTTGTCAAAACCGACGCCCCAGCGGGCGACGATTCGCAAATCCTCGGCCGCCTCGTAAAATTCGTCCGTATAGACCGATGAACTGGCGATAGAGGCGATTAGGTCGGGAGCGTGTTCGGGAGTGAGAACGGCTGGTTCTGGGATGATGGTGCCCAAGGAACGGAGGTGTTCGAGGCCCTGTTCGCGCTCGCTGGAGGCGAATTCAGCGTTTTGAAACTGAGCGGTGAGCATTATGTTCGGCATGTGTATTCCTTTCTACTACAATGGATTAATCTACTTCATCTGCGGATGGAATTGAATCCATCGCCCCTGGGCGGGTGACGCAGAGAGCGGCAGCCTGCACCGCGCGGGTCATGGCGTCTCGCGCGGTCATGTCAGCGGTCAGGCCCTGGAGAAAATAGCCGATGAAGGTGTCTCCCGCACCTGTCGTATCGACCGCTTCGACCTGCGGTGCTGGCAGGTGGAATTCCTCGGTTGGGGAATGGTACTGGGCACCAGCGTCCCCCAGTGTGAGCGCGATCTGGGCGTGGGGGCAGAGCGCGGCCAGCGCCGCGAGCGTGGATGCGCCCGCAAGGCCGGTGGCCTCGGTTTCATTGACGATGAGCAAATCGACCAATTCGAGAGGATACGCGCGGACCTGTGGGCCAAAGGGCGCGGGATTTAAGCATATAGTCAGGCCTTGCTTGGAGGCTACGGCGATGATGTAAGAGACATCGTTTATCTCATTCTGCAAGAGGAGGATATCCCCTCGATCAAAATGGGATAGTGCAGCGTCTATAGCCGCTCTGTCTATTTGGGCATTGGTTCCGGCAAAGAGGACAATACTGTTTTGGCCGTGGCGGTCAACTTGGATAATGGCGTGGCCGGTAGGTACGTCGCCGACGCGGATGTGCTGCACATCCACGCCTAGCCCAGCTAATTTATCGACCAGCCATTGCCCGTCTGGCCCTACTTGGCCTGCGTGAAAGACGCGCGCGCCAGCGCGGGCAAGGGCGGCCGATTGGTTGGCTCCCTTGCCGCCGGCAAAGACTTGGTGCGCTGAACTGGCGATGGTCTCGCCCGGGCGGGCGATGTGTTCGACTTGGTAAACGAGGTCGATGTTGAGCGAGCCGAAGTTGAGGATGTTCATCCAGCCGTGGCTTCGCGGTAAGCGGCCTGTGCCGTGGCTTCCAAAAACCGCATATCGTTGCTGAAGTCAATAAACTGGAAGCCCTCAGCGATGCGCTGTTTGACTTCGGCAGAGTCCTTGACTGGGATGCCGCTGGGTTTGCCGGCTTTGGCGCAGCCAGCGCGGAAAGCCTGCAAAGCGGCCTCGTGGTCGGGGTGGCCGGCGGCGACGCCCATGGACATGGCCAAGTCGCCCGGCCCGAGGAAGCCGATATCGATGCCTTCGACGTTGGCGATGGCCTCGGCGTTTTCAATGCCCTCCATGTCCTCGATCTGCGGAATGCAGAGGACGGCGTCGTCAAAGCTCTGGCGATAGTCCGGGGCCAATGTGACGCAGCGGCCCGTACCCACCGACCGGTTGCCGCGCGGTGGATAGCGCACGGCTTGGGCCAGCTTCTCGGCCTGCTCTGGGGTGCTGACGTGCGGGAAGACCAAGCCCCAGGCCCCGGCGTCGAGTAGGCGGGCGGCCGTGGTCGGGTCGTGATCCCAGGCGCGGGCCAAGGGCAGGGCACCCCGCGCCTCGATGGCACGGAAGGTGTGGGCGATGTGGCCGAGGTCAAAGGCCGAGTGCTCGGCATCAACTACCAGCCATTTGAAGCCAGCCGCGGCCATGACTTCGGCTGCCAGCGGCGAGGTTAGGTTGAGCCAGGAGCCGATGGAGGGCTGCCCGGCGGCAAGTTGTTCTTTGATAGGATTTTGCATGGGATACCTAATCTGTGGGTGTAATTGGGTTTACGGTCTAAGGAACGGCAGCGAGTGTCTCAAATCCGCGTTTCTAGCCACCGCTTCAAGGATTTTTGGCTCTCACCGGAAGGCCTACCCGCTAGCAATCCCTCCACGCTGATATCCTCGTCTAGGTCGGGCCAGTGGATTCCTTGGCCTACACCGATAAGCCGCCAGTTGCGTCTTTCTGCATGTGTCGCATGAACTAGCCTAGGATACCAAGCCAACGGAACGGAGATGGTCCGCCCGTCGGAAAGATCCGCCATCAGGGTATCGTCGGTAACTTCCACGCGTTCAGCTTCCGGCACCTTCAAGTCAATTGTCGAAATATCCATCCCATGACTCCATAAGAACAGTTTGATTTTTTTCGATTATCCTTGCAATCTGGCGTATCTCTGAGCGAGTCATCCCACCGCTCCTTTGTAGCCTCACTGGGTCCAACCAGAATTTGGCGACTCGGTCGTCGCGTTCTACAATGGATGTGCTGAGGCTCTGTGTGATCACTTGCATAAAAGAAGAAGCGATACGGCCCTTCTCTCAACACTGTCGGCATTGGTTATCTAAAGACTTCCTACTAAGGCCTTAGCCAGCGGCAATCAGCTCGTCAACTTGCTCTTTGAGCACGTCGAGGACCTTGTCGTACGGAAACTGGCCGATGAGTTGGGGGCCGCGCTTGAGGTTGACGAAGTTGGGGGCGCACCACAGTCCCAAGTCGGCGTCGTCGGTCTCGCCTGGGCCGTTGACCCGGCAGCCCATGACGGCGATGGTGATCTGGTGATCGCGGGCGTACTCGGTCAGCTCGCGCACTTGGTGGGCTAAGTCGATGAAGGCTTCGTTTTCCACCCGCGAACAGGAAGGGCAGGAGATGATGTTCAGCCCGGCTGGGAGCAACTTGGGGACTGAGCGGAAGCGGCCCGAGTAGATGTCGTCGAGGATCTGCCGCCCGACTTTGACCTCTTCGCCCTTGTCGTCAAACGGCAAGGTCAGCGACACGCGAATGGTGTCGCCAATACCGGCGCTGATGAGTTGTTCAAAGGCAATGCGGGTTTTGATCACGCCTTCGGGGGGCATCCCGGCCTCGGTGACGCCGAGGTGCAGGGGCACGTCGGGCCGCTGTTGGGCAAAGCGAGTGTTGGCGGCAATGACCTTGGCGGGATCGGAGTCCTTGAGCGAGACGCAGTAACGCGTGAAACCCAAGCGGTCGAGTAGCTCGCAGTGCTCTAAGGCCGAGGCGATCATGGGCGAGATGGAGTCGTCAGCCGGAAAGCGTTCGGCTTGGGCCGGATCGACCGAGCCGCAGTTGACTCCCACGCGCAGGGCGCAGTCGTGCTTGGCGGCCTCGTCGGCAATAAAGGCGACCTTGTCGGCGACTGGCTTGTTCTTTTCGTGGTGGTAGAGGTGTCCGGGGTTGTAGCGGATTTTTTCTACGTGCGGTGCCACGCTGCTCACCAACCGATAGTTTTCTTGCAAATCCACGGACAGCGGCACGTCAACGGTCGGCGCGATTTGGGCGAGGGCTTCGACGTCTTTTTTGCTATCTACGGCCACGCGGATGACATCTGCCCCCGCCTCAGCTAAGAGCCGGAGCTGGCGGATGGTGGCCTCTGTGTCTTGGGTGCGAGTAGCGGCCATGCTTTGCACGGCAATGGGGTGATCACCGCCAATGGTCGTGCGGCCGATTTGAACTGAGCGGGTGGGATTCCGAGTCGTTGGGTTCATGTTCCAAAAGTTAAACGCGAGGTCCTGTTTGTCAAAGGAAGGAGACGCAGCGCGGCGTTCTCTCTTGCTGGAAACGCGCCTCTTTGTGTATTTGTGTATGTTGCAGGGCATTCAATTGATTAAGGAGTTTTTGCAGTGAAAGTATTGGTGTTAGAAGCGGATAGTTTGGAGAGTAGTGCGCTAGGCCAAGAAGACGGGCGCGACCGTGCAGCCTAAAGTGCCCCAGACAAGGCCCTGTATCCCCGAGGAGGATGTGGCTGCGCTGCTCGAGGATTTTGCCGCTATCCTCCGCAGCGGACGCCTGACGATGGGGCCGTACTTGGAGCGGTTCGAGCAGGAGTTTGCCGCGTGTGTGGGCGCGGAACACGCGGTGGGTATGAGCTCGGGGACCGCGCCGTTAGAGGTGGCCTTGCGCTATTGGGGGGTTGAAGGGCGGGAAGTGGTGGTGCCGACGAATACGTTTATTGCCTCGTCCAACGCTGCGCTGTTGGCTGGCGGTCGGCCTGTCCTCTGCGACATCGACCCGCAGACCCTGTCGAGCGGCCTGCCGCAGATTGAGGCCCAGGTCGGGGAAAAGACGCGGGCCGTAGTTGTGGTCCACATCGCCGGCCTAATTGCGCCCGACATTGAGGACATTCGCTCGTTTTGCCGTGCACGCGGGCTGTTGCTGCTCGAAGATGCGGCCCACGCTCACGGTGCTAGTGCCGACGGCCAACTGGCTGGAAGTTTGGGCGATGCCGCGGCCTTTTCCTTTTTCCCGACTAAGCCGCTGACGACGGGCGAGGGGGGCATGTTGAGCACCAACGACCGCGATTTGGCCGACTTTGCGCGGAGCTTCCGCACGCATGGGGTGAGCGCAAAAGGCCGCTCGTTGGAGCGCTTGGGCAACAACTACCGCTTGCCCGAACTGAGCGCGGCCCTCGGCCTGCGGCAATTGGCGCGGTTGGGTGAGCACACCGCCGAGCGCAATCGCCTCGCCGCCCGCTACCGGGACGCGTTCACGCGCTTGGGGTGTGGTGATGTGCTCTTGCCGGAATTCTCGGGCCGAGTACACGCGTACTACAAGTTTCCCGTGCGCTTGCCCGCCGGGAAAAGACGCGAGTGGGTGGTCGCCCAGTTGCGCGAGCGCTGGGGGATTGAAGCGGGGAGTGTGTACTGGCCCCCGTGCCACTTGACGCCGTTTTACCAGCGGGAGTTGGGTTATGGCCCCGGGGATTTTCCCGTTGCCGAGGAAGTGCTAGCGCAGGTGGTGAGCCTGCCGATGTTTCCGGGCTTGAGCGACGAGGCCGTGGAAATGGTGTGCTGTGGCTTGGCGGAACTGTTGGCCGAGGTAAAAGGAGATTGTTGTGGCGACAAATAACCGGGTCTTGGTGCTCGCGCCGCACACGGACGACGGCGAGCTTGGCTGCGGGGGGACGATCAGCCGCATGGTCGAGGAGGGGCGCGAGGTGTACTATGCGGCCTTTTCCACGGCTGCCGAGTCGGTGCCGCCGCCCTTTCCTCCCGACATTCTGGAAAAGGAAGTGCGACAGGGCACGAAGGTGCTGGGGATCCCTGCGGCGAATCTGCTGGTCTATAAGTATAAAGTGCGTCATTTGCCCCACATGCGCCAAGAAATCCTCGAAGAGTTGGTGAGGATGAAAAGAGAGATTGATCCAGCGACCGTGTTCTTGCCCAGCGCCCAAGACCTGCATCAAGATCACCAAACCGTTCACATTGAGGGTCTGCGCGCCTTTAAGACGGTCACTGTGCTCGGCTATGAGTTGCCGTGGAATAACTTGAGTTTTGACTATCGACATTTTTGCGTGCTCACTCGCGATCACGTTCAGACCAAGATCGCCGCGCTGCGCTGCTACCAGTCGCAACAGCATCGTCCATATACCCAAGAGGAGTTTATATGGAGTTGGGCGCGGACTAGGGGTGGGCAGATTATGGTGGAGTACGCCGAGGCATTTGACGTGCTCAGGTGGATAAGGTAATGAGCCGGGTGCTGGCGGCGCACCAGCCCAATTTCCTGCCTTGGCTGGGCTTGTTTCACAAGGTGGGGCAAGCCGACGTGTGGGTCTTGGCCGACGACGTGCAATACAGCCGGGGTAGCTTGACCAACCGCAACCGCATCCGCACGGCCGATGGCTGGCAATGGCTGACCGTGCCGGTGCTGACGCGGGGCCGGGGCCAGCAGCGGATATGCGATGTGCAGATTCCGCCCGACGACGATTGGCGGCGCAAGCACCGCCAAGCCCTGCGCTGGCACTACGGCCACGCGCCTTTTTTTGATGAGTACGCTCCGGCAATAGAGGATTTATACGCGACTGCTTGGACCCAGTTGCTCGACTTAAACGTGGCCTTGCTGCGCCACCTGTTAAAGCTCTTGGACTTGGAGGTTGAAGTCCGCTTCAGCTCGCAGATGGACCTGCGGGACGAGCGGACCTTGCGCTTGGTGGATATGACCCAGGCGTGCGACTGTCAGGTGTACCTGTCGGGTGAGGGGGCTTCAAAGGCGTATTTGGACGCTGAGGCATTTGTCGCGGCGGGCCTTGAATGCCGCTTTACCCGCTTTGAACACCCGGTGTACCCCCAGTGTCACGCGGATTTTGTCGCCGAGATGTCGGTGTTGGATTTGCTCTTTAACTGCGGCCCACAAAGCAGGGAGGTGCTTTTTGGCTGCGCCTGAGGTGTACCACCTGACGAATGTCCACAGCCCGTTTGACGCGCGGATTTTCTACAAACAAGCGCAGACCTTGGCGCGTGCGGGCTACGCGGTGACGGTGGTAGGGCCAGGGCCGGAGGAGTGGTGTGGAGAGCGAGCAGGGGTGCGCGTGCAGACCGTACCAGTGGCGCGAGGGGTCGGCCAGCGGATTTTGAATCTGTGGCGTTTGCTGCGCGTCGGACTAGGTGCGAACGCCGCTTGTTTCCACTTCCACGATCCCGAGTTGTTGCCGGTGGGTGCGGTGCTCAAGCTCTGCGGTCGCCGGGTCATCTACGACGTCCACGAGCACTTCCCACTGGTGGCGATGGTGCGGCCGTGGGTGCCTGAGCGGCTGCGGCGGCCTCTTGCGCGATTGGTCGATTGGGGGGAACGCGTGCTCGCGCGCTACTTTGTCACGGCCGTGGTCGGAGTGGTTGAGGAGCAAGAAGATCGCTTTGCCAAGCGTCCCTTTGCGGTGGTGAAGAATTATCCGCGCTTGGAGTGGTATTCCCCCGGCTGCAGCGAGTTAGGTCCTTGCGCCTTGGTCCACATTGGCTCGCTATCCGAAGATCGGGGCGGACTGTTCCTGCTCGAAATCATGCGCGAACTGGCCAAGACCCACCCGCAGGTTCGCCTCTTGAGCGTCGGGACGTTTCACTCGCAGGAGCTGCGGGAGCGGTTTGAGGCCTTCCGACGGGAGTGGGGACTGGAAGAACAGATCCACTACAGTGAAAAGCGCGTGCCGTACGACGAATTAGGGGCGACGATTGCCGCGTGCCAGATCGGCTTGGTGCCGGGGCAGGTCTCGCCCAAGAATTTGGCCTCTTTCGTGCCGACCAAGCTTTTTGAGTACCTAGCCTGCGGTTTGCCCGTAGTCGCCAGTGATTTACCTTCTATTCGCAGATTTCTTGCGGTCGCGGATTGGGGGCTGCTCGCCGACCCGAGCGACCCGGTTGCCCATGCGCGTGCCATCGGGTATTTGCTCGACGATCCGGCGGCAGCGCAGGTCAAGGGGACGCAGGCGCGGCGAGCGGCTGAAGAGCATTTTAACTGGGAGGCCGAGGGCGAGAAACTATTAGCACTCTACGAGCGGATTGTACCGCGGAAAGGGATCGAGAAATGCGTTGGTTAGCAATGGGCTTGTTGGCCCTGTGTTGGGCCGGCGATGGCTGGGCCGGAGCTTGGAGCCAGCCCAAGGGGGGCTACTACGCCAAGCTCTCGGGGATCCACTACTCGACCACTGAGGTATTTAACGACATGGGCCAACGCGCCGCTATGGGCATGGACGACAATCGATTCCGCGCCCGCCAGCTCCTCGTTTACGGGGAGTATGGGTTGCACGATCGCTTGACGCTGACCGGGCAAGTCGGCGCGGGACGGCTGGTGTCTGAGGATACCTTTATCGAGCGCATCACTTGGGGGCTGGGCGACGTGCATCTCGGCGCGAAATACCAGCTCACCGAAGGCAGACTGGTGTTGTCGCCGCAGATCGATGTCGCGTTCCCCAGCGGGTACGACCGAGAGTTCGACCCGGCCCTTGGTACTGGTTATTCCGAACAGGGAGCGCGGCTCTTGGCGGGGCTGTCGCTCTATCCGCTGCCGCTCTACGCGGGTGGCGAGGTGGGGTACAAGCTGCGCGGCGGCCCGTTTTCCAACCAAGTGTCCTATTTTGTCGAGCTAGGGGCTACGCCGCGTCCGTGGCTGTTCGCCAAGGGCTTTGTCGCCAGTGTGTACACGCTCGCGGCGGACTCAGAGGGGGGAGTGGTCGGAGTAGTGCAGGTTTCGGAGGGGGATTTCACCGAAGTAGGTGGCAATGTGGCCGTGCGGGTGGTTGGCCCGCTGTGGATCGACTTGTTGTGGAAATCGGTTTTCCAGGGCGAGAACATCGGAGCCGGATCGTCGTTGGGCCTAGGGTTGGCCCTCATTCGCTGAAGGAGTTGTCATGAACAAATCAACTAGACGTCAGTTTCTCAAGTCGAGCGGGGCGGCTATCGCCACCGCGATTCTCCCCACTTGGGGTTGCGACGG
>JAJDYK010000317.1 GCA_022825185.1 Candidatus Latescibacterota bacterium | reverse complement strand
TAGGGCCTCGGCTGCGCGCGCTCTGGTTCCCTCGGCTGTGGCTAGGCTGAAGATGGTGGCGTTGTAGGCGTAGCTGAGGACATTGCCGCGCAGCATCCGCGAGAGCAGGCTGCGCGAGGTTGCACTCCGCGCGTCCTTGACGGTACGGAGGATGAACAAAGGCGCTAGCCGGACCAAGGCGCTGAGGGCAAAGATGACTTGCAAATCGCCCATGGGCACGCCGAATACGGAAAAGCGCAAGCCCTCTAGTTGGGCGACGAGTAGGCCGCCCAACAAGGGGCCGAGCGCGCCCATTAAGTTGACTGTTACCGACCAAGTCGCTAGGTACATCGTGCGCTTTTCGCCTTGGGGCAACAGGCCGTAGAGCAGGGGGTTGATGCCCACTCCGATCCCTGAGAATAGAATGCCGCTGAGGATCAAGGCCACGGGTACTAAATGGTAAGCCCCTGGCTGATTAAAGGTCCAAATAAGAGGCAAGAACGCGGCCGGCGTCATCAGGATTTGCAGGACAGGTCTGGCACCGAAGCGGTCGATGAGGCCAGCCCAGAGCCGATAGCCGACGATGCTGGTCAGCATGAATAGGGCGTTGAAAATCGAGACCTCGGTATAGGAGATCTGCAGGCGGTCGAGCATGAAGACGCTGTAGAGCGGTCCAGCTAGCCCAATGCCAAAGGTCCACAGGCCAAAAAAGAGCGCGGCGCGGCGG
Organism: Candidatus Latescibacterota bacterium; assembly: GCA_022825185.1. The sequence continues at coordinate 2,631 of JAJDYK010000317.1, read as the reverse complement.
AAGTTGGCGTCGTAGAAGGGTTGCACAAGGTCGCGCAAGCGCGTGCTTTGTTCGTCGCTGGCGGCCGTTTGTTGGGGAAAGGGGGCGCGGAGGAGATTAGAGTAGCCCAAGAATCCAAAGAGCGACCCGGCGGCAAAGACCCAGACAAAGCCGCCTCCGTCGGGGAAAAGGTCGAGGAATTGGCCGATCGCGAAACCGATAATCATAGCCACTATGGTGCTGACGATGGTCTGGCGGCTGGCAAAGCGCGCGCGGATATTCTCCGGCACGGCGTTGGCGATCCAAGTGCTGTAAAAGGGCGAAATCGCATAGCCGCTGAACATGCTGAGGCAGACCATCGCCACCAAGGCCGGGAGCCGGTATTGCTCTGGGACGAAGAGGGGAATGATCAGCGGTAGTCCGCGGAAGGCGATTTCCACGTAGCCGCCGAAGACTACAAAGCGCTTCTTGTCGCGGACGCGGGCGCTCAACAGGGGAGCGAGCAATTGCGTCAGGGCTAAGAAATACGCGGCCGAGGTGAAGAGGGCGATGAAGGCACCGTCGGCACCTAAATACAGCGCAAAGCCAGTAAAGGCCGCCGTTCCCAACCCACAGGCTTGCCCCCAAGCGCCCCACAAGCCGCTGGCGACGACGAAGGACCGGAGGGCGCGATGCACTTGGCCGCGCGAGAGAGAAGGTGCATTTTCCATAGAGAAAAATATCGTTGCGATGTCAGTAAAGGGCAACGAACTTTGCCCAGAGGATTTTATTGAAACCACAACCAAGGAGTCGGATTATGGCACTCAAGATGGGATACGCGACCCTGCGCTGGCGGCAGCCGGATTTGGCAAAGGCCCTGCCCGAGCTCAAAAAGGCCGGCTGGGACGGTTGGGAGGGGCGGTTACCGCTCGACTGGCTGGGGCCGCCGAAGCGACTGAAGCAAGTGTGCGAGGACGCGGACATGCCGCTGTGCGTATTTACCGCCAGTGGCTCACCTGAAGACCGCGACTGGGAGCACACCGAGCGCAACAAGCGGCGAATGGATTTCGCCGCGGAGATGGGCGTGGATTGCTTCATGTTTATGAGCGGTCGCAAGCCAGAGGGACGACCGGCGGAACGCGCTGATATCGAACGGGCGGCCGAGGGGGCCGAGCAGTGGGCCGAGTACGCGGCCCAGTACGGGCTGGAGCTAAGCTATCATATCCACACCAACTTGCTGGTGGATTCGGCCGAAGACTGGCGGCTGTACATGAGTTTGCTGGACAAGACGCGGCTGTGCATCGATGTCTCGCACGCCGAGTTGTGGGACTACGATCCAGTGCAGTCGCTGACGGATTTTTGGCACCAGCTCAACTACGTCCACCTACAGGACTATATATCTTGCACGGTGCGCGAGCCGGGGCGCTACAATCCCGAGTGGGTTTCGGTCGGCGAGGGCGAGTGCCTCGACTTTGCCGGGGTACTCAACACGCTCGCCGAACGGGGCTTCGACCGCTGGGTGACCAGTTGTCCGGGAGAGCCGGCCTACGAGGGCGAGGACGCAGTCAGCGAGGCGCGGCGGAGTGCGGGGATGCGCGACTATTTGCGCGGGTTGGGGTACTAGTGAGCGACGCTACGCTGACCCAACTCACCGCGGAAATTCGCCGCTTCGTGGAGGAGCGCGACTGGGCGCAATTCCACACTCCCAAGGACTTGGCCATTGGTCTTTCGACTGAAGCGGCCGAAGTCTTGGAGCACTTTCGCTTCCGCTCCGACCAAGAGATCGCCACCCGCTTAGAGGACGAGTCCTTCCGCCGGGCTATCGGTCACGAATTGGCCGACGCGCTGTATTTTGTCCTGCTTATGTGCGACCGCTTAGGCTTGGACGCCGCGCAAATGCTGGAGGAGAAATTGGCCATCTCGGCCCAGCGCTATCCAGTGGAAAAGGCCCGGGGCAAAAATCTCAAATACACCGCCTATCAAGTTTGTGCAGAAAGCGATCATACTCCGTAAAAAAGACGGCCCCCAATAGCCAATAGCGCCGCATTGTCGAAAAACAGGCCCCTGCTGTCGGCGTCTTGTCCATGTCCATAAACAGCCGCCATGTCGTCGCCCTTTTCCTCTTGGCCCTGATCCTGCGTCTGGCCTACTTGGTGGAAATCCGCGATACACTCTACTTCCACACCCTGATTCTCGACGCTTGGGAGTACGATCATCTAGCCCAGGCCCTGCTCGAAGGCGGGGGGTGGTTTTCCACTCCTCGCATCTACGTCCACGGACCGCTCTATCCGGCGTTGTTGGCCCTGCTCAAGCTGGGCGATGCCGGACTTGGGGGCGTGCGCCTGTTCCAAGCCGTCCTTGGGGCCTTTTCCTGCGTCCTGCTCTACGCTATTGCCCGGCGCTTTTTCCCCGCTCCTACTCCTTTGCTCGCCGGCCTGATGGCAGTTGGGTATTGGCCCTTTGTGCTCTACAACGGCGAATTGCTGGCCACCACTCTGACCATCTTCATCGAGTTGCTCTTGGTGGTCCAATTGGTGCGTTGTGCCGACCGGCCTAGCTATTGGTCGGCTGCTGGTGCCGGGGCACTACTGGGCCTGCTGGTCGAGACGCGCAGCAATACCCTGTTGCTATTGCCGGTGGCTCTCTGGTGGCTCTGTCTGCGGACTCGGACCC
>JAJDYK010000107.1 GCA_022825185.1 Candidatus Latescibacterota bacterium | reverse complement strand
GCGAAGGGCGGATTCGCATCGAAAACAACAAAGACCACCTCAGAGACAAGACGCGAAAAATCCGCGAAGTGCGGCTTTCGGGCACGTTCTTCCTCCGCTAAAGCATATTGCCCGACGCGGCTGTGGGAGGTATTATTTGTTCAATCAACGCGAGCAACGCGCGCTCATCGGCCTGACAGCGGCCTTGCTCATTGGGATGCTCGTCGCCATCGGCGATTGGTATCGCCCCTCGCAGTCAGAGGAATTTAGCGTCGTGCCGCGCGCAGTCGCTCCGCCGCCACCGCGCCAAGTGGTAGTAGCCGAGCAGGGGCCGCTGTCGCTCAACTCGGCTACGGTAGAAGAATTAGTCGCACTGCCGGCAATCGGCCCCAAGATCGCCGCGCGGATCGTCGCCTTCCGCCGCGAGCACGGTCCTTTTGCACGGCTGGAGCAGCTAGCCGAAGTCAATGGCATCGGTGCGAAGACGCTAGAAAAGCTTCGTCCTTTGCTCACAGTGGAGTAGAGGCCACTTTGTAGAAGAAGGGGTTGGGATTGTTTGGATTTGGTAGGACAAAGGCCACCGGGATTCACATCAGCGGCCAGACTATGCGCATCGCCGCCCTAGACGCTGACCGCGCTGGCATCCGACCGCTAGTCTTGACAGCCGAAGGGCTGGAGCGCCCCTTTGATCCGGTGTCCCTAGGCGACGAACAGCAGCGACAAGAGCTAGCCACCAAATTAGCCGCGCTCGCGGCGACTTATGACTTCGACTACAGCACTGCTTGTTTCTCGCTAGACCGGCGCTTGGGTCTCATTCAGCGTCGGCCTCTCGTAGCGAGGACTGAGCGCGAAAACCGCGAACAACTCCTGTGGGAAGCCGAGCAACTCTTGACCGAAGACGCAAAGGCGTTTAGCTGCGATTTTGTGCTGACCTCGCAATGGGGCTTTGTAGTGGCGGCGCGCCACCGCGCACTGGATGGCTACCGCGCCCTAGGTAAGGCCGCAGCGGTCGGTCGGCTCGACGTGGATCTAGTGCCTTTTGCCCTTTACAACGCCAGCGAATGCGCCAATCTGCTCGCCAAAGATACATTCTCGCTGCTGCTCTACGCGGATGCGAGCGAGGCTTGGCTCCTGCTAATAGAGGAAGGCGAACTGTGCGCAGTGACCAGTTGTTGCTGGGAGCAAGAGGATGACGCGCCCGCAGCCTTAGAAGGCGCAGCGCACAAGCTGCTAAGTGCCAGCGGCAACGGCCTCCAACGCCTGTGGGGATCCGGCTTCGTGTATTGGAGCGAGGACTTGGCCGCGCATTTGGGGGTGCCGCACTCAATCCTCGACCCACTCGCCGCGATCAAACCCAAGCTGCTCGATAGCACCCCACCCGCGCAGCGATCCGAGTATGCCATTGCCGTTGGGCTGGCTCAGCGGGGGTTGGCGCGATGATCCACATCGAGCTTCTCGGTCGCCAAGGGCGGTCGCCTTGGTCCAAAGCCTTGCTTTCGGTACTAGTCGTCTGTGGCGGACTATACGGCATCTACCACTTTTTTCCCGCGCTGACGAGGCCGATTTTTAGCGCGAGTTCCGCCCTCATCGCCGCAGCACAGCAAGAAATCGCACCACAGCGGGAGGCCGAAGAGGCACAGCGGGAGGCCATTCCAAGCTCCGAAGAGGCTACTTCTATACCCGTGCAAGAAACCGCCCCCAAGCCCACTGCACAGCAAGAGATCGCCCGCAGTGCTACGACGCAACAAGAGGCGACCCCGAGTCCTGAGCCGGAGATCGCGTCAAGTCCCGTGGTCCAGCCAGAAGCAACACCATCCCAAGCCCCTTCGCCCCAGCGCAGCACAGCCTGCCACCAAGTCATGCGGGTTGACGAACAGGTTCCCACCGGGATTCGCGTCGCGTCACTGAATTGCAACTCAATCGGGGAATACTGGCTGGAGGGGGCTAGTCCCTCGTACAAAGCACTGCGCGAGTTTCGGCTTCGCTTGCAGGCGTTGCCATCGCGGGTATCGTTTTCGACTTGGTGGGAGGAGCGCACGCTGCGCTTTTCATTCCAAGGCCGCTTTGCCGAGCGGAATACCCCTCCACCGGCTGTCCTCTCGTCCGACCAAGCGGAGCAATTCTTCGGCAAGGTGGCTCGCTGGGCCGACGCCAGTGGCCTAGACAGCCTGTCGATCCACGATCCCATCCATAAGTCCTTGTCGTCGGAGCACACGCGCCAACGGCAAAAACTGCGGGGCATTGGCTCCCCTCAGCAGATCAACGCTTTCTTGCAGCAGTTTCAACAGGCCGAAGAAGTCGTAACCCTCGGCGAGGTTTTGCTCATGCCCGTCACAAACGATGAAAACGGCTGGGTGCAAGCGCGGCTCTATGCGGCCGTGGACATCACTGTGGACGGGCCCTGATGAACCGCTTTGCAGACGCGGCCATCTACCCCGGCAGCTTCGACCCCATCACCTTTGGCCACCTAAACATCCTAGAGCGGGCCTTGGGCATTTTCTCCCAAGTCACCCTGCTGGTGGCAATTAATCCCAACAAAAAGCCGCTCTTTTCGCTGGCGGAGAGCCGGGCGATGATCTCCGAGGCCATCAGCGACTGGCCCCAAGCCAAGGTCGATTTCCACGACGGCCTGACCGTTGACTATGCGCGGCAGCACAACATCCGCACAGCCGTGCGGGGCCTGCGGGCGGTGACCGACTTCGAGAACGAGTTTGCCATGGCCCTGACCAACCGCTCGCTATGGCCAGAGTTCGATACGGTCTTTCTAATGACCAAGGCCGAGTACATGTATCTCAGTTCGTCGGTCGTGCGCCAAGTGGCGCAAATGGGTGGGCAATTGAACCAGTTCGTACCGCCTTGTATCGAGCGACGCCTGCGGGAGAAATTTCAAAGTGCCTGAGTCTCAACGCGAAGTGCAGGCGCTTCTCGCGCTGAACCAAGCCGAGCGGCCCAAGCGCGTGCGGCGCTTGCTCGCCCACTTTGGCTCGGCGCAAGAAGCCCTCGCCGCCGCAAATTGGACTGCGGCCGTGGGGGCCAACGCGCCCGAACAACGTCCCACGCCGACCGACTTCGCTTGGGCCGCCGAGCAGTGGCAGCGGCTCTGCGCGGCTGGCGGGCGCTGTCTAGCCCCAGCAGACGCGGACTATCCACCACTACTGGGCCAAATCGCCGCGCCGCCCCCCGTGCTGTTTGCGCTGGGGCCGGACGACTTGGTCCCGCCCACCATAGCCATCGTCGGCTCGCGCAAGGCATCGGACAGTGGCAAGCTGATCGCCGCCGAACTAGCCCGCGAGCTAGTAGCCCAAGGCATCTGCATCGTCAGCGGCATGGCTTTCGGCATCGACGCGGCCGCCCACGCGGCCGCGCTCGCAGCCGGCGGACGCACCATCGCCGTACTGGGCTGCGGGGCCGACGTGCCCTATCCCCGCACTCACACCCCACTCTACCGCCAAATCCGCGAACGGGGGGCCATCGTCTCCGAGTTTGCTTGGGGGGCACAGCCAGAGCGGGGAGCCTTCCCGCGCCGCAACCGCATCATCAGCGGGCTGAGCTTGGGGGTGGTCATCGTCGAGGCCCCGCAAAAGAGCGGCGCACTGATTACAGTCCAGCACGCACTGGAGCAAAACCGCGAGGTATTTGCCATTCCTGGAGACGTGCGCTCGGGCCGCAACGCGGGCTGCCATCAACTCATCAAAGACGGAGCGAAGCTAGTCGAGAACGTCGAGGATGTACTAGAGGAATTGACCATGTGGGCAGTACCGCGCCCGCAAAGCGCACCCGTCCCCACGCCCGCTCTTCCCCCAGAGGACGAGAGCGTCTATGCCCTACTCTCGCGCCAACCTCGGCACATCGACGAACTCGCCGAACACAGCGCCCTGCCGCCCGCGACCCTGCTCGACGTACTGCTGAGGCTGGAACTCGACGGTCTAGTGGATCAGCTCGCGGGCAAGCGATTTTTGCGGCGAGCGGGGTAATCCAACACAATCGCCAGCACCCAGATCGCCGCAGCTAGTCGTCCGAGTCCCCAATCTGCAATGGTTCGTCGCGTTGGGATTTGTCGCGGAAAAAAGGCCGCGCCAAACGCCACAACACGTACGCAGCGGCGAGCGCGGCAACGGCGACGGCTACCGGCGTTTGCCAGTCCATTTCAAAGTCCCAGAGCCGTGCCGACTTGGTAGGCCGCCAACGCGCCGAGATAAGCGAGGGTCGTCATATAGCCAAAGCTGAACAGGGACCAGCCATAGGAGCCGGTTTCTTTTTTTATGACGACCAAGGTCGAGAGGCACTGGGCGCAGAGCGCGAAAAATACCATAATCGACAGCGCCACCGGCAGGGTATAAATCGCACGACCATCCGGCCACGTAGCAGCGACCAAGGTCGCGCGCAGGCTTTCGGAGCCTTCGTCCTCGCCCGCGCCGAGGCTGTAAATGGTGCCCAAGGCCGAGATGATGACTTCGCGAGCCGGGAAAGAGGCGATGACCGCCATGCCAATGCGCCAGTCCCATCCCAAAGGACGCACAGCCGGCGCAACCCAGTGCCCGGCCTGACCGAGATAGCTGTTTTCCACCAACTCAGCCGCTTGGCGCTTTTCCAAGGCGTCGAGAACTGCGGGCGCGACCGCTTGGCGCTCGATTTGGTGGCGCTCGACCACGGCTTCCGAGCGCGGGAAGTACGCCAGCGCCCACATCGCAATCGTCGTCGCCAAGATGAGACTGCCAGCGCGGACGACAAAGGCCCGGCTGCTGTGGTACACGCGCAGCAGCACCGTGCGCGGGTCGGGCGTCTTGTACGAAGGCAACTCCAGCAGAAAGGGCGGAGGATCGCCCTTGAGCAAGGTCCGCTTGAGCAACCAAGCTACTGGGATGGCGACGAGCGCGCCGAGGCAATAGAAGGCGAGCAGGGTCAGCACCTGCAAGCCGATGACCCCACCCAACAGCGAGCGGTCCGGGACAAAGGCTCCGATGAAGAGCACGTACACTGGCAGGCGCGCCGAACAACTCATCAGCGGCGCGACCAAGATGGTGGCAAAGCGATCGCGCCGATCCTCAATGGTGCGAGCGGCCATAATGCCCGGGACGGCGCAGGCAAAGCTGGACAGCAGGGGCATGAAGGCCGTGCCAGACAGCCCCACGCGGGTGAGCAGCCGATCCATCAACAGCGCAGCCCGCGCCATGTAGCCACTGTCTTCGAGCAGGGCGATAAAAAAGAACAAAATGGCGATCTGCGGCAGGAAGATGAGCACGCCGCCGACGCCGGCAATGAGGCCATCGACGACGAGGCTTTGCAGAGCACCGGGGGGAATGAGCGCCGCGGCGCGGTCGCCGCAGGCGGCAAAGAGCGCGTCAATGCCATCCATCAGCGGCCCCGACCACGTGTAAATGGCTTCAAACACCAAGACGTTGACCAGCACAAAAATCGCCACGCCGAAGAGGCGGTGCGCGAGAATGCGGTCGGCCCGATCAGAGCGGCGGCCCTCTAGGCGACTGGGCTGGTCAATCGCCTGCGCGAGCAGGCCGTCGATCCAAGCATAGCGGGCGTTACTTTCTAGCTCGGACAGAGCATCCGCACCGGCCGTGCGCAGGCCGTGCAAGCGATCCGCGGCTCCATCGCCAGCGGACGCCAACAAGCGGCGCTCGGCATAGCCGTCTTCATCAACTAGCGCACGCAGGGCCTCTACCGAAGAGAGCGGCCCGGGGACTGCGGCTTGCAACTCGTCAGTGGCGCGCTGAAGCTGGTCCGGCAGTTCCACCCGCTGCGTCTGCGCGGGTGCGGGATCCGCACTCAAAGCCGCCAACGTGCGTCGCAACTCGTCCAATCCCTGCCGTCGGTGGGCGCAGATGGGCACCACTGGCGCACCAAGCGCCTCGGACAAAGCACGGGCATCGATGCGAATGCCCCGCCGGATGGCTATGTCCCCCATGTTGAGGGCCACGACCAAGGGCAATCCTATTTCCGCAAGTTGAGAAACCAAGTAAAAATTGCGCCGCAGATTGCTGGCATCAACGACCGCCAAGATGCCATCTATGGACGGCGCGTCTTGCTGTTGGCCCAAGAGCACGTCAATGGCCAGCATCTCGTCGGGCGAGTGCGCGGCGAGGCTATAGGCACCGGGCAGGTCAATTAGTTCGAGCGCGTCTTTCCCATCCAGCGTCAGGGTCCCCACTTTGTATTCCACCGTGACGCCCGGATAGTTGCCGGAGTGCTGCGCAAGGCCGGTCAGCGCGTTAAAAAGCGTGGTTTTGCCCGTATTGGGATTGCCAATAAGTGCGAAGGTCCGCACAGAGCGTCTGCTGAGCAGGAAAAACTAGGGGACGAGGCGGATGGCGGCGGCATCCCTGCGCCGGAGCGCAAGGCGGGTCTGTCCTATTTGGACGATGATCGCGGTCCCAGAGCGCAAAACGCGCAAGTGCTCACCGGGCAAAAAGCCCAATTCGCGCAGGCGGGCGGCCAAGCGCGCAGGAGCCAAAATTTCGGCGACGACAGCTTCGGCGTGCCGAGGCAGTTGCGATAAGTCGAGCGGAGAGTCTGAGGTGCTGGGGGTTTTGCTAAGTTCCACGAGATAGCTCCGGCCAGATAAGGCGACCATCAGATTGGTTGCGGGAATAAGTGTTTAAGCTACCAATAAGCTGTTCTATATACCAAACTTCTGTAAATATAGTCAACCGGGAAGCAATACGTCAATGGATTTTTCATATTATTTCAATCTACGAGAAAGAGAGGCAGCCATGATAAAATGGATCATAGGATCAATGTTGCTCGGCGCGGCCCAAACAGGTGCGGTGGATTTTTACGCGCATTGGGCCGACGGGAAGGCCGAGCTCTCTAGCTATGAGGTGGTTCAGCCGCGCTACGGCGAGCTGCGGCAGGGGTACGGGGTGATGATTTTCGTGACCGAGAGCCTGCATCGGCAGACCTTTATCAAGGCCGATCCGCCGACGCCGGACGCCGACCAATTCTACGCGCTCAAGCTCAACCATATCCTCAACTTTACGACCGGGATCTACGACTACTCGGTGATGACCTCGGTGTTCAGCCAAGTGGCGGGCGAGCGGCACCCCTTTGAGCTGCGGCGCATTTCGTTCAGCGCGCAAGAGTGGTGCGGGCAGGTCTTTGACGAGGCCCTGTTCCGCAACGGCCAGATCGACGGGCGCATCAGCAGCTATTTTGCCAGCGAGGGCCGGGGTGCCTATCAGCTAAAGCAACCAGAAAACTTCGCCAGCGAGGATCACCTACTGATCCGCATCCGAGAGTTGCAAGGGCCGTTTATGGCTTTGGGCGAGGTCCGGGAAGTGGAGGTGCTGCCGAGCTTTTGGCAGCTTCGGCAGGCGCATCAGCCCCATGCGACCGTGGCCGGGCGAATCCACAAGGCCGCCGAGGAACAGATCGAGACGGCAGCCGGTGCGCTAGCCAGCGTGCGGTGGGAACTGCACATCGGCCAGCGGCAGCGGACGCTATGGACGGAAAGGGCCTATCCGCATCGGATTGTGCGCTGGGAGGACGGCGATGGCGGACGCGGCGAATTGATACAGACGATCCGGGTGCCCTACTGGCAGTTGCAGGCCCATGCAGACGAGGTGTATCGGCGGGAGTTGGGCATTCCTTAATTCCCTTCCATCGCCTCTAGCACCGCCTCGCGATTGGCACGAGCGTTTTCTAGGGTAGGATCGAGGGAGAGTGCTTGGTCGAAGTATTGCAGCGCTTCGTCACTCCTGCCCAAGTAGAAGAGGACGATGCCCATGTTGCCATAGGCCACTGCGTCGCCAGAATTAATCTCGATGAGCCGCTGAAAAAGTTCCAGCGACTCATCATAGTGCTGATGCTCTAACTGCAGATGGGCTAGCCTACGGATAGCCTTCGTATGATGTGGGTCTATTTCAAGGGCGCGCATGTAGTATCCCACCATCTCGGGTTGCCCGTTCTCCTCGGCTGCCATCCCCATGAGAAAATGCAACTCCGCTGCCTGCGATGAGGCCGGATCCAACGCCACCGCCTGTGCTAGAACGTCAATGGCTTCTTCGTAGCGTCCCTGTGGCGTGAGTACCTCAGCCAACTTTCGGAAGAGATCAACATCTTGCGAATTGAGTGCTATAGCGCGGCGCAGATGGGTTTCTGCTTCTTCAAAACGACCTAGCTTACCGATAATCGCGCCGAGGTTAATATGGGCGTCAAAGAAGTCTGGATCTTGTTCTATAGCAACGCGGGTCGCTTCAAGGGCTTCCTCATACCGACCCTGCTTGTACAGGGCGTCACCTAAGTTGAGATGGAAAGTCTTTTCCTGTGGGTCAAGCGCGATGGCACGGCGCAGATGGGTTTCTGCCTCCTCGAAGCGACCTAGCGCAGCGAATGTGACGCCGAGGGTAGTATGCGCCTGAGCGCAATCAGAGCATTGCTCTACTGCGACACGAGCCGCCTTAAGGGCTTCCTCATATCGTGCCTGCTTATACAGGGTATTACCTAAGTGATGTTACGCAGCCTTTAGCTGCTGTAATTCGTCAAAGGCGTGTCGAATGGCCTTGAGATAGAGTTTTGATCGGAGGGCAAACGGATTCATCCGTTGCTTGATGCGCAGCCACTCTAAGGAGAACGCCGCATAGAT
>JAJDYK010000135.1 GCA_022825185.1 Candidatus Latescibacterota bacterium | reverse complement strand
CGGCAGCGAAGGATTCGTCGCGAAGCCTCTAGACTTCGTCTGCACAGGCGAACGCGGCCTCGTCCAGCCGGCGCTCAAGTGCCGAGGCCGCGCGTATTTGCGGCTGATCTACGGGCCTGAGTACACGGAGCGCATAGAGCTTTTGCGCCGCCGCAACCTCAAGGGCAAGCAGGCGTTGGCCCTGCGGGAATTTGCGCTGGGGGTGGAGGGCTTGGAGCGGTTTGTCGCCGGACAGCCCTTGCGCCGGGTACACGAATGCGTCTTTGGGGTCTTGGCGTTGGAAAGTGCGCCGGTTGACCCGAGATTCTAGGAATGGGCCGCTTGCGCCGCCGCCCACTGTCTCGGTATTATCAAACAGTTACGTCTCGACGGAGGACAGACCATGATTACCATTACTGAAGCAGCAGAAGAGAAAATTGCCAATCTAGTCGCCGCAAGCGACAAGCCGGTCAAGGGTTTGCGCATTGGTGCCCGCCTCGACCCCGCCAAGCAGGTTGACTATAAGCTGGCATTCATATCCGACCAGCAGATAGGCGGCGACGATCAGGTCGTCCACTTCGAGGGATTTGACGTGTACATAGATCCCGAAAGTGCCGATCTGCTGGCGGAAGCCAAGGTGGATTACGTAGATGGGCTTATGGGTTCGGGCTTCAAGATCGAGCGCCCGCGCAAGATGCCCGCGCACCTGAGCGGCCCGATGGCCGAGACCGTCCACCGCGTCATCGAAACGCAAATCAACCCGGGCGTGGCTTCGCACGGCGGCGTGGTGACCTTGGTGGACATTAAAGGCAACACGGTATTTGTGCAGATGGGCGGGGGCTGTCAGGGCTGTGGTCAGGCGGATGTGACGCTCAAACAGGGCATCATTCGCATGATCAAGGAGGCCGTGCCCGAGGTGGAAGACGTGGTTGACGCGACGGATCACGCTGCGGGAGAAAACCCGTATTATTAATTAGGAATTACAAGGCGTCTTCTAGTTTGAGGAGAGGTTTTATGACAACGGCGTTGCCGTTGGTGGCGCGGCCCGACCTTGAAAGCTATGTGCAGGCGATGAAGGAAGATGGGTACGCCTACTTTCCCCAAGTGCTCAACGAGCAAGAAATCGCCGAGTTGCGCCGAGCCATGGATGAGCTGACCGTGCTGGAGGAAAGCTACGACCGCCACACCGACTCGGCCGCGCACGGCTTCCTCAACAAGAGCATCAACAACGCCTTCAACCGCGACCCGATCTTCGCCCAGTACTTGGACCGGTCCGAAATCATCGACCTAGTCGAAGCAGTACACGGCGACGATTGCCACTGCATCGGCATGACGGCTTGGATAACCGGCCCGGGCCGCCCGGACCAAACCCTGCACGCCGACTGGCAGCCATTGACCCTGCCGGAAGAAGTCATGGACCACCCAGCGGTAGAGATTCCGATTTTTATCACTACGGCCCATTACTATCTCGACGATCTGACCGAGGAGCTGGGGCCGACTCGCTTCGTGCCGGGCAGCCACCGTGCGGGTCGGCGGCCCCGAGCGGGCGAGACTAGTTTTAAGGGCGTCGAAGAGCAGAGTATCTTGTGCAAGGCCGGCGACTGCGTGCTGTTCCGCTGCGAGGTTTGGCACCGAGGCACGGCCAATACGAGCGACCAGACGCGCTACCTGCTCCAAGTACACTACGCCCAGCGCATTATCACCCAGAAGTACCCACCCTATCTGAATAAATTCCAATTCGACGCGGCTCTGTTGGCGCGGGCTACGCCGCGGCAGCGGCGGCTTTTGGGCGACCACGTGCCGAGCAATTACGACTAGGTACATAAGATAATCCGCAGATGGACGCAGATATAGTTCACAAGACGATCCGCCGCTCGAATCGCAGGATTGCTATAGCTCATACAACCGGATTACGGTCCCACCGAATGGATGAATAACGCACTATGACTAATTCCCCGATATCCGTCCTGCTCTTTGAGGACAATCCCATTCACGCCCGCTTGTTGCAGGGCTTTCTAAAACCGGAATTTGCCGTGGAAGCGGTCGATAACTTAGCGGCCGGCTTGGCGCGGTTAGAAGCCGGTGGCATCGACGCGATCCTCCTCGACCTAGTACTGCCCGACAGTCAGGAGCTGGCCACCTTCGAGCGCGTCAAAGCGACCGTCCCGAATATCCCCGTACTGGTCCTGACGGGCCTCGATGACGAAGTGCTCGCCGAAGAGGCCGTGGCGGCCGGCGCTCGCGATTACCTAATCAAAACGCAGATCAATGGCGAGAGCTTGGCTCGGTCTATCCGGGAGGCCGTAGCAGGTTAGCTATGGGGGGAGATCCCCGCTTCCTTCGCGGGACTGGCTGGCTGGCGCGACTGGCCGCCTTCACGACCGTGCTAGCGGGCGTGCTGGTGCTGTGGGGCTGGCACACCGACGACGAATACCTCAAAAGCTTCATGCACGTCAGTTGGGTGGCGACGCACCCGCTGGTGGCGATGCAGTTCATTTTGGCCGGTGCGGCGCTTTTGTTGTTGCAGGCCGAGCCGCTGAGCCGCTGGCGGCGGTATGTGGGCCTGGTGCTGGGGGCGACCGTAGTAGTGATCGCCGTGCTCAAGTTAATCGGCTATCAGTACAACTGGGAGCGAGGCGTCGATACCTACCTTTTTTATTTCAAGCTGGGTGGCTACCGGATGTCGCCCAATGCGGCATTTTCCTTTTTGCTGATCGGCTTGGCGTTGGTGCTGATGGACGTGCAGGTGAGGGGCCACGCGTATCTGTGGCAGATATGCGGGATCGCGGCAACGGCCATTGGGCTCTTGTCGATGAGCAGCTACTTCCACAACGTGCTGCTGCTCTATGGGGTATCCGGGTATGTGCCAGTCGTCCCGGATACGGCGACCGAGTTTCTCATCCTCTGCTTTGGCCTGCTGTGCGCTCGCCCGCACCGCGAGCCGGTCGCCACCATCATTAGCACTACGGAGGGCGGCTCGGTGGCGCGCCGCCTGTTGCCGGCCGCCTTTGCCATTCCCCTCGCACTCGACTGGGTGCGGATGCAGGGCGAGAGCCACTATGGCCACGAGTTTGGCCTCTCGCTCTTTACGGTGCTCAACATCTTGGCCTTTGCCCTGCTCATTTGGTGGAACGCCGCGTCGCTTTCGCGGGTCGATGCGGAAAGGCGGCGCTCGGAAGAGCAACTACAAGAGCAATACCGCCTAACTGCGGAGACGGCACAGTCCGAGCACGAGGCTCTGGTGGCCCTTGAAGAGTCGCAGGAGGCCCTGCGCGACGCCAAAGAGCAAGCCGAAGCAGCCAACCAAGCCAAGGGCGCGTTCTTGGCCAATATGAGCCACGAGATCCGCACCCCAATGAACGGCATCATCGGCATGACCGAGCTCCTGGGGCGCACCCGGCTCGAATCTCAGCAGCGCAGCTACTTGACCTTGGTGCAGCAGTCGGCGGAGTCCCTGCTGTCCCTGCTCAACGACATCCTCGACTTCTCCAAAGTCGAAGCAGGACGCTTGGCGCTGGAGGAGATCGAGTTCGATCTGCGCGACGAGGTGGGCAATGCCGTACAGACCTTGGCCATGCACGCGGCGAGCAAAAACATAGAGCTTGTGTACCACATTCCTTCGGACGTGCCCGACCGCTTGATCGGCGACCCGCGCCGCTTGCGCCAAGTGGTGATCAACTTGGTGGGCAATGCCGTCAAGTTTACCGAGGAAGGCGAAGTAGAAGTTGGCATTGCCGTAGAAGAGGCTTTGTCGGACGCGGTGTGTCTGCGTCTGTGGGTGCGCGACACCGGGATCGGCATTGCGCCGGAGAAACAGGCGCAGATTTTCGACTCCTTCAGCCAAGTCGATGAATCGACCTCGCGGCGCTTTGGCGGCTCCGGCTTGGGCTTGGCCATTTCGCAGCAGCTAGTCGAGCTGATGGGGGGCCGCATCTGGGTCGAGAGCGAGGAGGGCAAAGGCAGCACTTTTCACTGCACGGTCCGCTTTGGGCTGGGAACGCCGAAAACCAAGCGCACCGATTTGGTCTCGCTGCGGGGGCTAAGGGTCTTGGTTGTTGACGATCACGCGACCAATCGGCGGATTCTTGAAGAGATCCTCAAAAGCTGGGAAATGGAAATTGAGCTCGTGGAGAGCGGCTTGGCTGCCATCGCCGCCTTAGAGGCCGCGACGCAGCCGTTCGACATAGTGCTGATGGATCTGATGATGCCGGAGATGGACGGCCTAGAAACGGTGGCGATAATCCGCGAGAACGAGGCGTTTGCCCAAGTGCCGGTACTGCTGCTTTCCTCGGCCGACCGAGCCGGGTACAGCGCTCGCTCGCGCTCCTTGGGCATTGCCCACAGCCTGCTCAAGCCGGTTAAGCAATCCGATCTGCTAGAGGCCATTGGCGCGGCTGTCGCAGCCGGTCCGTTGAAGGAAACAAGGAGCGGTGAAGCGCCTAGGGGCGAGTCGGTGGCGGTCGAGGGCTGGGGCCGGACAGCACGCCGCATCCTCTTGGCCGAGGATGGGGCGATCAACCAGCAGGTGGCCGTGCGGCTGCTGGAGGAGCGCGGTCACTCGGTAGTGGTAGTCAACAATGGCCGCGCAGCCGTGGAGCAGGTGGCCGCGCAACCCTTCGATGTGGTGCTGATGGACGTGCAAATGCCGGAGATGGACGGCCTAGAAGCCACGGCGGCCATTCGCCGTGCAGAGGCACAAACCGGCGGACACGTCCCAATCATTGCCATGACGGCCCACGCGATGAAAGGCGACCGCGACCGCTTCTTGGCAGCGGGTATGGACGGTTATGTCGCCAAGCCCGTGCGCCCGCACGAGCTGTACGCGGCCGTGGAGGGTGGCGGTCCCAACGATGGGGACGGACTGCTCGCGCCTGCGGGCTTCGACGGTGAGCTCAGCCGAACCGAGGTGCCCTTCGAGTGGGAGTCCGCACTCGGAAACGTCGGCGGCGACGAGGCCATGCTGCGCGAGCTTGCGGAGATGTTTTTTGCCGAGTGCCCCAAGCTGATGGAGCAGATCCGCGAGCACATTGCCGGCGCGGACGGCCCCGAGTTGCGGCGGGCCGCGCATACGCTCAAGGGATCGGCGCACGTTTTCGGAGCAGAGGAGGCGGCCGACGCCGCGCATCGGTTGGAGGAAATCGGGCGCGAGGAAGCGTTTGCCGACGCGGAGGAGGCGCTGGCATTGCTGGAGGATGAAGTGGCGCGGTTGCTGCCGGCCCTGCGGGAGCGGATTGCGGCCAGCGCGTAACGCCGAAGGAGAAAGCAAACGATGGAACGAGTTTATACCACGCAGGACTTGGCCATGCTCAGTCATCTCAAAAACTCGCTGGCGGCGCAGGGCATTGAATGCGTTTTGCGCGGTCAGCACCTACTCGGCGGCGTAGGGGAATTGCCCCCGATTGAGTGCTGGCCGGAGTTGTGGGTCTTGGACGACAAACAGGTCGCGGCCGCGAAGTCGCACATCGACACTCTGTTTGCAACGGCTGCGGAAGACAGCGAACCGTGGACCTGCACCGCGTGCGGCGAGGAGTGCCCAGGGGCGTTTACGGACTGTTGGAGTTGTGGGGCGGCTAGGGCCGAAGAAAACTGAACAAACGCACTGACGAATGGGACCTTCTGGCATGTTGAACATGAAAAAAATTGCAGAGTTTTTAATCATAGGTTTGCTGCTTTATAGCGGCGTGTCAGTCGCCGGTGCTTTGGATTGGCCGCAGTGGAGAGGGCCCAATAGGGACGGAATCTCTCGGGAGACGGGACTTCTGAAAGAATGGCCTGACGGCGGCCCCCGAGTCCTCTGGAGAGTGCCGCTCGGCGAGGGTTTTTCCGGAATTTCCGTCGCTCGCGGACGTGTCTATACGATGTTCTCGGAAGGAAATGATGAGTTTGTCATTTGTCTTGATGCCTCGAACGGGGAAGAGATGTGGCGGTTTCGATCAGACAGCACATACTATGAGTACGAGGGAGGTAATGGCCCACGTGCAACACCGACAATCGATGGGGAGTTCCTCTTCACGGTGTCCGCACAGGGTAAATTTTACGCACTCAGTAGTGTGAATGGAGAGAAGGTCTGGTCTTACGATTTGATTAAAGACTTCGGAAGCTATATGCCTAAGTGGGGGTTCAGTTCTTCGCCGTTGGTGGAAGGCAATCTGTTGCTCGTTGAGGTCGGTGGCAGCAATGGAAAGTTTATCGTGGCTTTTGATAAGACGAATGGTGATGTCCTCTGGAGTTCCCATACAGACAAACTTGGATATGCTTCGCCTATTGGTGTTACAATTGGCAGGATACGACAACTCATTGTCTTCGCAGGGCTTCGGCTGCTCTCTGTATCAATCGACAATGGAGAGGTGCTCTGGAGCTATCCGTGGCGAACAGGACGGTTTGATGTTCACGCCGCTACTCCCATTTTCATTGCGCCGGACAAAATTTACATCTCATCAGGGTACGGAAGTGGAGCGGCAGTCGTACAGGTCAAAGTAATGAATTCTCCTGAATCTAGTGCCTTGAACAATGGAGGAGAAAAAAACCAGATAGAGGTTGAGGAGGTTTGGAGGAATAAAAAATTGCAGAATCGATTGTCCACTTCGGTTTTGCATGGCAATCACCTTTACGGCTTTCACAATGCTATTTTGACATGTATTGATGCAAATACCGGCACCGAAAAATGGAAAACTCGCGGATTCGGTGAAGGCACGCTCACACTTGCAGAAGACCATCTGCTTATTCTCAGTGACCGCGGCAAGTTGGGGTTAGTCGAGGCGACACCCAAAGCTTATCGTGAAATAGCGAGCGCAGAGGTGCTGAGCGGATTGTGTTGGACGGTGCCGACGCTTGCCAACGGCAGACTCTATGCGCGAAATCAGAAGGAAATGGTCTGTTTAGACATGACGGGGCAGAATTAGCCTAAATAAGGAAAACGACCATGCGAAAACGCAAGCGAATAGACTTCCTCGCCTGTGCCCTGCTCGTGCTTTGTCTCGCCAGTTGTGGCGAAGACACGCCGATGGTAAATGAACACGTCCCCATCGGTGTTGTCGTGGCACTGACAGGGAAACATGCCAAACCGTATGGTTTCCCTATGCAGCGGGGGTTTGAATTGGCGCGAGAAGAAATTAACAACCGCGGCGATGTAAATCTCACGTTTATCACTGTGGACGATCGGAGCAGTGTGGACGGGGCGAAAGAAGCTGTACGGCACTTGGTAGATCAAGGCGTTTCTGCCATAGTCGGGCTTGCTATCTCGACGCATCTTAAAGAGGCTGCTCCAATTGCGCAGGAGAATAAGGTCATAGCTTTCAGTTCGGTCTCCTCCGCTGCAGGTTTGAGCGGGATCGGGGATTTTATTTTCCGCACTAGTCTCGCCGTGAATATAAGCGTTCCCAGTGGTGTGATGGAGACTCAGGAGAAACTCGGCTATAAAAAAGTGGCAACGATATATGATGAGATTGATGTTTACGCCAAAAGTAGCAACGAAATGCTAAGAACAGTGCTTGAGGCAAACGGGGTCGAGATTCTGATAGAGGAAACCTTCCACACCGGCGATACCGATTTTTCTCAGCAATTAACCAATATAGTGGCGATGGCGCCGGACGCACTCTTTATCTCCGCACTTTCACAAGAAATAGCGGGGATTCTCGCCCAAACACCCGAGGTCGGTTTCCCCGACGCGATTCAGATTATTGCTCCGGATTTAACCATGGATGAAGTCGAAAAGGCGGGTGATGGTGCCGAAGGAACAATAGGTTTTATCGGATGGTCGAGTATATCTGACGCCCCTGGAAACCAAACCTTCGTTCGGAACTATCGGGCGAAATACGGTATTGAACCTGAACCGTGGGCGGCACAGTCGTATGCAACTCTCTATGTGCTCGCCAATGCAATTAAGACAGCACAATCGACACATCCGACCGCCATTCGGGACGCACTCGCACAGACGGATTTTCCCACAATTTTGGGCAAGTCAAGCGCGTTCTCTTTCGATCCTAACGGAGATGCACTGTACGACCAAATTATAATGGTCGTCAAGGATGGAGAACTTCAGTTCTTTGAATAAGCGGAAGGATACGTATGTTGCGCTTTTTGCTCGCGCTTGCCCTCGTCTTTTCGCCCTCCGCTCCTGCATTCGCACAAGCGTCGTCAACGCTGGCGACGGGAAGCTCTGCCGATAGCCTGCTCGTCAGCGGCAAACAGATGCTGCGAGTTGGTGAAAACGGAGGCTCCCTCGACGCGATCTATGCAGCTAGGGCCACATTCGAGCGCGCCTTGGCTGACACTAGCAGGACCGCGTGGGGTCACTACTACATGGCCTTGGCCGATTACCGCATTGCCGATTACCTGTTAGCCGCTGACGAAAAAAACAAAGGCGCGGCTTCTGAGCACCTCAAGACCGCTGTCGAGCATTTGCAAAAGGCTACTGAGATCGACCCGCAAGTGGCCGAAGCCTATGCCCTGCTGTCGAGCGCGTACGGACGACAAATCGGCCTCAACCCGGCCAAGGGCATAGTCCTGGGGCGCAGAGCACAGCAGTCCCTGAAAAAAGCAGTGCAGCTCGCACCCGACAATCCGCGCGTCGTGCTGTGCACGGCCATCCGCGACTTTAATACCCCTAAAATGTTTGGCGGCAGCAAGGAGAAGGGCCTACGAGGATTCCAGCGCGCCGCCGAACTCTTCGCCCAGGAGGAGCCAACCGATCCCATCCATCCTGTATGGGGACACAGCCGCACCTACGCTTGGCTCGGCCTCGCTTACCAGGACCGAGGCGAACTAGCACTGGCGCGAGCAGCCTTTGCAAAGGCGCTTGCAATCAACCCAGATTTTAGTTGGGTCAAAAACGTGCTGCTACCCGAATTGGAAAAGGCCCTTGCAAAGCATGAGCGAGACAGAGAATAGCGCGCCCAACATCGTCCTGATCGTCACTGACCAGCAGCGCTGGGACACGCTCGGCTGCTTGGGCTACACCCACGTCATCACTCCGCACATTGACCGGCTGGCCGCTCGCGGCGTGGCGTTCAGTCGCGCCTTTGTGCAAGGGGCCGTTTGCGGCCCGTCGCGCAACAGCATCGTCTCGGGCCAGTACGTCCACACCCACGGCATTGACCGCAACGAGGCGTGGCTGACGCCCGACCAGCCCAATTGGATCGAGCAGCTTAGGGATGGCGGCTATCACACGGTCAACATCGGCAAAATGCACACCGCGCCCATTCGCCTGCCATGCGGCTTCCGCCACCGCACAGTCGTCGAAAACAAGAACTATCACCAGGGCCACCACGGCCCCGACCCAGACGACTACGACTTGTACCTGATGCAATTCGGGCTTAGGCGACCGGCGCTGACCTACTACCGCGACGTGCCCAATTGGCCGGATTACTTGGGCGCGACCGTGTGGCCTCACGACGAAGATTTGTTTATCGACAACTGCGTTGGGCGCTGGAGCGTGGAGGCGATTCGCACGCACGATTTTGCCCAGCCGCTCTTCCTGTGGAGCGGCTTCGCCGGGCCGCACGACCCTTTTGACGCGCCCGCGTCCGCGCTGGCGCGCTACGAAAGCGTTGACATTCCCGACCCCGTGGGGATTCCCAACGAACTGGATACCAAGCCGCCGCCACAGCGCCGAGCCATGGAGGGCATGGACGGCAAACACGCACCCGCAGCAATCTGGTGGAGTCGGGCGACCCCAGAGCGGATTCGCCGCATGCGCCGGCACTACTACGCCAACATCACGGCCATTGACGATTGGGTCGGCGCGATGGTCGCGGCCATGGACGAGCGGGGCGAGCTGGACAACACGGTTTTTGTGTTTACCTCGGACCACGGCGACTGCCTCGGCGACCATCACCAAGTCTATAAGTTCTCGTCCCACTACGACTCGGTAGCGCGGGTGCCGCTGGTTTTTGCTGGTCCCGGAGTCGAGCGGCTGGGGGTGCGCGATCCGCTAGTGGAGTTGATTGACCTAGGTCCGACTCTGTTGGAAATGGCGGGATTGGGGCCGTTGGCTGAGGCGGCGGGACATTCGTTGGAGCCGCTGCTGCGCGGGGAAGAGACCGCATTGCACGAGACTGTGTTTTCCGAGTACGGTCCGCGCATCATGGCGCGAACCGAGGCATGGAAATTGGTTTTTTACCCTGGGGAACCCTATGGGGAGTTGTATCATTTAGAAGAGGACCCGGACGAACTATACAACTTGTACGACGATCCGGCTCATGCGGGATCGCGGGGAGAGATAGTGGAGCGGATGATGGATTGGTACGGAAAGACGCGGATGCAGCGGTGAAAGAAATACGCTATATATTTTGTACGTCGCCAATAGAGTGGGTACCGTGCGCTGGCGAAAACGTTAAAACACGGAGGCATAGTCATGGCACACCAATTGAGCGATTCGACGGATTTGATCGCCCGAATTACCATTGACCCCGAAATCTGTGCCAGCGAAAGGAGTACACTGTGAACATACACGTGGGCAATTTGGCAAAGACAACTAAAAAGGAGGCGCTGGTTCAGCTCTTCCAGCCGTACGGGAAGGTCGTAGCCGCTACCATCGCCCGAGACAAGAAGAGCGGTGCCTCGCGCGGCTTCGGCTACGTGGAGATGGCGACCCGGCACGAGGGTGAAGAGGCCATTGCTCATCTCAACGACAAGGAATTTGAGGGGCAGAAGCTGCATCTAAGCGAGGCACACGAGCGCAAGGAGAAGGCCGGACGCGGGTCGGGCAAGGGCGGCGACCGCTTTGACCAGCAGCGCGGTAGTTTTTACTCGCCCCGAGGCGGCCAGCGCGGTGCGGGCAATATGCGGCGAAGTGGAAGGCGGGGTTCCTAGTCTGGGCGATCATAAAGCAGCAACCGCGCGAGGATGGGGTCGTGGTCGCTGGCTTGGTTGGGGAACTCGGTGTTGACGTGGACGTGGTCGAACTCGGGCCGGAGCGCGAGCAGGGCCGCGCTGACTAGCAGGTAGTCGAGTTGCTGAGAATTTCCCTGAAAGTTATAGGAATAGGCCAAATCCCCATCCCCCTCGTCGCCGAGATTGAAGAGGATCGGCGGCGTACCGGCGAGCGTTTGTAGGACATCGCCCGGCGGCGGTTGCACTGGGGCAAGCGGAAACGGGCACTCGTTGAGATCCCCGAGCACGACGATGTTGGCGTTGGGATCGGCGGCTAGCAGATCGGCGACGAGGTCGTGGATGAACGCGGCTTGAGCGAGGCGTTGGACAAGCCCGCCATTGGTCGGCGGCTGGATTCGACCGAAGAGGGGTGGGCTGCCAAACTTGGACGAGAAGTGGTTGTTGATCACCGTCAGCTTGGTTCCCTTGAAATCGAACACCGCCTTGAGCGGTTTGCGGCTGCGGCGGAAGGCGTCGTCTTCAATGCGTTCCACCGAACCAATCAGGGCCACCCGAGCGGGCTGGTAGAGGTACGCAACGCGGATATTGCCACCCGGCTGGCCGCCGTCGGCCCCATCTGGGGGCGCGACATCCGCGTACTCATACCTCGGACCACCGGCCGCAGCAATGGCGGCAATGAGCGTTTGCGCCGTCTGGTCCGCTGAAGTGGTGCCGTCGTTGACCGCGCCGCTGTTGTCCTGCATTTCCTGCAAGGCCAGCACA
>JAJDYK010000155.1 GCA_022825185.1 Candidatus Latescibacterota bacterium | reverse complement strand
ATTGACTATGGCAGACGTGCGGGCTTTGGCTGCGGGGCGTCCGGGTTTGATGGATTTTCTAGGATTGTTGGCTCAGGATGGGGCCGTGCTCGATTGGGTGCAGTTCCGCGCTCATATATTAGCCGAGCGCATGGGGGAATTTCGCGCCGCCGTGCAGGAGGCCGGGGGTCGCGATAAGGTCTTTGGTAGCGATGTATTCCCCGCCTCCACAGGGCTATTGGGTGGGCATTGGTACGGCAAGTGGGAAGAGGCGACGGATTTTCTCACGGGCGGGAGTTCGCACGGCGGCGTGGTGGGTTGGGCGACTGGGGTGACCAACTTGGCGCGGGAGTGGACGGCAGCTTTGTGTCGGCACGCTCAAGGGCTGGACGAGAGCGAGGTGTTGGCGCTGGTGTGGCGCATGTTCGGGGTAGAGGATTTGGACTTGCCGGAGACTGCGGCGGGGGTGGCGGAAGGGCCTTTGCCAATCGCAGCTCTGTACGAGAGGGAAGTGGCTCGCTTAAAAGCGCAGACTAGTGGGGCGGTGCCGATTTATCCGCCTCTTTCAGCGGGAGCGTCTCCCGAACTGGTGCGGGCGTTGGGTGCGGTGGTGGCCGGGCATGGGTGCGACGGGTGTCTGTTTACGGTCAATGTCGAGGACGAGGAGCAGGTGCGGGTACTGAGGGAGGCTTTGGCGGGGGTGGGGTGAGTTGGACAGGCCGATGTCTCTTGCCGTCTCGGCACAAGGGCATAGAGGCTTAACTAACCCAACAGTCGCACAAGACCGTCGCTTGTGCTAATTACTAATTTTGACGAAATTAGTAATTAATTGGTATTTCGTCATCCTGAAGTATCAACTCACGCCCTTTCGCCGCCGACCCCCATCAGATAGAAGCACGACTTCAACCATGAGAATGCCCAAAAACCCGAAGCCTTTCGACAAGTTGGTCTCGTCGTACGAACCAAATGATCTAGTCAGGTTGCTGGGGTCGAACATCGGCAGCCTGCCCAAGGACAGGTACCTGCATTGGGACCAGCTTCGTCACCTGCCCCCGCCGGAAGGGTTTACGAACCTTGACTGGTGGACTGCCGTCAAGTTCAAGCGCATGGTTTCTCGGCACGAGCTGCCATTCAAGGATACTCGCGGCAGGCCGTTCTCATTCAGCGACACGGGGAACCTGCACCGTCGGCTCCATCAGGTGGACCGGGACGCGAGCGGAAGAATCGAGGTCCCCCACGTCGATCCAGTCAACAGCGGCTCCCGCGAACGGTATCTAATGAGCTCTCTGATCGAAGAGGCGATCACGTCAAGCCAGCTAGAGGGTGCCGTCACGACCCGCCGGGTTGCCAAGGAGCTGCTAAGATCAGGCCGTCCGCCACGCGACAACAGCGAACGGATGATCGTCAACAACTACTCGGGAATGGAGTTCCTACGCGAGAACATCGGCGAAGACCTGACAGTCCCTATGTTCATGGACCTACAAAGGACACTGACAGAAGGGACGCTCGATCCAGATGCAGTCGGGCGGCTCCGGCGGTCGGCCGACTTGGTCGCTGTGGTGGACCAGCGCGACGGCGAGGTCATCCACACGCCCCCGGACGCCAGTCAGCTCAGCGACCGCGTCGAACTGCTCTTGGATTTCGCCAATGGACGCACCGAGGACGATCCATTCCTGCATCCGGTCGTCAAGGCCATTCTCCTTCACTTCATGGTCGGCTACGACCATCCGTTTGTAGATGGAAATGGACGGACTGCAAGAGTACTGTTCTACTGGTCCATGGCAAGGTCGGGGTATTGGCTGACCGAGTTCCTCTCTATTTCGTCGGTTATTCAGAAGGCACCCGCTCAGTACGTTCGCGCGTACGTGTTCTCCGAGATCGACGACAACGACGTCACGTATTTCCTAGACTATAAACTGCGGGTGATCCTAGACTCGATCCATCTCTTGCACGCGTACTTGGCGCGCAAAACCAAAGAGACGAGCAAATTGGAGGCCATGCTGCGCGGTTCTGATGCGGCCTTGGTGCTAAACCACCGCCAAGTGGCCCTGTTGGGACACATGCTGAAGCACCCGGACGCCTCGTACACCATAGATGGGCACCGGCGATCCCACAACGTCACATACGAGACGGCCCGCACCGACCTCCGTGCTCTCGACAAAATGGGATTAATCGTCAAGTACACGGGCGGGCGTAAATGGATATACAGGATAAGCGACAACTTCGAAGATCGACTCAAGCAGGTCGTCGCGCCCTGACGAGTCATACCCTTGCCGCCTCCGCCAGCGTCCTACCCGAGAAGCTCGCGCAGGCGATCCGAGAAGCTCGCGCGGTCGCGGTCATCGGCCCGCACGGGAACTCCCAGATGCGCCCCATCGCCGATGTACCGCGGGATTACGTGCGTGTGCAGATGCCAGACATCTTGGCCGCCGGCTGGCTCGTTGTTCTGCCGCACCGTCACGCCATCGCAGGGATACCCGATGCGGATGGCGACTGCCACGCGGCGCACCATGTGGGCGATGCGACCGGCCAGCTCGTCGGGCAGCGTGTAGATATTCTCAATGTGCGCCAGCGGGATCACCAGCGCCTTGCCGGGATTGGTCGGACTCCAGTGCAGCGCAATCTGCACCATAACATGCTCATCCCGCCACGCCGTAAACTCGGATTCCGCGCCGCTTGCTATGGCGCAGAACGGGCAGCGATAACCGGCCGGCTCGTGCGAAGGTATCTCAACCATAACAGCATGGATTTCCAGAGGCGAGGCAACCAAATTCGCCTACCATACAAACACCGTCCCCAACACAAGGGCTCAATTTTCACCAACCCTTGATCGACCACACTCTCTGAATATCGCTGCCGTAGTCGATATAACCTCTTGCCAAAGCCTGCCTCCCAACTCGGCACTCGCTTGGCTCGCGTCGCCTATGACACCAGTGTCCGAATATTTCGTGAAATCGAGATGCGGATCGTTCCAATCCACCTCCCTTGAGCTAGTTGACGGGATCCTGTCGAGTCGAACTGTGTCTGGACGACGATGTAGGGCAATTGAAGTCGTGAAGCTGTCGGCGTGTCCCCCCAAGACACTTGGATCAGCTACACGACACCAAACGTCATGGTACGGCAAAGGGGGAAGATGAGCTACACATGAAGAGCGGAATTTTGCGTTGAACCTGTCCACTGCCTCCTCTAGTCGATGCTCGCCGCAGCCGCGCCAGACAACGATAGTATCAAAGCCCTGCTCTACAAGTGATTCAAGGACGAAATAGACGCACTCTTCATGCACAGAGTGTGGGATATTGACATAGCCCGAGCCAAAGCCCCGATGTTCGGGCGTGGGTCC
The DNA here is from genome assembly GCA_022825185.1 of Candidatus Latescibacterota bacterium. The sequence continues at coordinate 192 of JAJDYK010000155.1, read as the reverse complement.
AAAAGGCATAGCTGGCAAAACCAAAGCACGCACATCGTGACAGCGTGCCGCATGTTGCGCGGCTTCTAGGGAGACCGCTTCCGCAAACCAAGTGTCGAAATCCACCGGCAAATGTGGCCCCTGCTGCTCCGTGCATCCAGTGGGTACGATCGCCAAACACCCAGCGTCGATAAGCGACTTGATTTCCAGATA
>JAJDYK010000004.1 GCA_022825185.1 Candidatus Latescibacterota bacterium | reverse complement strand
GTGATCGTACACCACCCGGCGCACCAGCGCCTCAATCTGCTTGCGGTCCAATCCAGCCGCTGGTGCAACGTTCATCTCTTATCCTTCGCGGCTCAGTTGCCGACAGTCGAAGTCCTTGCCCATCGCCTGTAGCGAATCGACGATCCCGACGATTACCGCGTCGGTTGGCACATCGCCCAAGTTTGGGGCGATCCGCGACGAGCTGCCCTGCACCAAAATCACCAGCTCGCCCTTGCCCGCTTGTACCGCGTCAATGCAGACCATATCCCGCCCCGTCAGCACCAGACCGTGCTCGCGCACCGACGCGATTTCTACTACTAACAGCTTCTTGCCGTGCAGGCTCGGGACTTTGGCCGTGGAAATTAGGTGCCCTTTGACTTGACCCAAGAGCATCAGGCGATGCGGAAGTAATCGACGAGAGCACAGCGGCGCTGGCGCGTAAAGGTGCGCGGCGACGTCAGGCCCTCGCCCGTCGGCCCGGCGATCGAGTACGTCCCAAAGCCCTCGCCGCCCAAGCCTACCCCGGCGTAGGAAGGACCGTTCTTGACGAAAATGGTAGTATCCACGGCGCAGGCCATGTTGTGCATGTTTTCGATGTTGCGCGAATGAATCACGGCCGTGTGCCCGTAGCCGTGCTCGGAGATGACGGCCTCGCGGATGGCCTGATCGACGTTGGGCACGCGCACGATCGGCAGAAAGGGCATCATCTGCTCTTCGCGCACGAAAACGTGGTTGGCGTCGGTCTCGCCAATGAGCATGCGCAGCGACGAGTCGAGCCGCAGGCCGATGCGCTCGCCCAGCACCGCGGCGTCGCGCCCCACCAACTCGCGGTTGGCTACGAGATGCCCGTCCGGCCCTTCGACAAAGGCCACCTGCGCGAGCGTCTCGACCTGCCGCGCATCGAGCTCATAAGCATTGTACTGGACCATCAGCCGCTTGAGCTCGTCGGCAATAGAAGCGACGGCAAAGACCTGCTTCTCGCCGATGCAGAGAATGTTGTTGTCGAAGCCCCCTCCGTCGATGATGTCGCGCGCGGCTTTGGCCAAATCAGCCGTTTCATCGACGACCACCGGCGGATTGCCCGGGCCAGCGACGATGGCCTTTTTGGGGCTGCCCAGCGCGGCCTTGGCCACGCCCGGCCCTCCTGTGACCAGCAGCAGGCGGATGTCCGGGTGGTTGAACAACTCGTTGGCCGTCTCAATGGTCGGCGTTTCGACCGCAGTCACTAAGTTGGCCGGGCCGCCAGCCGCGACGATAGCCTGATTGATCAACCCCACCGCAAACATGGAGACCTTTCTGCCCGCCGGATGTACGTTGAAGACGACCGAGTTGCCCGCGGCGACAATGCAAATGGCGTTGTTGACCATCGTCGGCACGGGATGCGTCGATGGAGTAACCGCGCCGATGACCCCGTAGGGGGCCATTTCTACTACGGTCAGCCCGTGGTCGCCAGTCCACGAGGTGGCCTCTAGATCTTCGACGCCGGGCGTGGTGTCGGCCGCGACTTGGTGCTTGATGATCTTGTCTTCCAGCCGCCCCATGCCCGTCTCGGCCAAGGCCCGTCGCGAAAACTCCTCGGCGTGGGCGTGTGCCGTCTGCCGCAGGGCCTCGACGATTTTTTTGCGCTCCTCCAGCGACAAGGCCACCAACTGCTGCTGGGCGCGAGTCGCGCCCTCGACGGCCGCGTCAACCGTCGCGAAGACCCCAGTGTCCCCGCCCGCGCTGCCGTTCCCGCCGCTGACGACGCGCTGCACCACTTCTTCGACTATTTTGCGTACGTGTTCTTCGCTGACATTTTGGGGCACGCTTTTTTCCTCGCGTTTAATTCAATATGTAAGAATGGGGAAAATAGGCGGCCCCACTCTGAGCGTCAAGGTCATTTGACGGGCTGCTAACCCTGCCTTAAGGTTTGTGCAACTGCTGGAAAAACAAAGGAGAAAAACATGCGCATCATCCGCTTTATCGACGCTGACGACGCCGTCCGTTGGGGTCTTGAAGCCGAGGACGGCCAAGCCTCCGTCCTCACCGGCGATCTCTTCGCAGAACTAGCGCCCACGGGCGAACAGGTGGCCGTCAAAAGACTGCTCGCCCCACTCGCCCCGACCAACATTTTCTGCATTGGGCTAAACTATCGCGAGCACGCGGCCGAATCCGGCCTCGAGCCGCCCGAGCAGCCCGTCGTCTTTGCCAAGCCCACGAGCGCGGTCTGCGGCCCGGGCGACCCGATCCTGCTGCCAGCCTGCTGCCGCCGCGGCCCAGAAGTTGACTACGAATGCGAACTCGCGGTGGTAATCGGCAAGGCCGCCCGCAACGTGGCGCGGGCCGACGCCCTCAGCTACGTATTAGGATACACGTGTGCCAACGACGTCTCAGCCCGCAAATGGCAGCTAAACGGCGGCGGCGGCCAGTGGATCCGCGGCAAGGGCTTTGACACCTTTTGCCCGTTGGGGCCGGTACTGGTCACAGCCGACGAAATCCCCGACCCGCAAACCCTCGGCATCCGCACGATCCTCAACGGCGCGACCATGCAGGACCACACCACCGGCGACATGATCTTCACGGTCGCCGAACTGATCGAATTCCTCAGCCAAGATACGACCTTGCTGCCGGGCACGGTCATTCTCACCGGCACCCCGCAGGGCGTGGGTTTTGCGCGCCAACCACCCGTGTGGCTTACCGCCGGCGACGAGGTCATCGTGGAAATAGACCAGATCGGCCAGCTACAAAACCCGGTGCAAGCGGCCTAGCGCTTACTCTTCCTTGAACATTCCGAAGGCAAAGGCTTCGGGTAATTCCTCGAAGATAATCTCCCCCTCGGCGTCGGTCTCCAGCAACTGGGCCATGTAGTCGTACCACTCTTCTAGAATGGGAACTTGGCGGCTCTTGAGCCAGTCTTCCTCGGTGGGAGCAACCGCGTGGATGATGAGGTATTCGTCCAAGCGGTAGATGGCCATGCTGACCTCGTTGTCGGCCATGCTGTCGGCGATTTCGGGCCACAGGTCGTCGTGGGCTTGTTTGTACTCGGCGTACGCATCGGGACGCAGCCGCATGCCCAAACCAATCGAATACATAATGATCTCCTCAATTGTTAGGAATCGCGCACCATTTAACGCGAACTGACTGATAAATATGCGAATTAATTAAGAGATATTCAGAAAATGATGTAAAGTTCTTTTTTTTCTATTCTTAGCCATTTTTTCCTTGACAATATATCACCTTGAAACTGAAACTAAAAGGCAGTCAAAAACCGTGCAAAACAAATTGCACATCACCATAGGAGAGGAGGGCCTCAAAGAATGATTTTCTTCGCACATCGATCCTCGTGTAGTCTCAGGAGCCAGCTCCCCGATGGGGGCGGCCATAGGGTCCCAAATATGCGGGCTACGAACAGCATCCGCGCGTTGCGCGTTCGTCCCAATCCCTAGGAGCCACGCACGACTCTTCAGGTTGCGTGCATCGGCTGGTTAAAACACACAGCCGAATCGGGAACTTACCTCGCATTCGCATCGTCTTAGGCGATTGATTGCGCGTGTAGGGGTTTTCCCACGGGGTTTTCGGG
>JAJDYK010000162.1 GCA_022825185.1 Candidatus Latescibacterota bacterium | reverse complement strand
GATTTGACGCTGGAAGTCAAGCAGCAACTCGAACTCAACCCCTTGCTCGAAGAGGTCGTCGAACTGCGCGAGGAGGGGGAAGAGGAGGAACTGCGCGAGCAGGAGGAGGGGCTCAAGGCAGAAGAGGATCTGCCCGAGGACATGGAGGAGGTCGATTGGGACGCGCTGTTGGACGACCAGTTCGACGCGGGCGCGTACAATAGCGAGCGCACGGAATACGATCCCAACTGGGAGACCGACCGCGAGCCGCAGGAAAACCGCATCACCGCCATGCCGCCCCTCTTAGAGCACCTGTACCGTCAGCTAGGTGAGATTGGCGATTTGGCACCGGAAGAGCAAGCCATCGCTGAGTACATCATCGGCAATATCGACGAGCGCGGTTATGTCGGTTGCTCGCTCGCCGAAATCGCCGATGATCTACAAGTGGAAGTGGCTGCGGTCGAAAAGGTGCTGCGCGTCCTTCAGTCTTTTGACCCGCCTGGAGTCGGCGCGCGCGATTTGCGCGAGTGTCTGATGATCCAGTTGAGCCAGCGCGACGATCCGCTCAGCGCCCTGGCCTTGCAAGTGGTGCGCGACCATTTAGAGGACCTGACGCGGCGGCGTCTGCAGCACATCACCCGCGCCTTAGCCATTTCCAACGAGAAGCTCAAAGAGGTTTTGCAGGTCATCGAGCGCCTACAGCCGCATCCGGGTCTGTTGGCCAGCAGCGACTACGACAATCTCTTGACGCTGGATAGCGAAGTCGCGTACATCACGCCGGATTTGGTCGTCGAAAAAATTGGCGAGGAGTGGCAGGTGTGGCTGGCCGACGGGTCCATGCCGTCCTTAAAGATCAATTCTGAATACCAGCATCTGCTCAACAATTCCCATGGCGACGGTGCGGCTGCGGTCAAGGACTACGTGGCCAAGAATCTCAACGACGCCCGCTGGCTCATCAACGCCATCCACCAGCGCCGCACGACCATGCTCAAGGTGGCCAACTACCTGTTGCAGGCGCAGTTGCCCTTTTTCGAGGAGGGGCCGACGCGGCTGCGGCCCATGGTCTTGCAGGACGTGGCTGACGCGGTGGGCATGCACGTATCGACGATTAGCCGGGTCAGCAACGGCAAGTACGTGCAGACGCCGCACGGGGTCTTTGAACTGAAGTACTTCTTCGACAACAAGCTCAGTACGGACGAAGGCGAAGACGTGTCCGTGCGCTCGGTGAAGGAAAAGATCTCGCAACTCGTCGCCGATGAGGACAAAGTCCGGCCGCTGTCAGACCAACAGATTGTCGAGGAGTTGAGCAAGGGCGGCTTGAAAATTGCGCGACGGACCATAGCCAAATACCGCGATCAGCTAAAAATCCCCTCGCAGCGCTACCGGAGGGAGTTGTAGAGAGCCGAACTAGAAATTCGCATCACCCGTATTGATCTCCTCCTTTAACTACAACACGTGCAGTGCCGAACAGTCATCTCAGGTAGGTTTCTGCTCATAGTTGCTGTAGCTCGCCGTAAGTTTCCTCGTAAACATCTGACAAATCCGTCTTTCGGATGCCCAGCATTGCGTTAGGGCAATGGGCGATGGCCTCTGAGTGCAGGGATGTCGCTCATCAGGAAAGGACTGGACTATATCTAGCTCCCGCTACTGCAGCGTCGGTAGGGACACCTGTTTGTAGAAGTCCTAAATGGTTTGTTTTTTCACCGGCTGGTTTGCCGGTGAAAAATAATAGCTCTTGACACGATTCTGGTTTTCACTGTAATTATACACCACTATGGAGATACCCTACTTGAATTTTGAAGTCGAAATTGATCGGCTGACAGATGCTCAGGCTACGGCTTGGGGGTTCCGTCGAGGAGCCAGAGGTACCCACAGCAGTCGCACGATCATGCTCGAAGAGCTAGTTCTGCTGCTAGATGCAGTTCCAGGTAATGCTAGCCGTGCGGATTACAATGCTGCCGTGATGGAAGAAAACTGCTTGGGCAAGCGAACAACGGCAAACCGCAAGCACTCTCTGCAACATCTGGTTGAACTCTACGCCCTTGACCCCCGAGTGATTCTGTTTCGGATATTGAAAGACCTCTGGAGCGGTCACGAGAGCAGCCGCCCACTAATGGCCATGTTGCTGGCCCTCGCTCGAGATCCGCTGCTTCGTTCGACCGCGTCGGCCGTCATTCATACTCCCCACGGCCACGAGTTCGCTCGGCAGTCCATGCTGGACGCCGTTTCCGTAGCAGTCAGTGATCGCTTCGGCGCTGCTACGCTGGATAAGGTGGTGCGCAACGCTTCTTCCTCGTGGACACAATCTGGCCACTTTCGCGGACGAAGCCGCAAGGTAAGGCAGTCGGTAGAAACAACGCCAGCGGCAACCGCCTACGCTCTGTTGTTAGGGTTTGCCGTAGGCCGGCGGGGCCAACGGCTGTTTGAGTCCCCTTGGGTCGCCATTATGAATGCCGCGCCGGACGAACTCCTGGAGTCCGCCAACGCTGCACGGAGCCGGGGGCTACTAGAACTCAAGCAAGCGGGGTCAATCGTCGAAATCTCATTTCCGGCATTCTCTGCCAACTTCACTCAACAAGAACTGAAGGTAATCCATGAGTCGCATTGATACACTGGCGGAACGGTACAAGCGCTATATTGCGTTGCCTTGGCAAAAGCACCTATCTGGTGCCCAGCGGGTTATCTTCGTGGTCTATGACAAGATAGATGAAAAACGCCTGCGGGTGCGTAAGGAATTATTCGAGATGGCGACCAAGGAAGCAGGCTACGGCTGGATTGAATGCGATCTAACCGACGTCTTCGCTCAGTGGATGGCCAATACCGAGTATCGCGAAAGCTACTTCGAATCACCGGAGGATTTGGAGATCAAGTTGGAATCCGATTTTCTGGAGCATGTGGCCGGGCGCGTAAAGAATGTTCTGGAAGCCCCCGAGGCCGATGAGAACGCGGTGGTCAGTATCTACGGCGTAGCCTCGCTGTTTGGTTTTGTTCGCGTATCCGAGCTCATGGAGGCAATCGAGCGGGACATCCAAGGACGAGTGGTGGTGTTTTTCCCTGGGGAATACGAGAGCAATAACTATCGATTGATGGATGCTCGGGACGGGTGGAACTACCTCGCGGTTCCGATCACCTTGCACGAGGATAGAGAGGTATACGCGGTATGAAAAATCGGGAAATCTACCAACGGGACCCCAGCGAGATCACGCTGCTGAACAACGGCGTTGCCGCGATGACAGACGCCTTAGACGAGGACGAACGCCGCACTCTGCGTTTTGAGCTTGAGCACTTCGTCTGCGAAGGGGAATACCAGAGGGGTCTCGTCCGCATCCTCGATTCCTATCTAAGCAACCAAGGCCAGCCCGAGCAGCCGGCGGCTTGGGTGAGTGGGTTCTTTGGCAGCGGCAAATCGCACTTGGCCAAGATGCTGCGCTTTCTGTGGATCGACTACCATTTCCCGGAAGATGGTGCCAGTGCCCGAGGTCTTGCACGGTTGCCGGACGACGTGACTGAACTGCTCACGGAGCTCGCGACTCTCGGTCGGCGTTCCCATGGGCTTCACGCTGCCGCAGGTACGCCTGGTACTGGTACCGGAGATAGTGTGCGGCTCGCGCTGCTCGGCATTGTATTCAAATCCGCGGACCTTCCCGAGAGCTTCCCACAGGCGCAATTCTGCCTCTGGCTCAGGAAAAACAACATTTACGACCAGGTCCGCACTGCGGTTGAGGCCGGAGACCGTGATTTTCGGCGCGAGTTAAACGATCTCTATGTGAGCCCGCTCATCGCTAAGGCCCTGCTTGAGGCGGATCCCGATTTCGCGAGCAGCGAGAGGGACGCTAGGGCTGCGCTGCGTACTCAATTCCTAAAACCGAAGGACATCACCACCGATGAATTCGTCACCGCTTTGCAAGACACCTTGGCACCCGAGGGTGAGTTGCCCTGCACCGTCATAATCCTCGATGAGGTACAGCAGTACATCGGTGAGGACAGCAGCCGTTCCTATGCGGTGCAGGAGGTGGTGGAGGCCTGTAGCAAACGCTTCGGCGACCGCCTGTTGCTTCTCGGCACCGGGCAGACGGCGCTCTCCAGTACGCCAGCCCTGCAACGTCTCCAAGGACGGTTCACGGTCAATGTCGAGCTTTCCGACACCGATGTCGAAGCGGTCACCCGGCGAGTCGTGCTGGCGAAACGCTCGGACCGCACCAATGATGTCAAATCGACGCTGGACGACAACACCGGCGAGATCAATCGCCACTTGGTTAGCACTCGGATTGGCCCTCGTAGCGAGGACGAGGCGGTACTCGTGGAGGATTATCCGCTACTCCCAGTGCGGCGACGCTTCTGGGAGCATACGTTGCGTGCGGTCGATCGGGCGGGCACTGCCGGACAGCTTCGGACGCAACTGCGCATCGTATATGACGCGATCCGACACACCGCCGACGATCCGGTCGGTACGGTAGTGCCGGCCGACTTCCTGTTCGAGCAAATCTCTCCCTATCTGCTGCGAAGCGGCGTACTGCTACGCGAGGTAAACGAGACCATCTTCAAGCAGGATGATGGCACCCCCGATGGGCGTCTCAAATTGCGTCTGTGCGCTTTGGTTTTCCTCATTCGCAAGCTGCCCCGGGAAGCCGGTATCGACATCGGTGTTCGCGCAACCGAGGAAACCTTGGCGGACCTGCTAGTCAAGGATCTGGCCCAGGATGGCGCGATGCTGCGGAGTCGGCTTCCGGTGTTGCTGAATGAACTGACCACCGCCGGGACGCTGATGAAGCTCGAAGACGAGTACAGTTTGCAGACGCGCGAGAGTAGCGAGTGGGAGAACGAATTTCGCAACCGGCGGACAAGGCTCGTCAACGACCTCACGCAAATGAGCAGTAAGCGCACCCAATTGATGGGGGCGGCGGTTCAGGAGGAGATCGGATCGGTGAGGCTACTGCATGGAAAGTGCAAGGAGCCCAGAAAGCTCGCCTTGCACTTAGGGGCGGAACCGCCGCTGGGCGCAACCCATGAGATACCCGTCTGGATTCGCGATGGTTGGGGAGCGGACGAGAAAAGCGCCGTTGCTGATGCACGTGCCGATGGTTCCGACAGCCCCGTCATCCACGTATTCCTGCCCAAGTCTCGCGCCGATGACTTGGCCCGCGTGGTCGCCGCCCAAGCTGCGGCGAATGAGACGCTCGAATACAAAGGTGTGCCTTCGACTCCAGAAGGTATTGAGGCTCGCCAAGGCATGGAGACCCGGCGGACCGAGGCTGCCAACAGCCAGCGGGACTTGGTGGCTGCAATCGTCGGCGATGCTAAAGTCTATCAGGGTGGTGGCTCCGAACGGTTGGGTGCCACCTTGCAGGACAAGATCAGGGAGGCAGCTAACGCCTCCTTGGATCGCCTTTTCTACGACTTCAGGGATGCCGATGATGACCGTTGGTCCAAGGTGATTGAGCGTGCCCGAAAAGGTGCCGAACACCCCTTGGAAGTACTGGATTACAACGGCAAGACCGAAGACCACCGGGTCTGCTCCGCGGTCCTGTCTGTCGTAGGTTCCGGTAAGAAGGGCAAAGAGGTACGCGACCATTTCTCAACTCCGCCTTATGGCTGGCCCCGCGATGCGATCGACGCCGCCCTCATCAGCCTATTTGGAGCCGGTCATTTGAGGGCGACCGCCAACGGCACGCCGCTCAAGCCTAGGGAGCTCGATCAGGCGAAAGTGTCGGTCACCGATTTTCGGGTCGAGAGTGCCATCATTGATACCCGTCAGCGCATCAAGGTACGCAAGTTGTTTCAGAGCGTTGGGGTCACCTGCAAGCCCAACGAAGAAGCCATGGCTGCTGCGGAATTCTTGGCCAAGCTCGACAGACTCGCTCAGAATGCCGGTGGCGACGAGCCCTTGCCCGAACGCCCTGACACCAGCCATCTGCGAGACCTTCAATCCCTTGCCGGCAACGAGCAACTGGTCGGCATCCTGAATCGGTACGACGAACTACAAAAGAACATTGAAGACTGGGCCAAGGCAGCGGACCTGGCCGAGAAACGCTTCCCCTCGTACGAGCGTCTGCTGTCCTTAGCCAGCCATGCAAAAGAGCTGGATGTGGCATCGGTGACGCAGCCGCAGATCGAAGCCATTTCGGCCAACCGCAGTCTGCTCGCCGATTCGGACCCCGTGCCTGATCTCACTATGATGCTGGCGGACGCGCTACGTACTGCCCTAGTAAAGGCTGAGACAGGTTTCATCACAACCTATGACGAGGAACTGGAACAACTGGAGTCCGCTGAGAGTTGGCGGGAGATTGACCAAGCCGAGCGCGACCGAATTCTTGAGGATTTGCGTATCGAGAGGATCTCTAAGGGCGCAATCGGCACCGAACAGGAAGTGCTGGAATCCCTTGGGCAGATATCACTCGATGATTGGCGAACCCGCACGGCGGCTTTGCCACGGCTTTTTGCGGACTCCCGCATCAGAGCCGACAAACTGGTCGAGCCGAAAATCCATCATTTCAAGCTCCGCAGTACCACGCTGCGCACGCCGGCAGATGTCAAGGATTGGCTCTGCGAGACTGAACGGGAGTTGCTCAAACAGGTCGAGCAAGGCCCCATCGTGGTAAGCTAAGGAGATCTCATGCAGACACTTCCGACAGACCTTCGGCAACAACTTGAACGCGCCGTCAGCGAGGCTCGCAAAGTGGCGGAGGCCGGTGCCCGTGCGGCATTGAAGGAGCTTGCCGTTCATCACCGCGAGTTCTACGAGCACATGGACACGGGGCAGCGCACATTGCGTCGGCGGCTGCGGGCACACGCTCGCCAGCTTGGGGACCGTCCCAACGCACGCACGGGAGAACATACCATTGAGCATCTGGTGCAGGAGACTGCGTATGAACACTGGCACAGCATGTTATTTGCCCGCTTCCTCACGGAGAACGGTCTGTTGATGGAACCGGAGATCAATGTCGCAGTAACGCTTGACGAATGCGAGGCTTTGGCTAGGGACAAAGGCAGCGACAAGTGGGCGTTGGCGGCGCAGTATGCCCACTCCATGTTGCCGCAGGTGTTTAGGCCGGAGCATCCGGGGTTGGAAGTCCGGTTGGCGCGGGAATACCAGTTGGAGTTAGAGGACTTGGTTGAAGGTCTGCCGGCAGCGGTATTCACGGCGACCGATTCGCTCGGCTGGGTGTATCAGTTCTGGCAGACGGAGAGAAAGAATGAGGTCAACGACTCCGAAGTTAAGATCGGGGCGGACGAATTACCGGCGGTGACGCAGCTCTTCACCGAGCCTTACATGGTGCAGTTTCTGCTGCATAACTCGCTCGGTGCTTGGTGGCAGACTCGTCATCCTGACAAGCGGTGTCCGGTTGATCTTACCTATATGCGCCAGACAGAGGACGGCGCACCCATCGCGGGCGGTTTCAAGGGCTGGCCCGACGATCTCTCGGAGTTCCGTCTGCTCGACCCGTGCTGCGGTTCTGGACACTTTCTGGTGGCGGCGTTTTTGATGTTGGTGCCGATGCGGATGGCGTTGGAAAACTTAGATGCGGCAGAGGCCGCCGATGCCGTATTGCGCGACAACCTGCATGGCCTAGAACTGGACCAGCGCTGTGTGGCTATTGCCGCCTTCGCGCTGGCGATGGAAGCATGGCGTTATCCTGGTGCAGGCGGCTATCGGCCGCTGCCTCGATTCAACCTTGCTTGGTGTGGCCAGTCGGTCGGCGGTAAGCGGGAACAATGGACTGCGTTGTCCGGGGGCGATAGTCGGATTGAAAACGGGATGAGGGTGCTCTACGACACTTTTCAGGATGCACCTCTGCTCGGCAGCCTGATTAATCCCACCTCTGTTTCCGAAGATATGCTGACGGCCGGATTCAGCGAGCTACAACCCTTTCTTATACAAGCACTGCGGGAACATGTCGGCGAAGAGGAATGGGAAGAGACGGCCATCGCGGCCTTGGGGTTGACCGAGGCGACCCGGCTGTTGAGCCGGCAATATCACCTCGTTATCACCAACGTGCCATATCTCGCTCGTGGTAAGCAGAGTGAACGCCTGAGAAATTTCGCTGAGAGGCGATATACGAGGGCAAAGAAAGATTTAGCGAATGTATTCCTGGAGCGATGTCTGGAGTTTTGCCTAGAAAATGGCGCTGGTGTTACCCAGATCGTCATGCCGCAAAACTGGCTGTTCCTGACTAGCTACAAGACACAGCGCGGGCATCTCTTGAAAGAAGTGCGCTGGGAACTGCTGGCACGGTTGGGATCTGGTGCCTTTGAGACCATCAGCGGCGAGATCGTGAATGTCATTCTTCTCACCCTGACTCGCACTCGCCCACAGACTGAAGATCAACTGTCCGGTATTGACGCGAGTACCCCACGCATGGCGGTGGAAAAGACGGAGGTGTTACGGAATGGTGAGTTGGTAGCGGTCATTCAGAGAAGGCAGTTAGAGAACCCTGATGCAAGAGTGACTCTGTATGATGAAACGACCTTTTCTCTACTGAATCAGTATGCTGATGGACTAGTTGGACTTCAGACTAGCGACGATCCCATGTTTGTTGCAGCTTTTTGGGAGGTGGCTCAGATCAATAAAGAGATATGGGAGTTTATGCAGACCACTCCTGATGTCTATACAGAGGAGTATGCAGGACAGTCGCGGATGGTGCGTTGGGAACAAGGGAAAGGCTTGCTGTTGTCATTATCAACAGCTTATCCAACTAAAGGGCTTAAAGCTCTCGGTAAGCCCGGTATCGCCGTACATAGAATGAAAGTTCTATTTTCCTATCACTATGGCAAAGAGAGGTTCCACCAAAATGTGGCAACCATCATTCCCCATGATGAATGCCACGTCCCTGCCATTTGGTGCTTCTGCTCCTCGCCCGAATACAACAAGGCAGTGCGGCAAATCGATCAGGGTCTGAAGGTCACCAATGCTACGCTGGTCAAGATCCCCTTCGACCTAGAACGCTGGACCCAAGTCGCCGCAAAACGCTATCCCAAAGGATTGCCTAAGCCTTATTCTGACGATCCTACCCAATGGATCTTCCACGGCCACCCCTGCGGATCAGTGATCTGGGACGAAGGCACAAAGTGGACCATTCACGGCCTGCGCCGCACAGATCCGACCGTCCTGCAAGTCGCTGTCGCCCGTCTGCTTGGCTACCACTGGCCAGCGGAGAACGACCCGGACATGGAACTCGCCGACGAGGCTCGTGTTTGGGTTGAGAAGACAACGGCATTGCACCCATTCGAGGACGAGGACGGCATCGTCTGCATCCCCTCCGTGCGCGGCGAGCGTTCCGCCCACGCCCGCCTGTTGGAATTGTTGCAGGCAGCTTGGGGCGATGACTGGAGCGATGACATCCTTGCAAAGTTGCTCACTGAAGCAGGGGCTTCCAGCCTAGACGACTGGCTGCGCAACCGTTTCTTTGAGGAACACTGCAAGCTGTTCCATAAGCGTCCTTTCGTCTGGCATATCTGGGACGGACGCAGACGCGATGGCTTCCACGCCTTGGTCAACTATCACAAGCTGGCCGAGGGCGGCGAAAAGGGCCGTCGCCTGCTGGAGTCACTGACTTATAGATACCTCGGTGATTGGATCATCCGCCAGCAAGATGGCGTAAGACGCGACGAGGGCGGTGCCGAAGACCGCTTGGCCGCAGCGCTGGAATTGCAGAAGCGGCTCGACGCCATCCTCGCAGGCGAGCCGCCTTTCGATCTTTTTATTCGCTGGAAGCCGATTGAGGAGCAGCCCATCGGCTGGGAGCCGGACATCAACGACGGCGTGCGCCTCAATATCCGTCCCTTCATGGCCGAAGACCTCCCCCAAGGCAAGAAAGGTGCCGGCGTTCTCCGCTCCAAGCCGAGCATCCATTGGAAAAAGGACCCCGGCAAGGAACCAATGCGCGACAAGGAGCAGTTCCCTTGGTTTTGGAGCAACGGCAGCTTCACCGCAGAACGAGTCAACAACATGCATTGGACCAAAGCAGAGAAACACGCAGCCCGGGACCGGGCGGAGGACGAATGACGATGACAAGCACACAGCAAGATTGGCCTTACCCCGGGTCGCGTTGGTGGAAGTTCGACTTCCACACGCATACGCCGGCTTCCCTTGACACGGTTGCGTGGCAGCGCGCCATCGGCACGCCTGACGAGGTAACCCTAGAGAAATGGTTGCTTCGATATATGGCCGCCGAAATTGATTGTGTGGCGATTACTGACCACAATAGCGGTGCTTGGGTTGATTGCCTTAAAGCCGCTTACGAGGAGATGAAAAGGCAAGCCGATGAGGGATCGCCGCCGGAAGGATTTCGAGAACTGACGCTGTTTCCGGGGGTCGAGATTTCGGTGCAGGGGGGATTCCACCTGCTCGCCATCCTAGCCCCCAATGCCACCACAAGCGACATCGACACCCTGCTGGGGCAAGTGGATTATGACGGAACCAAGGGAGATAGTGCCGGAGTGACGCGCAAAGGCGCAGCCGAGGTGGTTTGTGAAATTAGGGACGCTGGAGGCATTCCGATTCCAGCTCATGCCGACCGGCAAGGTGATAATGGCAACGGCAAGGGCCTTCTCGCCGTACGTGAAGGTACCCGTAAGTGCCAACTCGACGCCAACACGGTTCGCCAAGTGCTTGATACCGAATATCTGCTGGCAGTGGAGTGGGAAGACATGGGGCTTCCATTCCCTAGGCACTTTGAGAAACGGGTCAAAAAGTTGACGCGGGTGCTCGGTAGTGACTGCCACAGCTTCCAAGGCAAGCGTATTCCCGGATTCCGTTACTCTTGGGTCAAAATGGCAAATCCCACATTAGAAGGGCTACGTCTCGCACTCCTAGATGGCAACGAAATTTCGATTCGGCGGAGCGATGACGAGGGGGAGTTCGATCCGTTTCGGAAGCCCACTCACTTTATCACCGGCATTGAGATCGAGTCTGCTCGATTTATGGGTGTAGATACCACGACACGGCTTGATCCCACGCCTTACTACAATGCTCTGATTGGTGGGCGCGGTACCGGCAAGTCCACGATTGTCCATGCGCTGCGCTTCGCGTATCGGCGCGATAAAGAGTTACAGCATTTGGGCGAAGAAACAGAGCCCTATCGCCAGTTCAAAAGTTTTTCCCAACCTGTCAAGGGACGCAATGGAAATGGTGGGTTGCGCGATGCCACGGAGATTCGCGTGAAGCTGATGCGGGATGGTGTAGAGCACATCTTACGGTGGCGACAAGATGGCCAAGAGGCCGTTGTCGAAGAACGTAATGAGGACGGCCAGTGGCAGTCGGCTGCGAGCCAAGAGGTGAACTCCGAGCGTTTCCCGATCCGGCTGCTTTCTCAGGGCCAGATTGCGGCCATGGCGGGCGAAAGTCGTCAAGCGTTGCTCGATGTCATCGACGACGCGGCTGACGTCGCCGGGTTACATCGCGCCTTCGACGAGATGAAGACTTCCTATTTAGCACAGCGGGCTAGGCTGCGCGAACTGGAGGAAAAGTTAGCTAGACGACCAGAGTTGGAACGCAGGCTTGATGACTTGACCCGCAAGCTCGAAGCATTCACACAATCACATCACGCTGAAGTACTGAAAGCTCATCAACAGGCACTGCGTCAACGCCGAGAGATCGATGCGACTTCGGAATTATTGCGAGAAATTCCTGGACGTATCAAGGCGTTGACGGAGGATCTGCTGCTCGACGACTGGCCAGATGGAGTCTTCGATGCCGTACAGGATGGCGACGCTCTCGCTTGGCGGAGCGAAACCGAGCGGCTCATGGAAGAAACGCGGAAGGAACTCACTCGTAGTGCCGACACATTTATGGACAAGGTGCAAAAGCTGCTAAAGGACGAAAGACTTAGCCAGTGGCAGCAGCGTGCCGAGAAGGCCGCATCGGACTACGAGACTCTTCAAACGACGCTCGCCGATCAGGGAGTGACCGATCCGCAAGCCTTTGGACGGTTAGAACAGGAGCGTCAGAATCTCGAAGCGCAGCTAAAGCAACTCGATCAGTTGCGTCAGGATTGGGATCTCCTTGACGAAGACAATAAAAAACAGTGGCAACGAGTGCTTGAAGCACGCAAGGCCATCACACAGGCACGCGCTGAGTTTGTGGAGAAAACGCTGGAGACTAACACCTTCGTGAAAATTGAGGTCGTCGGCTTCGGCTTCGAGCCTCGTCATATCGAGCACAGCCTACGTAGAATTATCGAAGTGCCAGATAGCCGTTTTGAACACGACATTCTGCAAGAGGAAGATGGCAAACCAGTTGGTGGCTTGGCCTTTGACATTGCGCAGGACGAAAATCGCGAAGCGGCGCTAGACGATGCGAAACAACGACTGATAGAAACATGCTCTGGCTTCTACGGTCAATTTCGCAACTACCTTGAACGTAAGCATGGGAAGCCGGAGTTTGCTGATCACATCCAGTGCTGGTTTCCAGAGGACGACCTTCGGATTGAGTACAGCCGCCAAGGAGACGGCAGCGATTGGAGGTCCATAACCCAAGGTTCGCAAGGACAGCGTTCAGCGGCACTGCTGGCGTTCCTGCTTGCATTCGGCGATGAACCCCTTGTATTGGATCAGCCCGAGGACGATTTGGACAACCACTTGATTTACGACTTGGTCGTACGACAGATTCGCGAGAACAAATTGCGGCGACAACTAATCATAGTCACCCACAATCCCAATGTGATGATCAACGGGGACGCGGAAATGGTACATGCTTTCGACTTTAGTGGCGGCCAGTGCAGAGTCATTAGGCACGGTGCCCTACAGGAAAAAGTAGTCCGCGAAGAAGTCTGCCGGGTCATGGAGGGCGGACGAGAGGCGTTCGCTCGGCGCTGGGAACGCTTGGGACGAGAGATCTGAGATGTTTGCAACACGCGGAGAACTGCTGGAGAAGATTCACCTCTGCGAAAGCAGCTTTCTTGAACTGAAGGAGGTGCGCTTTGCTGGCCGCAAAATTCGTGGTCCAAAGCAAGACGACCTCGCTGATGAGTTGGCGTCCTTCGCCAACAGCCACGGCGGAGTACTGGTGCTTGGCGTACATGACAAGACACGTGAAATTCTGGGGATTCCGGAACAGCATCTCGACGTGGTAGAGCGTTTCGTCCACGAGCTTTGCCAGGACTCTATCGATCCGCCCATAGCCCCCATCATTGATCCTCTGCGACTGCCTGCGGCCACCGGCGAAGATGTGGCCGTTATCAAGATCGATGTGCCCCGCAGTCTCTTCGTACATCGAAGTCCCGGTGGTTTTCTGCACCGCGTCGGCAGCACCAAGCGCGTCATGTCATCCGAATACCTTGCTCGATTATTCCAGCAGCGCAGTCAGACTCGGATCATCCGGTTCGACGAGCAAATAGTTCATCCCGCCGAATTGCACGACTTGCAGCTAGACCTTTGGGAGCGATTCCTAACTCCTCGATCCCGAGACGAGCGGGATGACTTCCTGGCCAAGCTCCACATGGCACGTACCGATGACGACGGGACGCTGAGGCCAACGGTCGCTGGCGTGTTGATGGCTTCCGAAGACCCCCGGGAATGGCTCCCCAATGCCTATATACAGGCCGTTTCCTATCGGGGAGTTGATATTCGAACCGACGAATCCACCGATCCCTATCAACTCGACGCCGCGGATATCTCTGGCCCACTCGATTTACAGGTCGTGGAAGCCTGTCGGTTCGTGGCAAATAACATGAAGACAGCCGCCTTTAAGGATCAGGGGCGTCTGGACCGACCGCAATTTGACATGACGGCTGTCTTTGAAGCGATGGTCAACGCGGTCGCCCACCGAGACTATTCCATTCACGGCTCAAAGATCCGGTTACGGCTGTTCAGCGACCGTTTAGAGCTTTATTCCCCGGGCTCGCTCCCGAATGCGATGACAGTCGAGGACCTTGCCTACCTGCAATCGGCTCGAAATGAAATTATCACTAGTCTGCTCGCCAAATGTCTAGTTCCGACTGACAAGGCATGGCTGACGACGGATCGTCGAACCATGATGGACACACGTGGAGAAGGCGTGCGCATCATCATGGACAACAGCGAAAGACTATCCGGTAAACTTCCAGAGCACCGCTTAATCGGCGAGTCGGAGCTCATGCTGACGATTTGGGCCGCGGATATATCGTGAACACCATAGGCATTCAGGCCGACCATTCGAGATTAACAGTAACTGAGGCATTGATTCGTTCCCTTGAGGATGCGGTCAGGCACAACCCAAACGACGCCGTACGTCCGTGTGCTATCCTGTGGGCGGATCAGGATGCTCAGTGGCAGCCTATTATTCCTCGACTCCGGCAGTTGCTGCCGAACCTCCTGACGCTCGGGGAATACCAGCCCGATCAGCGCACTGGCCCAGCGATCTGGTTGCGAAGTGCTGTGGACCGGGCGTTGCCGGACATTGAATGGCCCGAAGAGAAGCCTCCGATTCTATACCTTCCCCAAGTCAGTCGGCAGGAACTCCGGGCGGTCCAGGAGTGCCCAGACAAACTGAAGCCATTGGTCGAGCTTCAATATCGCGGGGTCTGCTGGACTCAAAAGAACGGCAAGGACTGGACGGTTGAGGCATTTCTCGTGTCCGGCGACGGAGGGCTTGGTTTGGACCTTGCGCGCGATGATGTCACTCGACGGGCAATGCTCGGCGCGTTGGAGGAACTGGCCACGACGGCGGTAGAGGAGCTAACCGACAAGCATCTTGAAGCGGAGGACTTCAACCGGCTCTTTTCCGACGATATAGTTAGGGATCTGCTGCGCTGGCTGAGTGAGCCAGAAACGGTTAAGTCCCAATGGAACGGTGGCCGCTGGACTGCCTTCAAATCGCGCTGCCAAGATGATTATAAGTTCGACCCGGACAGGGATGGCGAGTTGGTCGGTGCGGAGTTATTGGGTAAGCGAGAAGACCAGTGGGCAGTGGTGTGGGAACGGTTCGCGGAGTCCCCTGTGCTCTATCCGGGAATTCCCGAACTCTTGCAAAAGGCTATGCCGAGCGAATTGTTCGTAAAGCGTTCTTCTTGGCCCCAGGAGAACGAGAAGGACGAGAAGGAGCTACGGCAAGCGTTGCTCGCCTTGAAACATTCGACACCTGCCAAAGCACGTGAGTTAGTACGGCAACTTGAGACACAGCATGGCCCTAGGCGAGGTTGGGTTTGGGCCAAGCTGGAGCAAGCACCGCTCGCCCGTGCGCTCAAGCACTTGGCGGCACTTGCCGAACACACGACTACGGGGCTTGGCGGCGCATCCACGGCGGATATGGCGAAGCAGTACGTCGATTCAGCTTGGGAGGTCGATGCTGCCGCGCTGTCTGCGATGGCCATGGTGAAGACCGCTGCAGACATGCAGACTGTGAGCAAGGTACTGGATGTCACTTACAAGCCTTGGCTGGAGTCTGCTGCCGAACACCTACAGAAACTGGCCGAAAGAGACCCTCTACCGGGGCAGGAAGCTCAGGGGCTAAAAGATGTCGTGGTAGAGTTAGGTGGAGTGATTCTTTTTGCAGATGGCCTTCGATTCGACATCTCCCAGCAACTTGCGGAACGGATGCGCACTAAGGGCTGGTCAATAACTTTGCGAACCAGATGGGCAGGGCTACCGAGCGTAACCGCGACAGCCAAGCCAGCGATTTCGCCCGTGTCGCAGAGTGTCAAGGGTCTCTCGCTCAGCGAGGACTTCTCCCCCGTGACTGCGGATGCAGAGCAGCTATTGACTACACATCAATTCCGCAAGCTATTGGCCGCCGCTGGCTACCAATACCTGAGCGCAGATGAAACAGGCGATCCAGCAAGCCGTGGTTGGACCGAGAGCGGCAATCTGGACAAGCAGGGACACTCGTTGCAGGACAAACTCGCGGGGCAAGTTCACGATCAGCTTGAGTTGCTTCTTGAACGTATCGAGTCTCTTTTCAAAGCGGGTTGGGATGAGGTTCGGGTGGTAACAGATCATGGTTGGCTCTGGCTGCCCGGCGGATTGCCGAAGGTTGATCTGCCGAGGTACCTGACCGAGAGCCGCTGGGCTCGGTGTGCCGCGATAAAAGGGGAATCCAATGTCGAATTTCCCACAGTCCCTTGGAGTTGGAACACCGAGGAACGGATCGCGGTTGCATCTGGCATTGCCTGCTTTTCGGAAGGCCACAAATACGCACACGGCGGCTTGAGTCTGCAAGAGTGCTTGATTCCGGTCATCAGCGTGACCGGCGGAGCGGCACCGGAAGCAACGGCTCCACAGATCGCAGAGGTGTCTTGGGTCGGGTTCCGCTGTCGTGTGCGGATCGAGCCAGTACAGCTAGAGTGCTCCGTTGATATGCGTACCGAGGCCAACAATGCCGATTCTAGCATCAGTGGTGTGCGTACAGTGGATGCCGAAGGCTCGACAAGCCTACTAGTGGGAGATGATGATCTGGAGGGTGAACCGGCTGTGGTCGTCGTACTGGATGCCAGCGGTAATGTGCTGGCAAAACAGGCCGTAATCGTAGGAGGTGATTCATGAGTGTCGAACTCGACAGGTTGGATCGTTTGGCAGCATCGGCGTTTGACGGTTACTTGGTCCGCAAGGATCTGGTGCGCAAGTACAGCCGCCAGTATCCAGTGCCGACCTATGTGGTTGAGTTCCTTCTAGGGCGCTATTGTGCGAGTACGGACGAGCAGGAAATCGCCGAAGGGCTAGAGATCGTCGAGCGTCAGTTGGCGGATCGCACCGTCAGAACGGGCGAAGAGGAATTGTTCAAAGCTAGATCTCGAGAACAGGGGGCCATCAAGCTAATCGATATCGTCAAGGCGAAGCTAGACGCGAAAACGGATTCGTTTATTGCGGAACTGCCAAGCCTTGCTATCAGGAGCGTACGGATAGACGACGGCTTGGTTAAGCAGCATGAACGCATGTTGACCGATGGTTTCTATGCGGAAGTGACGTTGGGCTACGACGCGGTGATTGCACTGGAACAGGGAGGCCGTCCATTTGCCATCGACAGCCTCCGGGCAATTCAGTTATCGAAAGCCGATGTGCTCAATGCACTCCAACGTGCCCGACGCGAGTTTACCAAGGAGGAATGGACAGATCTTTTGCTTCGCAGTATAGGCTTAGAGCCGGCCGCCCTGTCGGACCGCGCCCAATTGGTCGCTCTGATACGGATGGTTCCATTCGTGGAGCGCAACTACAACCTCGTCGAGCTAGGACCGCGCGGCACCGGCAAGAGCCATCTGTTCCAGCAAATTTCCCCATACGCACACCTAGTTTCCGGCGGCAACGCGACTGTAGCCAAGATGTTCGTCAACAATGCCTCCGGTCAACGCGGTCTGGTGTGTCAGTACGACGTGGTTTGCTTCGATGAGATCTCTGGCGTGTCCTTCGATCAGAAGGATGGCGTGAATATCCTGAAAGGCTACATGGAGTCCGGTGAATTTTCTCGCGGCAAGGAGAGCATACGCGCAGACGGCGGCATAGTGATGGTCGGCAATCTGAATGTCGATGTCGAGCATCAACAGCGCGTCGGCCATCTCCTGAGCCCGCTGCCGTCCGAGATGAGGGAAGATACGGCGTTCATGGATCGCATCCATGCCTACGTGCCGGGATGGGATTTCCCAAAACTTAACCCGAACGAACATTTCACGGATCATTTCGGCTTGGTCTCCGACTTTCTGTCCGAATGCTGGAGCCGACTCCGTGATGGCAGCCGCATTCCCGTGCTGCAAGGGCGCGTAAATTATGGTGGTGCCCTGAGCGGACGAGACATTACCGCCGTCAACAAGACTGTAAGCGGACTCTTGAAACTGCTCTACCCAGATCCGGAAATGGAGGTGCCAGACGATGAGCTGGAAGATCTGGTTCGCATGGCTTTGGAAGCTCGGCGACGGGTTAAGGAACAACAGAAACGGGTGTTCAAAAGCGAGTTCCGGAATACGCATTTCAGTTACTCGATGGGCGAGGATGGCATTGAACAGTTCGTCTCGACACCGGAACTCCACAGCGACGAAGCTATTGACTTAGATCCCTTACCGCCAGGCCAAGTTTGGGGCATTAGTCCCGGCGAGCCTGAAACAGGTCCGAGCCTCTATCGTATTGAAGTAACGGTCGGGCAAGGGGGTGGTGTCAGGATATTGAATACTCCCGCCCCGCCTGCTTTTCGTGAAAGCGTCAGGTACGCGGAACAGAACTTGTATGCTCGGGCAGCAGACCTCGTTGGAGACAGGGACCCGTATTTGCACGAGTTTTCTGTGCAGCTTCGTGCGATGGATAGTGATCATAGAGGAACCGCGCTGGGGCTACCGGCATTAATGGCGCTTTGTAGTGGATTGCTTGAGAAGAGTACGAAAGGTGGTCTGGTTGTTGTAGGTGCTCTCAATCTCGGAGGGTCGGTAGAACCGTTGGCCAATGCGGTTAGCGTCGTTGATATCGCAATTGATAGAGGGGTAGATACCCTGCTGATGCCGGTGTTGGCGCGAAAGCAGCTATTCGAACTGTCGGATGACATGGCAACGCGGATCAATATCCTGTTCTATTCCGATGTACCAGATGCGTTGCTCAAGGCGTTATTGGAGTAAGTCGACTGAAACGGGACAAAGGGTGATGTGATCAAACCTATTAAGTGTCCCCTTTCTTCCGCCCGACGATCAACAAATGTTCGAGCATTTTTACCTTTAGACAGATTGAACATTTCATTGGTTTATGCCCACAGCAAAATCGCTCCATGGTGGGAGGGAGATGGGAGCATATAGACATGAGGCTTTTTGACGATATTGAAAGAACTGACGAGTCTCCTATGAAGTATCAAGAATCACTTTTTGAGTACATGAATAGGTCCACTAGACAAGAATATAGAAATATGCGGGACTCATTGGAGTCATGGTTCAATAGGTATCGAGGCTCCCTTGATAGAGGGAGTCATAACGATCTATGTCGTCGCTTTCGTGGTAGCAACACGAATCATACAGGGGCTGTTTTCGAACTATTCATCCATGAATTTCTTACTCGTTTGGGTTGCAATGTAGAAGTAGAGCCCAGTGTTTCTGGCCAGCGGCCAGATTTTCTTGTTCATCATGGAGACTCCTCTTTTTATGTTGAAGCTACGGTTGTGAAAAATAAGGGAGGAGAGGAGGGTAATTCTATAGCATTACATCCTGATTTAAGATATGCCATGGACGCAATTAACGACTCTCTGAGTTCTAAGGATTTCTATATTGATATTAATGGAGTGGGAAACTTTCCCCCATCATTTGATCGTCCCAAAAAAGATACTATAGTGGAGCCATTCAGAAAGCTCATTGAGGAGAGCGATTACCACGAAGTGAGACAACTTGAGGAAGAGGACAGGTTCGACGAGCTTCCCTATGCGATATTCAGACACAAAGGATGGTGGATACAAGGAAGCCTTTTGACAAGAGATGAATCTGATAGGGAAAAATCAGTGAAAATTATATGTGGATATGGGGGTCTGTCAGGAGAAGAAAATAGCCTGAAACTTTTCCCGCCTGTTAGAGAAGCAGTGCGAGACAAGGCAAAGAAGTACAAAGACGTATGTAAGAATAGGTTGCTTGTAGTTGCAGTAAATTTGTCTAGCAGTCATCCTGCCTTCGACAGAAACGCTGCACAGACAGCATTATATGGTTACTCTAAAAAAAGAGATGCAGCCTATAGAGATACTTATTTCCCAATACACAAATATGATCGTGATCCAGATGGAGTATGGTTTTACAGCAGTAAGGGATGTAATCGTCACCTTGGTGCCGTTTTGTTCTTTAGGCAGACACCCTATTACGTTGACGATTACTTCAACTACCTTTATATAAGCCCGCATATAAAAGATAACCTGCCGAACTTCCTGCGCTATCTGCCACATGCCGAGTTCAAAGAAGATGAATTAGTGGAATGGCACGACGGAGAAAATCTCTTTGAGGATTTGCCCCTATTGTCTCAGATCAATGCTGAAAGAGAACGTAAAATGCGGGATTATCTAGCTCAATGCGATGCTGACTAACTATATAGAACCTTCCTTCCGCCCGACGATCAACAAATGCGCGGGCATTTTCTCCAGCCACGGTTCGTCCTCGACGTTTTCTCCGTATTCAACTACTTCGACGATGCGGCAGCCGCCATTGATAGCGGCCTGCACGTGGTCGGCCACTGTCCAGTGGTATTCAAACGTCGGTAGTCCTGCTCCAGAGCAGCGATGGGGCCCGCGATCGAGATAGCGATAGCGGGGTTCGTAGCTGTCGGTATTCTCCCACATCCGCCGCATGGGGTGATACTCGTTCGCGACGAAGAGGCCGCCCGGTGCGAGGATGCGCCCGGCTTCCGCGTAGTACTGTTGGATGTCTGCAACCCACACGGCCACGTGGCCGCCGGTGTACACTAAGCCAAAGAAATCGTCGGCGAGGCCGGACAGGTCCGTCACATCCGCTTGCACAAAGCGCAAGGAGAGATCGAGGGTGTGCGCCCGGTCTGCGGCCACGGCTAGGCGACGTTCGGAAATATCGACGGAGGTGACGCGCCCGCCGAGGCCAGCTAATGCAAAGGCCACCTCGTTGTCGCCGCTCCCCAACACGCACACCTCGACGCCTTGTATATCTGCGACATAGCGCATCTCGGTCTCGCTCAGCACTAGACGCGGCTCTTGGTGCGCCCGCATCCACAGGCCGCGCTGATCCTCCCGTTCCTTCCACCACTCGGTAGAAGCGTTCCAAAAGGTCCGATTCGCTTGGTGTGGGTCGTCGATAGGGTATTTTTTCTTATTAGATTGATTGGAGTCGGGTGCTCGGCAAGGTTGTTCGACGTCTCGTTTTTCTACCTTTACTAAATGTTCCTGACGATACGCTTTATAGTGCTTCCCACGCACCCCAGCGGAAAAATCGTACTCTGGCCTCATTTCATCCATTCCTCATCTCGTAATCTGTCTTCAATGAAGGCGGTACCGACTTAGCGCAATCGTCCCACGCCATCAAACACCATATCAGCCAGCGCGCCGGTTTGCTCTAAGTCGGGATGGTCGCCGAACTCTCGCAGCAGGCTCGCGGAGAGGTGGATGTGGCCGATGTCGAGGGTGTTCTTGATGCGGACGACGCGCGCTTGTTCAGGGTGGGCGAGGTTTTGCACCGAGAGCGCGGCTTCAATGGCCTCGCGGTCGGTTGCCATGACGACGGGGATGTACGCGCGATTGAGGAAGGTGGTGGTGAAGACGTTGGCGTACGTGGCCTCAAAGTCGATGCGCTCGTGCAGGCGTCGGGTGATGATGTCGGCGAGGCCGACGCCGTTGGCGTTGCCATGGGTTTCGTCGGTCAGGTCGAGCACCACGATGCGGGCCACGCCGGGGGACTCCGGCTCTTTGACTCCGGGCAGAAGCATGCGGCCGACGACGTTGGTGTCCATGCCTGTGCCCGAGATATTCTTGCCGATTTGCTCGATGATCAGCAGGTCAATGCCTTGGACGAAGAGGCGGGGCATGGCGCGCCGCGCTTCTTCCAAAAGCTGGGGCTCGCGGCTTTGGAACTGCCCGGGTTGTAGGGCCTCGACGCGGAGGGTCTCTTCATAGGCGTTTTCGACGAGGGCCACACCCATGAGAATCGGCGCTTTGTCGAGGATACAGCGGCCCCAAGCCGGGATTAGGCGAGCGAGGCTCTCGGCACCACCGGCGTGGGCGAT
>JAJDYK010000261.1 GCA_022825185.1 Candidatus Latescibacterota bacterium | reverse complement strand
GGTTGGTGGCCAAGCGCCCGGCGATACCGCCCCAAGGGGCCACGCTGGCACCGCCGCCGTGCGAGTTGGCGCAGAGCAGGCCGATCATGTTCGCTTCGGCGATGCGCTCCACATAGCTGCCGAGGCGACCGATGTGGTTGGAGTTTTTGACGGTTATAGCTGCGACTCCGCAGTTGCCAGCGCGTTCCAAGCCCATTTCCACCGCTTGGTTCATCACGACTTGGCCAAATCCCCAGTGCCCATCCAGTACGACTGCGGCGGTGGTCTGGCGCATGACTTCGACCTCGGCGTGAGGGACGATCTCCCCCTTTTCGATGGTGCTTATGTATTGGGGAATGCGGATGACGCCGTGCGAGTCGTGCCCCACGGCATTGGCGTCGGCCAGCAGCTTGGCGACGACATCGGCTGCCGCCGGTGGTACGCCGGCTGCGGCGAAGATGGCTGCGCCGACTTGGCGCAAGTGTTCGATGGAAAATACGGGCATAGAGTTATTGGGTAATAGATGCCGCTAGCACGGCCAGCAGGTCTTGCGCCTGCTCCTCGGAGAGTTTGGCTCGCCGCCGCGCCTTGTCAATTAGGGTTTCGGAACTAGCGACCTTGCCGTCGGAGTATATCTTTAGGGCTTCGCGGCAGAGCGATTGCACTAAGCGGGTGGCCTTGTCGCCATCGACGCCGACTTCGGCGGCGGCTGTTTCGATCTGCGACTGCAGCCGTCCCTGCTCTAGGTCGGCCAGCGCCTTGGCCAGCAGTTTTTGCAAGAAGTGCTGAGCCTGCGCCCGCCAAGTCCCCGCGTATTCGGCGATGTCCATGACAATCCCGTCGGTGCGGGCATTAATGCGGTCCGCAGTCAGGCGCGCCAGCGAGTGGGTCAATCTATAATAGAGCGAATCGACTTGGCCTTGCGACACTTCCGCGTCGTCGTTGAGCGCTCGCACCCAATCCGGCGCTGGATGCCTCTTGGCCAACAACGACCTATTCAGCCGCGATCTAATCGTGGGCACCGACTCAGTTTGCACGGCCTCTTGTGCTCGGCTTGGGCCAGAATCCCCGCTGGGCGCTTGCACCGGAGTTTCCCGCTGGGCGACCGGACTTTTCTCAACGGCAATCGAGTCTTGTTGCTCCCGCTCCTTTTCCTCCGCTCGTTCCTCCCGGACTGCTACTTTAGGCACGGTAATCTCCCGCTTCTTCTCCGCGATCTCCGCGATGACCTGCTGCTTGGGGGGCAGTAGGCGCAACCCCGGTGGTCGCCCCTTGAGCTGGACCTTGCCCTGCCACCAGATCCACTTGTTGCTCTGCCGCACTTTGTCGCGCAATTCCTCGTTGGGCAGGTCGGAATCCGGCAGCAGAAAGAGCGCGTCGAGCACCATGTCGGGCTGGGGGTAGAGGCCCAGCCAGCGCCAAGGGATGCCCACTTCAAAGGTGTAGAGCTGTGAGCGCAGCGCTCCTCCGGCTTGTACGGGCACGAGTTCTGTAGGCTTTTGGCGCTGCATGCCCCCCCACAGATAGGGCGTGCCGTTGGCCGGACTCAGCCAGATGGTATGCCCCAAGGGCTGCTCGGGGCCGCGCAGGAAAATTTTTAGGTGATCGTAGTAAAACATCGCGTCCTTGCGCTCCCCGGATGGGCCGCGCCATTCGCTTTTGTCCGGGGGAATCTGTTGGGCATCTACGGTATCGTCAACTACCGCGGCCGCCACGTACACGTAGTCGGCGTCCCACATCAGGTAGAGGTCGGCCTCGTGATCTGCCGAGCCGGTAAAGGCCCCGCGCACGCCCACGCGCTCGCCGCCGGGGACTAGGCCGATGCGCTCGGGTGCCCCCCACTCGACCAATATGCCGTCGAGCGTTGGCTTGGGAGTTGCCGGTACCACGGCGACCGGCTCGGTGCCGCCGGCCCCTACGGCCATCAGGCTCGTCCAAGCGACAAAGGCAGCGCACCTCATACTCACTCGTCCCAATCGGGCCGCTCGAACATGGTGATTCCCTTCCTCGACATAATGGCTCAATCACCTGCTAGCTATTTCGTGCGGATCGTGCGGAATGCGGGTTGGTGGGGGAATAGTACGACCGCTCTTGTAGCGGGTCAACCGCGACATGGTAGGGATGATCAATAAGCCAATCCCACCGGTATGAGCCGTTTGATTACTGCGGCCTCCCCTTCGACTTCTAGCCCGAGCAGATAGAGGCCCGTCGGTAAAAGTGCCCCGCTGGCGTCGCGGCCGTCCCAACGAATGCGCTGTAAGCCCGACTTCTGGCTGCCTGCCGCTATAGCGGCGACCTTGCGGCCGTCGAGTGCGTGGATATTCAGGCGGCTTACCACGCTACGGGGCAGCCCTAAGAGAGTATATTCGATTTCCAGCAGGTCGTTGACGCCGTCGCCGTTGGGCGTGATTACGGCGGTGGAGAGGCGCAGGTCGCGGATTTTCTCGGCCTGAGTAGTCGAGGAAGCAAGGACGCGCAGGGTACTGGTGGCAATGTCGTCGCCGACATCGCCACCCTGCACGGGCTGAGGCAGACTCTGGCTCTGGCTGTCGAGTACTTGGCCGTCGAAGGTCCAAGCGAAGTCGAAGACCTCGGCGGCGAAGACGACGCGGATCAACTCGTTGCGGCCGGCGCTCAGGTGCTCTGGCAAGTGTATCGTCAACCCGTCCGCGCTTTCGACTATCTCGCTCGCTTCCACTTGTTGCAAAGGGGTGCCCATTTCGAGGTGCTTGAACGCGGGTGGTCCGCCGGTGCGGATGCGCAGCGCGTCGAAGCCCGCGTCAGCGGCGGTAACTTCCGCTTTGACATCGTAAACGAACTCGGTCGCCGCGCCCATTTCCACCTCGGCAACGCCGCGCAGAGGTTGTGGATCGTCCAAGCGGGCCACTTCACCGATGACCGAGGTAGCCAGAGTCGGCGAGGTTTCGATCCACAGGGAATCGAGCCGCACGAAGGCGTCGAAATCTTCGCTGTTCAGCAAGATTTTTAGCTGTAGATGGGAGCCGGACCGCAGGCCGAGCGTTTGGCCCGACTCGAACGTCGGGACCGACCAGAAGGTCCAGTTGTCTTGGTCGTATTCGATTCCAGCGCGAATTCCCGGTTTGGGACGCGTCGCCAGCGTCAGCGTTCCTCCCTGTCCGTCGTCGGTGTTGACCGCCCCGCTCGGATTTTTGAGCACGTCTTGGTAGCGTTGCTGCGACACTGGGACGCGGGTGCCCATGTCGGTGAACTCGTAGTAGATGTCCGGCTTGGGGTCAATGCCAGTGCGCGCCTCGACTTGGATTGAGACGGGGGCGTCGAGGGCTTCCACCGGCTCGCCATCCACCATTCGCAGCGGGGTCGCCGACCAAGAGAAGCGGCCGAAGTTGACTTTCTGTCCCAAGTCGAATATCCGCGTCTTGTACACCGCACGCAGGGGAACACCCTCGCCGAAGAGTTCGAAATCGCCGATGGTGCCCCGGTGGGCTTGGCCTTTGGCGAAAATTGCCTGTGAGGATATTTGCAATGCCTCGATCTGGGCGGCCTCTAGCGAGCGCGAGAGCCGACGGATATAGCGGGCGAAGCGCACGTACTGGCGGGGAAACTGGTGCTGCACGACGGGACGGAAATTCTCCTGCACGTCGGCGATCTGCTGCCATTCGCTGGTGTTATGGGTGGCAACATACAGCTCGTACGCGGGTACGACATCTTCGCGCAGACTCTTGCCGTCCGAGCGGTATCCCTGCGAGGGTGTGTAGAACCCAAAGGAGAAGATCGGCACTGGCACTGCTAGATCGAAGGTAAAGGTGCGGCCGTCGGGACTGCCGCCCGAAGAGGGCGCGAGATAGGACGTGCTGTCGCCATCGACCAAGCGCAAATTGCCAGCCACTCGCGGTCTTTCGCCATCGACGTAGCCGAGTTCGCGGGGGGTCCAGTCGCCCCAGTTAGTCAGATAAGAGAAGACGGAGCGGTCGGGCTGTATGTAGATGGGCTGTATCGCGCCAGGCGTGGTCGTCTCATCGATGAGAATGGCGACCGAGTCGTGCTCGGCCCATTCCAAGCCGCTACCGCCTAGCTGCCACAAGGCAATGTCGGCTTCTGCCGTGGTGATCCAAGAGAGGGTCAGCCACAGCAAGATGGCCGATCGGTTGGTGAGGAGCCTGTTCATTAGTAAGCCACCGAGATCAGGCGATTCTCGCTGCGAGTCAGCGCGTCCCCTTCCGCGGTGACGCGGAGGATGTAGATACCCGGCGCGACCGTGCGGCCTTGGCTGTCGCGTCCGTCCCATTGATAGGTCTGGCGTCCGGCTGTGGTGGCTGCGTCGCTGATGAGGGCGACGCGGTGGCCGGTCAAGGTATAGACGCCGATAATGACTGGTCGGGGATCGAGCACTTTGAACAGGTCGAGGTCAATACGCAGCCGGTCTGAGATGCCATCGCCATTGGGAGTTATTACCCGGTTTGATAGCGACAGATCCGCAAAGAGTCGCCCGTCAGTGGGCAGGGAGACAAAGGTGCGGTCGCTGGCGATGGCCGTCTCGGCATCGCCGGGATCGACCTGTTGACGCGCAGTGGTTGACAGGGCGCTGTTGAAGAGAAAGGCTTCAAAGCGGGTCTGGTTGAGATAGAGGGTGCTCTCAAAGTCGATTTCGATTAGGGTCGAGCGTCGCACCGGCTCGGAGAGGAAGAGCTTGAAACCATTTTCAGTTTCTTCGACCGTGGGGGCGATTGGCTCGCCCGCGAGGCGCAGCGCGCGGAAAGAGGCCCCGGCGGTGGAGGCGAGTTGGATCTGATCGAAGCCCCGGCTCGACGAGACGAAGTCAGAGCGAAGATAGTAGGTAAACTGACTCATTTCGCCGGGGGCAACCTCGACGGGAAAGACTTCGGCGCGCGTTTCTTGAGCGAACGGATTGTCGAATTCGAGGATGATATCGTCTAAGGTTGCGGCGGCGAAAGGATCTTCGGAGAGGAAGCGGATGTCCAACTGCACGTAGCGTCGAGGGCCGGGCGAGAGAAAGACTTGGCCGGAGGTCGCGTAAGCCCGGCTCCAGTTGCTCCAGTCGGCTCCGGCGGTGCGGATGGTGTCGATGGCTCCTCGGAAGCTGGGGATCAGCTTGTCGTATTTCCGCTGGGTGACTTGCTTGCCGTTTTTGTCGTAGAAGACGTACTGGTTGTCGAGGATGTTGCCGGTGCGGCTGCGAATTTCGACGCGAGACCCCGGCGGCGCGTCGAGGTCCCAGCCTATTTCCACAATGTGCTGTATGGAACCGAGGTCGTAAATCGGCGAACGCGCCCTGACTTCGGCTGGGTAGCCCTCGCCGAAGACCTGCCACTCGGCGGTGGTGCCGATGCGGCCGTTAAAGGCTTCAAAGCCCTCGGACATGGGGAAGATCAGCCGCACGTGGCGGACTTTGCGCAAGGGGAAGCGCTCTTGGAAGTGGCGGACTTTCGTCAGGTTGCGGCGATCCGAGGGCAATTCGCCTAACAGTTCCCAGCTCAACGAGCCATCCGGTGCCCGGGAGCCGTCGGAGACAAAAAACTGATACCACAGATAATTGAAGACACCGGCCCGGTGGCGACCCGAGCCTTTGCCTGGGGCTACGCCGCTGTCATCGCCGAGCATCCGCACCCGATCTACCCAGTACAGCGCACCTAAGTCTATTTCGAACTGACCGATCTGCTGTTCGGGTTGGGTGCCCGAGCCGCCGCGATGCACCGTGCCCCAATAGGTGGTAATATCGCCATCGACGAGAGTATTGCTGATCCCCTTCGACTCGACGAGGGTGCGGCCCAACTTAGAGGTGGCCTCAGAGATGATTTCGACGCTGCCGCCCCGGCCCCATATCCCCAGCGAAATGTTGTCGCCGATGCTTTCGACCACCACTTCACTCAGGCGGATATTCTCCGTGGGCAGGTCGGCCTCAATGCGGATATTCTTCAGCGGCTTAAGCTCATAGTCAATCTCGATGACGTGCGCTTCGTTAAAGCTGTAGCGCCAGCGTTTGTTGTAGCGCAGGGTGCCGGAGAGAATGGAGTTGGCATTGCTGAAGAAAGGTTCGCCGTCGGAGGTAAGGACTTTGAAAAACTCCAGCGGGGTGCTATCGGCGGCGAAGTGGATTTCGATTTTGTGCGCCGACACCACGCGCCCCAGATCGACTTCGATCCACCAATCCTCGACGCGGGCGTTCGGATCGGGTGCCCAATAGGTCGCCGGATCGCCATCGATAAAGTTGAGGGCGTCGCCGGGATTGGAGCCGACTTTGCGGATGCCGCCGCTGGCAAAGTCAAAGGCGTTGGCCACGGCGTTGATGTTGCGGCGAACAAAGGAGGGTTTGAGCGTACCTCGCGCGACTTCGACGGCGTCGCCGGGCAGTTGCCATTGGCGCCAATCGTTGGAGGTGGCGATGCGGAGTTGGTCGCCAGCGAGGGGTGTGGCGACCAGCAGGGCGCTGACGAAGATGGCGTTGCGCATGGGATTATCCCCTAGTTGAGCCGAGCCAATAATTCAATATAGGACGCACAAGAGGAGACTAACAACAAATAATTCTTCGCGCTAGGCGACTCCGATGGAAGCGTGGATCTGCAGGTAGTGTAACTTCTTGCGATCCGCAGCCATTCGCAAGTTTGACATTCAACGGCTCGCTTGTATAATTGAGCCTCCCGCATCGCTTTCCCTGTGTCCGACGCCATGGCCCGCATCCTGCTTGTCCTCATCATCGCCGTTCCGCTCCGCGCCGATATCTACGACCGCCTCGACGAGCTGACCCATCACCTGCGCTCGGGTGGGGTGCCCCGCGACGGCATCCCGGCCATGACCAATCCCCAAGCCGTTGCGCCGGGAGACGCGCACTATCTCGCGGATTCGGATCTAGTCCTCGGCGTGGTCGCAAACGGCGCAGCGCGAGCCTATCCGCATCGTCTCGGCTGGAAGCACGAAGTCATCAACGACCAGCTCGGCGGCCAGTACATCAGCGTCACGTTCTGCCCGCTGACCAGCACTGGGCTAGTGTTTGACGCGACGGCCCCGGACTCGGGACAGATTGAATTGGGTGTTTCTGGCATGGTGCTCAATAGCAACTTGGTGCTGTACGACCGGCGCGACGAGAAAACCTTGTACCCGCAAATGATCCACGCCGGCATCAGCGGTGCGCACAAAGGGCAGCGCCTCCAGCTATTGCCCGTGGTCGAGACGACGTGGGGCCTGTGGCGCGCGCTGCATCCGCACACCACGGTCGTCCAAGCGGCGACCGGCCTCGACCGCTACCCGGATTATATCCGCGCCCTGTATCCGCTCGATTCGTACGGCCATTACCCTTATGGCAATTATCGCAGCGACCATCGGATGATTATTTTCCCGCTTACTACCGCTCGGCCTAGCGATCGATTGTCGGCCAAGGAAATGGTCTTGGGGTTGCGAGTCGCTGGCGAGAGCAGGGCCTATCCGTTCAGCAGGATGCCCGCTAAGGCCGTCATCAACGATCGCGTCGGCGACCGAGATGTGCTCGTGCTCTACGACGCCGAGACGGCCACCGCCATTCCGTACAGCCGCGTTGTTGGCAGCCAAGTTTTGAGCTTTCGCATCCTCAGCCGCACCGGAGACCTGCCGTTGGCTTTTGCCGATGTGGAGACCGGCAGCGAGTGGAACATGCGCGGAGAAGCCCTTACTGGCCCGCTCAAGGGAGCGCAGTTAGAGCAAATCCCAGCCTATAATTCGATGTGGTTTGGCTGGTCGGCCTACTGGCCGAAAACCCGCTTGTGGAACGGCAAGGGCATCTTGCCCTCACCCTGATTCTGATAAGGAGCTTAACCATGCACGAAGTCCCCAAAGGGAAAATTACTTGTATTGAAAAATGCGTTCTGCGCGGCACTCGGCCGCGCTACATCGGCTTCAACGCCCGCATTCCCGCGCACGGATCGCAGATCTCGGACCCAGTCGTCAGGGTTCGCACGGACGGCGGGGCTTGGGGCTTGGGTTGGTCCCGCATTGGCGAGGACGAGGCGCGTGCGCTGCTCGGCAAGGAGATCGGCGATCTTTTCCAACTCCCCGATGGCTGTCTGCCCGCAGGCCGCAATATCGACTTGCCGCTGTGGGATTTGGTGGCGCGGATGATGGATTTGCCGCTGTACCGCTTGCTCGGTGCCCGCGGCAAACGCGAGGTCGAAGTGTACGACGGCTCGGTCTATATCGACGATTTGGAAGCCGCAGATGAGGAACAGGTCAAAGACATCTTCCGCGGCGAAGTAGAAACCGGCCATGAGCACGGCTATTTGCACTTCAAGATCAAGGTTGGCCGCGGTGCGCGCTGGATGCCCACGGACGCGGGTCTCAAGCGCGACGAGTTGGTCATTCGCACGGTGCGCGAAGCCGCCGGTCCGCAGGCCAAGGTGCTCATCGACGCCAACATGGGCAATACGCTCAACACGGCTATAGCTCTGTTGGATGCCTGTGCGGACGTGGGCATCTATTGGTTTGAGGAGCCTTTTGCCGAAGACGCTCCGCTCAATCAAGCGCTCAAGGAACACATCGTCGAAAATGACTGGGACACGCTCGTGGCCGACGGGGAATTTGCGCCGCCGCCGTACTTTTTTGACTTGGTAGAGAAGGGATTTATCGACGTGGTGCAGCACGATTTTCGCGCCATGGGGCTGACGTGGTGGCGGAGTACGTCGGCGCGGCTAGAGCAGTGGAACGCGCTCTGTGCCCCCCACTGCTGGGGGTCGTACATCGAGCGCTTTCACCACGCCCATTTTGCCGCTTCCATCCCCAACTTCTGCCTGCTCGAAGCCGCACCGGCTGCCATGCCCGGGCTGATCACCGATGGCTGGCGGCTGGCCGACTCCATCCTACACGTGCCCGACACGCCCGGAGCGGGCCTCGACATTGAGCCGCGCATCTTCGCGCAGGGCATGGAGGATCGAGAGGGGTTTAGGGTAGTGCTTTGAGCGTTGAAAGTTGAAGAATAGGGAGGCGAAAATCGCAGTTATGCATATCTTTAATACTATCCCCTTGATCCCCTGCCTTTCTGTCCAAAAGACGCTGTAAATGAGGAGGAGTGTGCGATGACAGACGATCTTCACACCAACCCATTTGAGAAGATCGACACCAATCAGGTCGCCGAAGATCTACATATCGTAGAGGATAGCCAACGGAATGCGAGGCGGGGGCGGCCCGCATTAGACACTGCGGAAGACGATCTCGACCCCACGGAACGCAAGGTTATCGGGCTAATTGAGAGCGCTCAAACGCAAGCACAGCAGGTGTGTGAGAGCGAGCTAAAGGCATACCGAGAGCGTCTCGTCGCGCTAGATTTCCGGGAGCAGCTAAGCTCTATTGACATTGAAACGACCAAGCAACGAGCGGAATTCGATCAGCACGTCGATAAGGCCATCGTGGAGTTGAGCAGAGAACAACAGGGTCTGCGCCGCAAAAAAGAAGACATGCAGCAGTTTAAGGAACAAAATGGCCTCCACCGCGAGCCGCAGCCCCGCAGTTGGGACGATAAGATATTTAACATCGGCATCATCGCCGTGCTCTTTCTCATTGAGACGTTTGGCAATGCCTCCTTTCTGGCTAAGGGCAACGAGTCTGGGCTGTTCGGCGCGTACACGGAGGCGGTTGTTATTTCGTTTGTCAACCTCGGGATCGCCTTTTTACTCGGCATCCTCGTCACCAATTTCAACCACGTTCACCGAGTCAGAAAGTCCGTGGGCATCCTCACCGCGGTGGGGTTTCTGGCCTTTGCGTTGTTTTTCAACTTGATGGTGGCGCACTACCGGGAAACGACGGGCACGGTGCTCGACGAAGGGGGCAAACTCGCCATCGCCGCTTTTGGCGCAAATCCATTGGGGCTGGAGGACTTCCAATCGTGGATACTGTTCTTCATGGGATTCCTCTTTGCGATTATTAGCTTTATCGATGGCATCCTGTGGGACGACCGCTATCCGGGGTACGCCAAGTGTGCGCGCGTCTTCGCAGAGGCCGACGAAGCATACAGCGAATTCTATCAGTCCTGTCTAAAGGGATTGAAGGAAACGTCGGATGAGGCGGTGCAGGCGTTGGAGAACATCAAGCAAAACCTTTTGCTTGCCGGGCGCCAACACGATTCTATCATCGACGATCATCGCCGCCTTATCAAATCGTTCGACGATCATCTAGATCATCTAGAGCACGCGGGCAATCACTTGCTCAAGCTCTACCGGGATACCAATCGGGCGATGCGCGACGGCGAAGCGCCCGAGCGATTCAAGAAGCCTTGGCACATCGTGAAAACGCCCATCGACACCAGCTTGCCAAAGGCCATGCTGACGCGCGAGGAAATTTTGAAGATCACTAGTGCCGCAGAAATAAAAATTGACAAAGGCATCGCCGAACTACACAATCAGTACGATATGGGCAGCGAGGAATTGCGCCCGTTGGCTCCGCATCGGAGGCAGGCGGATAGCCGGATCCCAAGGGACGACCAGGAAGAGAGTTGATGAGCGCGGGTAAGCTATCGAATAAAACGATAGCCGGCGGTGCGATGATCGCGGGGGTCGTCGTCATCCTGCTCGTTTTTGTGTGGCTAAAGCCTCCGTCGGTCGAGCGCGATCCAAAGACCCTGTGCCGGTCGGAAGGGCCCTCGGCGATTACGGCGATCTTGCTCGATCGCACGGATTCGTTCATGCCCACTACCAAATCCGATCTGGAGACGCGGATCTGGAACTTGCTCGATGAGATCGAGGAAAATCACGAGATCAGTCTTTTTGCGGTGGACCCTACGCATGGCGGGAGCCTCGACCCGATTATCAAGGTCTGTAGCCCCGGCGACCCGGAAAACGTCGATCACCTCACGCAATCCGAAGCCATCATTCGGCGCAATTGGCAGCAGAAATTTCGCGCGCCTTTAGAGGAGGAGCTGAGAAAGCTGCTCACCAATAAAGAGGCGAAATCGTCGCCGATCATGGAGTCGGTGCAGTCGGTTGCCATAAAGCATTTCCAGAGCACCAAGCGGCGCGATGTGCCGCGTCGTCTCATCGTCGTTTCAGATCTGCTGCAGAACAGCGACGCGATTTCGTTCTACAAGGATGAGCCGGATTTCCAGCGCTTCCACGGCAGCCCCCAAGCCCGAGGGCTCAACCCGGACCTGCGCGGCGTCGAGATCGAGCTATGGCTCATTCAGCGGAAGCAACGGCAGCAGGGAGACGGGGAAGCCGTGTTGCAGTTCTTCCGCTCTTGGCTGGCGGAACACGGGGGCCGAGTTCGCGCGCCCGTGCGCACTTCGGGGATAAACGACTGACGCGAATCATCCCAGCGAAGTGAAGTAAACCGGCGACCTCGCTACCTTCCCGCTCAGCGCTCCAACCACCTCGGCAAGCGAATCTCAGCAGACTGCTGCCAAGCCGTCAGGTAGAGTGAGGCGGTAAAGTGCACCGAGGTGCGGGCGAGATCTAAGGTCAAGGCGCGCACGCGGTCGTCGTTCTCGTCTTCCCAATGACCCCACAGCGCGTACACTTCTTCCACCCGCCAGTTGCTTTTTTTGATCTGGCCAGTGATGGCCTTCATCAGCGAATCAAAGGCTGCAACGTCCTGCTCGGCTGCCAACTCCTCGGGTGCAAAGTCGAGTCGCTCCACCGCTGAATCCACCTGTTCGTGGATGCCCTTGCCCATAACTGTGCCGTCCGCTTGCTTCTTTCCGTCGAAGTTCAGGGTCGCGTGCAGGGGCTGGCAGATGTCTTGGGCATAGTGGGCGAGAATGCCCGCATAGACGAAGCACTTCTGCTGAATCGCCTCGTTCTCTGGCCACTGGCGATGCTCGGCAAAGGCCACGGCTAGTCGCTCGGTCCACTCGGCGATGGCGTAGGGGGCCATTCCGACTCGTGGCGGGTCTAGCTGTAGCTCGAAGCACAAGGCGATAAAGTCAAAGCGATTCGCTGGAATTGCGCGTCCTTCAAGGTATTCTATATCGAAATAGTGCTCTCCGTGTTCGGCGTGGCTCAGCAGAGGAGTGCGCCGATTCTTAAACAGATCTGGGTCGAAGACCACGTGGCTGGCTATGTTGCCTCCTTGGCGAAAGAAAGCCGGCATTTCCTCCGGCAGGGCCAGCACGGTTCCCTCGGTCAGAATCCCGTGTCCATCCCCCCACCAAGCCTGGGCCGGAACGGCCAC
This sequence comes from Candidatus Latescibacterota bacterium, assembly GCA_022825185.1. The sequence goes on along the minus strand of JAJDYK010000261.1, from coordinate 5,842 downwards.
TAAGCTGGCGACGACTGTAAGCCATATTGCGCGGATTGTTCTCATTGGTTTGCTATCCTTTCTTTGTGCAAATTACATGCAAGTGTCCAACAACTCTCAACCGCGAGGATCTCCATGAAACTCTCGCTCTCGGTCCGCGTGGCCGAAAAATTTCTCGCCAAGCGCGAAGCCAATATGACGCTCGAACAATTGGCCGTCCTCGCCACCGACCACGGGTACAGCGGGTTGTGTATGCGCGCCTCGCAAGTGGGCGTCCATAGCTCGCCAGAGACGGTAGCCGCTGCTCGCGCGCTGCTCGACCGCTACTCGCTGGCCGTCTCCATGCTCACCGGCGACTTCCCCATCCCGGAAAACTCCGATCAAGGGCCGGATGCCCTCCGCAATATAACGCCCTATCTCGATCTCGCCGAACAGCTCGGCGCTCCACTGCTGCGCGTCTGCCTAAAGACGGACGAAGATATCGCTTGGGCGCGCCGGGCTGCGGACGAAGCTGCCGAGCGCGATCTGCGCCTCGCTCACCAGTGCCACACTCGCAGTCTCTTCGAGGAAATCGACCGCTCGCTGCAAGTTTTGGCGAGCATTGGCCGCGCCAATTTCGGCCTGATCTACGAACCGGCCAACTTGGAGCTATGCGGCCAGCCTTATGGGCTGGATACCATCCGCCGTCTCGCGCCGCACCTATTCAATGTGTATCTGCAAAATCACGTCTTGACCGCCGATGGTCCAGATGCGCTCGAGACGTGGTGTCGCGGCGAGGTGCGGTTCCGCCAGATTCCCTTGTGGGAAGAAGGGGGGATTGGCTTCCCGCCGCTGATTGACGCGCTGCGCGCGGTCGGCTATGAGGGCTATGTAACGGTCCATCAGGCCTCGGCCGATCTGGGCACAGAAGCTGCGGTCCGCGAGAGCGCCCGCTATCTCAAGCGGCTGTTGGCGACCAATTGACGACCGCTAGGCGTATCTTGATATTTAAATGTTTGTTCGCAAACCCTTTCACAAGTAGGAAAAAGGAGAACCATCATGGCTGTCCGACTCGGCGACGAAGCCCCGGATTTCAGCGCGGAAACCACCGCAGGCCCGATCAACTTTCACGAATGGCTCGGCGACTCTTGGGGGGTGCTCTTTTCCCACCCCGCCGACTTCACCCCGGTCTGCACTACGGAGTTAGGTGCAGTGGCCAATATCGAAGAGGAGTTCAAAAAGCGCGGCGTCAAGATCATCGCCTTGAGCGTCAACTCGGTTGACGACCACGAAGGCTGGATCGCCGACATCAACGAGACCCAAAACGCCCATGTCGATTTCCCGCTGATCGCCGATCCCGACCGCAAGGTCGCCGAGCTCTACGACATGATCCACCCCAACGCGCTCGACAATATGACTGTGCGCTCGGTGTTCGTCATCGGCCCGGACAAAAAGGTCAAGCTGACGCTGACGTACCCTGCTTCGACCGGCCGCAATTTCGACGAAATTTTGCGCGTGATTGACTCTCTGCAACTGACGGCCAATTACTCGGTCGCCACGCCAGCCAACTGGCAAGACGGCGACGACTGCATCGTAGTCCCGGCTCTCTCGGACGAGGAAGCTACCGAGAAATTTCCCCAGGGATTCACCGCGGTTAAGCCCTACCTGCGCGTTACGCCGCAGCCCAATAAGTAAGCGATATGAATTTAACTAGGCTGGTTTGGGCGGGTGCATTAGCCGCGCTGGTGTGGTGTGCGCCGGCCGTTGCGGAATCCCTGACCGTGGTGTCTTGGGGCGGCTCGTATGCGCGCGCCTGCGTAAAAGGCTATCACGAGGCATTTACGGAAGAGACGGGCATTGAAGTTCGCTTGGAGGACTACAACGGCGGCCTCGCCCAATTGCGCGCCCAAGTGGATGCGGGGGCCGTGTATTGGGACGTGATAGATATGGAGCTCGCCGATGCTATGACCGGATGCGACGAGGGCCTCCTCGAAGTGATAGACTTTGAGTTGCCTCCTGGGGAGAACGGCGAATCGCCCGAGGACGACTTTTACTCGGAAACTATGGGCGAATGCGGCATTGGCACGTTGTTCTACTCGACCGTCTATGCGTACCACGCGGAGAATTTTAAGGAGCGCAAACCAGAGACCATTGCCGATTTTTTCGACCTTGAGGCGTTCCCTGGCCGGCGCGGGATGCGGCGCGTACCACTCGTAAACTTGGAGTTCGCCCTGATGGCCGACGGAGTGCCCCGGGACGAGGTGTACGCCACGCTCGACACGCCCGAGGGGGTCAATCGCGCATTCCGCAAGCTCGATACCATCAAGGATCAGGTAGTTTGGTGGGAGGCGGGTGCGCAGCCACCGCAGATGCTCGCCGATGGCGAAGTGGTGATGACCACCGCGTACAACGGGCGCATATTCAATGCGCAGATTTTGGAAAAGCAGCCGTTTACCATCGTCTGGGACGGTCAGGTGCTGGACACGGGCCAGCTCGTCATGGCGGCAGGGGCACCGAATTTAGAGGCCGCGCGCAAATTCCTCGCCTTTGCGGCGCGGCCGTCGTCCATGGCCGGCGTGGGCCGCTACATCTCCTACGCGCCGGCGCGTCGCTCGGGTATGGATCTGATCTCGGTCCACACCGAGACCGGCGAGGAGATGGCCCCGCACATGCCGACGTATCCAGCCAACGCGGCGGGCGCACTGCGCAACGACTGGCGCTGGTGGAGCGACAACATGGACGAGATGAACGAGCGCTTTAGTGCTTGGCTGGCGCGCTAGTAGCGAGAAAAGCTGTTTGATAGTGGGCCGGGGCGTCTTTGCCTCGGCCCATTTTTTATAGTTCGGCGAAAATGGCCTCTATGTCAGCCGTCTTTTTCCACTTGGCGAATTCTTTGTCCATCTTAGGCGACCACTTGCGATCCACTTCTCCGGGCGTGTAGCGGCCGTCGGCAATGCTCTTTTTGCCCCAATAGTCGCGCAGGCGGGTGTTTTCGGAGGACTCCACGACCTCGCGGGCGTATTGCGGCGGCACGAAAATCACGCCCGTGGGGGTCGCCAGCACGATATCGCCCGGCATGCAGGTCGCCTCACCTACTCGCACCGGACCGTTGATCTCGGCCATGGTCACCTCGCCGATTGCCGAGGGATGCAGCCCCTTGCAGAGCACGTTGATCGGCAACTGGCGCACGCGGTGATCGTCGCGGATGCCGCCATCGACGACTAGGCCCGTACCGCCGGTGTTGGCTGCGATCGCCGTGCCGAGATTGTCGCCGATAAAGGTCCCGCGCAGCACCTTGCCGAACAGATCGATGACCAATACGTCGTTGGCGACTAAGGTGTCGATGACCCAACTATTCTGGCCGCCGATCCGCCCGTGCCGCTCGCCTTCGGCATTGACGACATCGTTGAAGTCGGGCCGGTGCGGGATATAGCGGGCCGTTACCGCGCGGCCGACTAGCACGCGGCTTGGATGCAGGTTGATCCAGTCGCCTTCGAACTGGAACGAATGTCCCTTGCCCATCAGCACGCCCCAGGCTTCCTCGACGGTTACCCACTTCATCCGCTCGACGACATCGTCATCGACTTTGGGCCGCCCGTTGCGAAAGCGCGGGCCTGTGTACGCGCTCGTTATGCTTTTTATTTTGCTCGGTGCGTTGAGTTCAAACGCCATGGTCGCTCCTTCGATGAAATAAAAAAATGGCCGCGCATCCTTTGCGGACCGCGACCAAGCTAATACATCTCGTCCGAGCGTCAACCCGGCGGCGTTCGACGAGACTTCGGCGTGAGCGCTCAGTCGAACGCTCAGCCGAGTCGAAGGGTGGAATGGCTAAAAGGGGAGGTCGTCGTGGTTGGGACCGGCCGCAGGGGCAGCGGCGAGTTCATGGCTGTTGCCGTTGCCATTGACTGCAACGGCCTCGGCAGCCCGCTCTGCGCCGAGCATTTTCATAGTGCTGGCGACGATTTCGGTGGTCTGGCGCTTCTGGCCCTGCTGATCTTCCCAAGAGCGCGTTTGCAGCTTGCCCTCGATATAGACCTTGCTGCCCTTTTTTAGGTACTGACCGGCGATTTCGGCGAGGCGCCTCCACAAGACGATGCGGTGCCATTCGGTGCGCTCTTGGCGCTGCCCGTCCTTGTCGTTCCACGACTCGCTGGTGGCCAAGCTGAAGTTGGCGACCTGAGCGCCGCTGGGGGTAAAGCGGGTCTCGGGATCGGACCCTAAGTTGCCGATGAGTAAGACTTTGTTGAGACTCGACATATTACTGCTCCTTTAGGTTGTGCAGGCGGGGATAGCCCTGCTTCCACTCGCTGCGCTGACGGCGCTTGCGCGCTTGGGGCGTCTCGATGCCGTAGCGGCGACAGAGGCGGCTGAAGCTGCCTGGGGCAATACCCAAGGCCGAGCCGGCGTCGTGATTGCTGGCATAGATCCGCGCGGCGCGCTCGATGCGGTCTTTGGCGATAGGCGGCATGAAGTTTCTCCTTTTGTGCCAGTTAGGTGAGATAGCGGAAAACGGGAAAGCTCCAGACGACGAAGATTGCTCCTGTGCATAGCGGCCCCAGTCGGCTTACTTGGCGCTGGGTGCGCTTGTTTTTGCTTAGCTCGCGCAAGGCGTGAAATGCAAAAATCGGGTTCATTGTGCTCTCCTATGGCCAGTGGCTATTAGTTGAGAAGCGGCTTCACCGCGAATACAAAGAGGCTGACGAGGGCGTACATCAGGCCCTGGCTGATGATCTCGCGTCGCATGTGGTTTTGCTCCTGGCGATGAGGTCTGTGGTGCTTGGTTTTCCAACGCAAAAAAGGCCCTTTTTTACTTCGATTACCTGCACAAAAAGATAGTAAACATTTGTGTATAAGTCAAGAAATTTGCCCCCTTTTTTCGCCCCCTTTTACGGGGTTTTTCCCATCTAACCAAAAAACAATAACTTATTGATATAAAAAAACTTTTTTAGTTTAATAAATTTCTATTAAGATATGATAAAACGAAGAGTATCTCGGTCTGCAAACGCGGTAGTGCCGTGCCGTGCTTCGTTTGTTAGATTATGGGCACTAATGGCACAACGGCTACGAGCCTACGAGAAAGGAGAAAAGCCATGAGTACAATACTCGTCCACATTGGCGTCCGAGCTACGGACCTCGAAAAAACCATTCGCTTTTGGCGCGACGGCCTCGGCCTGCCCGTGGTCTCGACCCACGAAAGCTGCTACGACCTCAGCGATGGCCACCACAACTTCCGAGTCTTCCAGCACAACGGCCCGGACCGCCCGTCCCACGTCAGCGGGATGCTCGACTATCTGCACATCGGCGTGCGGGTGCCCGACCTCGAAGAGACCGGTCGCCGCCTATTGGACATGGGCTATGAAATTTTCTCCGATGGCTTGGGGGGCAAAGAGCCGATTGATGTCCACAATATCAGTGAAGGGGCCTTCAAGGTCGAAGACCCAGACGGCATTACCGTAGATGTGACGGCCAGCGACGACCAATGGCCCGGTGCAGTCCTCAAATAACCCAACGACACGCCAATACCTACCCCTAATTGAGAGGATCTAATGCCAGCTAAAAAGCCCAACGTCATTCTCTTCGGCATCGACAGCCTGCGCGCCGATCACATGAGCTGTTATGGCTACCACCGCCAGACCACGCCCCACATCGACCGCTTTGCCGCCGATGCCGTGCTCTTTGAAAAGAACTACTCGGCCCACATACCCACCACCTCGGCCTACGCCTCCATGCTCACCGGCCTCGACTGCTTCGGCACCAGCGTCGTGGCCCTGCGCCACCAAGGCGGCTTGCCCGAGCGCATCCGCACCCTCCCCGAAATCCTGCGCCAGAACGGCTACGACACCTCGTGCGTCGGCTTTAGCGGCAATCCCAGTTCGCGCGGCTT
>JAJDYK010000204.1 GCA_022825185.1 Candidatus Latescibacterota bacterium | reverse complement strand
GCCTCAATGCTGTGGGCGAGGTTGTTGGCCCCGGTGCCCAAGGCTGGAAAATCCTTGGGCCAGGTGGTGACCATCTTCCATTTGAAGCGCTGTTGGGATTGGACCGCAGGGGCCGCTTGCTGTTCGGCTTGGCCACAGGCGACCAAGGTACCGGTCGCAACGAGCGGGGCGCTTTGCAGAAAAGAGCGGCGCGAGCGTTGTGTAGAATGTTGCATGGAACCTCAGCTTTAGTTGATCAGGTGACAGAAGCCGTTGTCTTGACCGACGATTACGAGATGGGTCATTGCGAGGAAAAGGCCGTTTTCTACGACTCCGGGCAGGCTGTTGAGCCAGCACTCGGTGGCGCGGGTGTCGTTGATCCCCTCGGGAAAGCGAGCGTCGATGATGTAGTTGCCGTTGTCGGTGACAAACGGGGTGTCCGGTGCCTGTAAGCGCAAGGCTGGGACGAGGCCCCGCTCTTCGAGACGCCGGGCGATGAGGGGATGAGACCAAGGGACGACCTCGACCGGCAGCGGGGATTTGGTGCCGAGCCGGTCGACTAGCTTGGATGGATCGGCGACAATGATTTGGTGCGCGGTGATGGAGGCGACGATTTTCTCGCGCAGGAGCGCGCCGCCTAGGCCTTTAATTAAGTCGAGGTTGGGATCGACCTCGTCGGCCCCATCAATGGTCAAATCGACGCTGGAAACCTCGGCGAGCGTCGTCAGTTCAATGTCGAGGGAGTGAGCCAAGGTGGCCGAGGCTTCCGAGGTGGGGATGGCCTTGACTGCTAGCCCGGCCGCGACGCGCTCGCCGAGGGCGCGGATGGCCCACTCAGTGGTCGAGCCAGTGCCCAAGCCCACGGTCATCCCGGCTTCGATGTATTCGGCGGCGCGACGGCCGGCGGCTTCTTTCGGGGTCATGTCGTTACCAATTCTAGAGGCGCGTGCAATAGTGGATCTGGCGGGCGACTTCCTCAAAGCCGAGGCTGGGATACAAGTGCGCGCCGATGGGGTTTTGCGCCAGCGTCTCGATTTTGGCGCACTCCATACCAGCGGTGCGCAGATGCGCTAAACCGTGTTCTAGTAGCTGGCGGCCCACGCCCTTGCCTTGGCAATGCGGCAGGACGGCGAGGTTGGGAATCCCGCCGATTTTGCTCTCGCGGTCGATGCGGGTGGTGATATAGCCTACTACCTCGCCGTCTTCCTCCCACACAAAGACGCCGCTCGCCCGCTCGCCGGCCACGTCGTCGTCAATGTGGCGCAGCTTGCGGAATTGCCAGTCGCGTCCGCCGATTAGCCCGAAGCGCTGCTCAATGTTGTGGTCGATGGATACGCCGGGGAAGCAGACGGCCGTGATGTGCTTGAGAGCGGGCAAGTCCGCTGGGCGATAGGGGCGAATCACAGAGGTTAGCTTCCAGTGGATACGGAGATCTGTACCAGTGCTGGGTCTGGAGCGGTCTCGCGCCCGGCTAGCAACTCGGCGGCTCGCTTTTTGGCTGCCTCCATTTTTGGCTGTCGGACGCCTCGGTAGCCGCGCACCTCCTCGGGCAGGGACAGAACTTGCACCCAGGTGTAGTACTCGTCTGCGGATTGCGGGGAAAAGTCGGCGATCAGGCCTTCGTACCAAGCGGCGAAGTCGCGTTCTTCGCGGTGCCACCACGAGGAGCAGAGCCGGCGGAGGAACTTCATGCGAGCAACCCACTTCAGCGACCTGTCACCTAGCTTGAGATCCGGGCGGAAGTCGCGGCCAAAGAGGCGCAGGTGCGGTCGGTTCAGGTGGCGGTAGCGGATGCGGTCGCCACGGCTCGGGTCGATGTTGTAGCGGCGGCGGTCGCGGCGGTATTTCTCCTCACAGGTGAGCAGATAGGCCACGTAGATTTCGTCTTTGATGGCGAGGACCTTGGCGAGTTGATAGATGACCGCGCGGGTGGCCGCAAAGTCGAACTCGGGTCCGTCCTTGGCCTGCACGGCGAGCACTTGATGGATGTAGCGGTCGGCGTACGTGAGGTTTTCGTACTGGATTAGGTCGTACACCCGCAGCGCAAAGTGCCGCCGCGCCGTGGCGACGGGTGTGTCGCGGATGCGGTTGCGGTAGGCCTCGGCGACGCGCTTGCCTTTCTTCTTGGCCAACAGCGCAGTTTTGTCGGCGACGAGTTCGGCGTAGCTAAGTGGTTGTTCTTCGAGCGGAAAATGGTTCGGATCGAGCGCCAGGTACCGCCCCATGTTAAAGGCTTTTAGGTTGGTCTCTAGGTCGCGGCGCACGGCTTGGCCTATGGCCCAGAGCAAGGTATCTAGCTCTAGGGAGAGCAGCCCGCGCTGGAAGGCCACGCCGAGCATCATAATGTTGGCGTAGAGTTTGTTGCCCAAGTAGTGCTCGGAGATGCGGAAGAGGTCGGCACCGAAGTACTCGTCTGAACAGGTGTGTTGGTGGATCAGATCGGCTTGATCTTCTGCCGAGAAGTCTTCTTGGCCGATGAGGGTGTCAATCGTGGGAGTCTTGGCGGTGTTGACGATGGCGGCGGTGCGCTCCGGGTGGGCGATGCGGTAGCGGCCTTCGGGTTCGAGTCCCCGCGCCGCTTCGAGTACGTCGAGCCCGAGGAGCAGGTCGGCCTTGCCGCAGGGAATCAGCGGGGAGACGGGGGTGCCCTTGGGTGAGTAGCTCAAATGCGAATAAACCGAGCCGTTGCGGATGGCCAGCCCCTTCTTGTTGGTCAGTCGCACTTCGTAGCCCTGTCGCACCCCGGCTTGGGCTAAGACCGAGGCCACCACGTTGACGCCCATGCCACCGACTCCGGCTATGTAGGTGTACCAGATGTCGGTTAGAGGACGCTGGGGTGGCGCGGGCAACTGACCGGCGTCAATGGGCGGGGTCGAGATGGTGGGAGGGGCTTTGCGCTGGACGGTGATTTCCTCAAAAGATGGACAGGTTTTGTCGCCATCGCCGACTTCGACCCGGGTGCAGGCTCCGTCGGCAACGCAAGAGGAGGGGTCGATGGCGATCTTGGGGCCGTACTCGGTGGCGGACGCGACCGTCAGGCCGCTACAGCCGGTGGATTGGGTGCATTCGAGGCAGTATTCGCAGACGTCTTCGCTGATGTTGATGTGCTTTTCGACCGGCAGGAAGCCCTGTTCTTTGGCGATTGCGCTCTGGTGCGCCCGCTCGCGGCGGTGGTAGGTGATGCCGCATTCCTTGTCGGCGATGATGATTTTGACGCCGTCGCGGAGCAGGGTTTTGCGGACGAGGGCGTCGTAGTTCTGGCGCTGGGATGGATCCATGCGGGCGATAAAGGTCGATGAGTCGCCCGCTAGGCCGGCGACGGCCTTTTCGATGTCTTGGGCAAAGGTTGGTTTACCTAACACATCGACGTCCACGCCTGGCGTAGGCTGGTGCCCGGTCATGGCCGTGGTCTTGTTGTCGAGGATAATGTAGGTGATGTCTTGGCCGTTTTTGATGGAGTCGGAGATGGCGATCATGCCGGTGTGGAAGAAGGTCGAATCCCCCATGAAGACGAGTTGTTTGTTGTCGATAAAGGGATCGATGCCCGCGCCTGTGCCGCCGCCTAGGCCCATGCCAGAAAGGTTGTGCATCAGCTCGGAAAACGGCGCGTATTTGAGCATGGAATAGCAGCCAATATCGCCGTGGAAGACCAAATCTATCGGGGCTTGCCCGTCAGAGGGCGAAGCCAAGTCGGCCGCGGCTTTCTTGAGCACGCTGGCCGAGTCGCGGTGTGGGCACCCCGGGCAGAAGGAAGGCGAGCGCGGTGGCACGGTCGCGGTGGAGATCACAGGGGCCAAGGTGTTGAGTTCGGCCTGTAGTTTCTCGCGGTCGATGGGTAGCTCGGCGTCTAGCGCAACGAAGAGGCGCGCTAGGGTTTGGACGATGAGCGAGGGGTGCAGGCCCTGGATATCGGGAAAGCCTGGAGTGTTGCCCGGGAAGCGCTTGCCCCACAGCGCGGAGCCGAGTTCTCTTTGCCGCGTCAACTCAGCGGCGATCTGAGGCTCGATAAAGGGCCGCTTTTCCTCGACCACGCAGAAAGTTTGCGCACAATCGGCAAAGCGCGCGATCATGTGGGGATCGACTGGGTAGGTAATGCCCAGCTTGAGGATAGGGAAATGCCCGGTTAGCCCGAGGATGTGCAGAGCGTGTTCGAGATAGCTATAAGCCAAGCCGGAAGTGATAAAGCCCAGCGGCTTGGGACCTGCACTCGGGGGATAGAGGATTTGGTTGATACCCGCCTCCCGCGCTAGCTGCCACAAGTGGGGATAGCGCTGGTGTACTACTTCGCGCTCTTTGTGCGCGGTGGCCGGTGGGATGATGACGCGCTCGTCAGAGCAAATGGTGCTGGTGTCCAGCGCGATGCGCTGCTTGTGGTTGAGGGGGGCAAAGCGATTGGGATAGACGGTGACGCTGCCGCCGCCGTCGGCTTGATTGGAGGTGACTAGATAGGTCAGATAGAGACCCGAGCGGCGCGACAGCTCAAAGCCGTGTCCGACCCAGTCTTTGATCTCCTGAAAAGTTGCGGGTTCGAGGACCGGGATGTAGAGATGCTGGGACAGAAAGCGCGAATCAGCCGGTACTTGGGTTCCCTCCGACCAAGTGTCGTCGCCTACGGCGATTAGGACTCCTCCGCTGGGCGAGGCCCCGACCATGTTGCCGAGGGCCAATCCATCGGCCGCCACGTGTAGGCCGACGCTCTTCATCACGCCCAAGGCGCGAATGCCCTCCATCTGCGAGCCGTTGAGGCGGGCGGCAGCGAGGGCTTCGTTGTTGGCGATCTGCGCGACGATGCCGTGTTCGTTAAAGAGGTCCTTGTTGTTTTCGAGGGTCTCGAAAAGCTCGGCCAAGGGCGAGCCGGGGTACCCGGTAATGACGCCGACTTGGCTTTCTAAGGCACCCTTAACGATCAGCTCGTTGCCGGTGTAAATGCCCGTGCCTTGTTCGAGTGAGAAGCGGGGATCCATGGTCCTATCTGAGGGGATTGGGGAATGAACGAAAACATAGTACGAGGTCTGAGGCGATTGTCAAGTCGGCCTGGCGGCCTCACGCTTCGGCATCGAGCCAATAGCGCTGGTATTCCTCTACGAAAGTAAGGGTTTGTAGATCGTCCATGCGGTCTAAGAAGAGCACGCCGTCGAGATGGTCGATTTCGTGCTGGAGGACGCGGGCGAAAAGCCCTTCTGCCGCCTGTTCCACCACGCGACCTTCGCGGTCGTAGCCCCGGACCTCAACGGCTGCCGCGCGCGGGACGACGCCGCGCAATTGGGGGATGCTCAAGCAGCCTTCCCAAGCATCTAAGCATTCGGACGACTGGGCGATAAACTGCGGATTGAAGAGTACGGTCAGCGGGATGGCGCCCTCGTCTTGGGGATCGGCTGCGGGGTCGCCGAGGACGATCAGCCGCAAGGGCTCAAAGACTTGCGGCGCGGCCAAGCCAATGCCCTCGTAGTCGATCATGGTCTCGATCATGTCGTCGATCAAGCGCTGTATCGAGGGGCTTTGCATCTGGGCAGGGGGGATCTCTGCGGCGCGTTGGCGCAGCACTGGATGCCCCATCCGCGACACTTTGCGAATGGCCATGGCGTTACGGCGTTTGGGGCGGAGTCGCCGAGAGACAGCAGCGGAAACCCACTAAATCGAGGCGATAGTCGGGATCGAGGAACCGCCCGTAGCGGGCGTCGGCGCGGGCTAGGTTGACGTTGTGGAAGAAGGAGCCGCCGCGCACGATCCGCCAGCGATCGGAGTGTGAATACCAAGACGCGGTCCACTCCCAAGCATTGCCGATCATGTCATAGACCCCATAGGCGTTGGTACAGCCTGCATACGCGCCGCTGGGCGCTAGGCCCGGCCCGCGTTGCCAGACCCCATCGACGGCAAAGCGCGTATTGCAGCGTCCCGGCTCGAATTCCGTGCCATACGAGTACGCGAAGTTTTGCGGCCCGGTGCAGGCTTTCTGCCATTCCTGTTCGGTACACAGCCGCTTGCCCTGTGCTGCACAGAGCGATTCTGCTTCGACCCACGTGACTTCGACTTTAGGGAGAGTACCGTGTTGGTTGGGGTACTCGTACTTGTCGATGTAGAAGTCTGGGCCGATCCACACCATGCCTTGTACGTCGGCTACGGCCAGCGCCGGCAGGGCGAGTAAAAGACAGAGGGCTAAGAGCTTATTCATGGTCTCTTATTCCGCAAATTGCACCGCGCCAAAGCGGGCGGGGTGGTGAAAGCCGCGCTGGTAGGTCTCGCTCCAGGCCGTGTACTCGGTTTGCTCGTGGTAGTGCTGCTGGAGCGAGTCTGGAACTGCGGGGTCGTTTAGGCGGCTTTTTAGATTGCGCCCGCCCTTGCGTTCGATGCGGTAGAGATTGAGCCGCCAGACATCGCCGGCTGTCGGACGCGCACCGCCGGTGACGCTATCTGCCATAGCGGCCCAGGGAATGGCGATTTCCGCGGTCCAGCCTTGGTCGAGCGCGAGCGAGTCGTTCACGGTGCCGTAAGCTTGGACCGCTGTTTTAAGCCCGGCGATATCCCAGTCTTTGGACGAGTGCCACTCGGGCGATACCGAGTAGATTAGCAAATCGACGACCGCATTGAGCGGGTTGACCTCCAACTCTAGGTAGCGCTTGCCATCGCCATCGGGGTCGATAAAGACCTCCACGACTTCCTCGCTCCACATCGGATCGTCTTCTTGGTCGTAGATAGCCCACATGTCCGCATCTTGACAGACGAAGGCAAAGTAAAAGTAATCGCCATCCCACAGCATCTTCGCCCGCGTGGGAAAGAGCACTTCGTCGTAATCGTTGAGGATGCGTTCAAAGCGGTTGATTTGATGCGCCCTCTCCCACGAGAATTCGTCCAATTTGCCATCGACGACGACCGGTTCGAGCGCGCGTTGGACTGTGTAGTGCGCCTGTAGTCCTGCTCCAGCGTGCGCGGCGAGTGGGAGGATGGCGAGCATGAGAATCGTCAAGAAGGGCATACATTCTCCTTAATTTAAGGGGCTAAATATACGAAAATCGCGCGGGTGTACCAAAATGTAAAAAGGGGCGATGCCAAGCTGGCATCGCCCCTTTGTGTAGTTTGTAGGTAGTTGTTATTTACACGTCGTAGTAGAGTGCGAACTCATAGGGATGCGGCCGCAAGCGGATAGCGTCGACCTCCTCGGTGCGCTTGTAGTCAATCCACGCGTCGATCAGATCGTCAGAAAATACATCCCCCTGCAACAGAAAGTCCCGATCCTGCTCCAAGTGATCCAACGACGCCTCCAACGAACCCGCCGTCTGAGGGACGCCGGCGCGCTCCTCCGCCGACAGATCATACAGATTCTTGTCCAGCGGCTCCCCCGGATCCAACTGACGCTCAATCCCGTCCAACCCCGCCATCAGCATCGCCGACAACGCCAGGTAGATGTTGCACGACGGGTCGGGACAACGGAACTCCACCCGCTTGCTCTTGGGCGAAGGCGAATACATCGGAATGCGCACCGACGCACTGCGGTTGCGCTGCGAATAGGCCAAGTTCACCGGCGCTTCGTAGCCGGGCACCAGCCGCTTGTAGGAGTTGGTCGTCGGATTGGTAAACGCCAACAGCGCAGGTGCGTGGTGCAACAGCCCGCCGATGTAGTGCAACGCCATCTGGCTCAGCCCGGCGTAGCCACTGCCAGCAAACAAAGGCGTATCGCCCTGCCACAGGCTCTGGTGGGTGTGCATGCCCGTGCCGTTGTCCTCAAACAGCGGCTTGGGCATGAACGTGGCCGTCTTGCCGTGCTGACGCGCCACATTCTTGACGATGTACTTATACATCATCATCCGATCGCCGCAGATCAACAGCGGACAAAAGCGAATGTCGATCTCGCCTTGGCCGGCGGTGCCCACCTCGTGGTGGTGGATCTCGGTGTCGATGCCGCAGGCGAGCATGGTCTGCACCATCTCGGTGCGGATGTCTTGCAGCGAGTCCGTTGGCGGCACGGGGAAGTAGCCGCCCTTGTAGTC
>JAJDYK010000327.1 GCA_022825185.1 Candidatus Latescibacterota bacterium | reverse complement strand
AGAGCTGTCTGCGCGATGGATATCAGGGTGGCGTTATCGGGAGGTAGGCCGACGGCCAAGGCTTCTTCGGTTTGCAACTCGTCGCGATAGGGTAGGTCGTCGTCTGGCGTTTCCAATCCCCAGTGTTGGTTGAGAAATTTGTAGAACTGGCGGCGGTTGTCGCGCTCGTAGTTGTGGGTGCCGGGGTCGGTGTTGTCGTGGAGGGCGATGCTGTCGCGGGCGTCCAAGAGCGCGAATACGGGCCGGATGGGTTCGTAGATGGATTTGCGCGTCCTCCGCGTCTGGAAGCAGCAGTCGTCGTGGCGGTTGTAGATGAGCAAGGTCGGCCGCGGCGCAAAGAGCGCGGAGAGTGTGTCATAGTCGGCGATCGTGCAGAGGTCAGCCGGGCATTGCTCTTGGTCGCCAATGTCCTCGATGCAGCCCCGGCGCTGCCAGACGGCTGAATGGCCGGCGACTGGGACGATGACTTTGACGCGCTCGTCGAGGGCTGCTAGCAGCGCTGTTTGCCAGCCGCCGCCCGATAGGCCGGTCATCCCTATGCGCTCGGGATCGGCCTTGGGGTGGGCGAGCAGTACGTCGAGGCCGCGCTTCATCAAGAGATAGAACACGCCGATGCCGGCGATGCCGCACAGGTCGAGGTGGGCGATGCGGTTGTGTTCGACATCCGCGCGCAGTTCGCCCATTCCCAGAAATTCGGTGTTGAGCGCCAGCATTCCGCGCTTGGCGAGGTTGATGCAGCGGGCCTGTTTGTAGTCCATGGCCTTGCCGCCGGCGTGGTGGCCGTTGGGGTTGAGGACGGCGGGGGCCTTTTCCCCGAGTTGGTCAGGCTCGTAGAGCAGGGCCGGAACCCAGAGGCCGGGATAGCCCTCGTAGCGCAGCTTGCGGATGGTGTAGCCGGCTCCGGTCTCGATGCGGTCGCCCCAGTGGACTTGCGGCTGTTCCGCGAGGAGACCCTTGGGATGGCCGCGGAAGAACAGGTCGAGGACTTGGGCGCGCAGGGTTGGGATTTGTTTGCGCCAAGCCGCAGCCGATGTGGAGGGTGTGAAGTGGGGTAGGTGCTCGCCGAGGAAGGCGAGGAGTTGGCGATGGGCCTTGGGGCCGATGAGCTTTCTGTGCAGTGCGCGTTGCATGGGTTATCCTCATTTTTTGCGTCGGGCGATAGTATAGGGTACGGCTTGGCAGTGGGCCAAGTTAGACGGGTTGACACGCCTAGTGGGGTTTGCTATCACTAGCGGCTATTGAGGGAGGCGGTATATGGAACCTATTGTGGCAACGACTAATCCATTCGGCGGCATCATTCCCAAACCAGAGGCTCTTGAGCCAGATCCGGCGGCGTTTGCCGAGCGGCTGCGCGCTTCGCTGGCGGCTTGGAAGGACGAAGGCTACCGGGTCGTCTGGCTGGAGGTACCGATTGCCAAGGCGGCGTTGGTCCCCGTGGCAGTGGAAGCCGGGTTTACATTCCACCACAGCGGCGACGGCTATCTAATGATGACATTGCAACTGGAAGAAAGCGCTTATGTGCCCGCCCACGCTTCGCACTACATCGGCGCAGGCGGGGTGGTGCTCAACGAGGCGCGGGAACTGTTGGTGGTCAGCGAAAAGTACCATCGGCGCGCGCCCGGCCCGCCGCGCTACAAGCTGCCCGGCGGCGCGCTGCACGCGGGCGAGCACTTGGCCGAAGCTGTGGTGCGCGAAGTCGTTGAAGAGACCGGGGTCGAGACTGAGTTCGACGCGCTGGTTTGCTTCCGCCACTGGCACGGCTACCGCTTCGGCAAGTCGGATATTTACTTCGTCTGCCGCCTGCGCCCGCTGAGCACGGAGATTAGCATCCAGGAGGACGAGATCGCCGAGTGTTTGTGGATGCCGGTGGCCGACTATCTGGCCGATGAAAACGTCAGCTCCTTCAACAAGCGGATCGTCGAGGCGGCGCTCAACAGCACGGGGGTGCGGCTGACGGAGATGGAGGGCTACGGCACACCGGAGCAGTACGAGTTTTTTATGCCGCCGGGGGTGGATTCTTAGGGAATTGGTTGGCGCGGAGCCGACCGTAGAAGAGCACCGATGGACCGAGAATTAATTATACAGAAATTTAAAACCTTGAATTTATGGCAGAAGGGTGGGAGAAGAGCACCTCACAAACCCTTGCTGGTTCTGTATGCAATTGGAAAATTGCTACGCGGAGAGAGCAGGCTTATTGCATACTCCGATGTAGAGGAGAAACTTGGAAAATTACTGCAAGAGTTTGGCCCTTGGAAATCAAGCAACAGACCCGAGTTTCCATTTTGGCGGCTGAGAAATGATGGGGTATGGGAGGTATCCGATGCAGACAAAATTAGGCAAACGAAAAGTGGAGATGCCTACATAACTGATCTGCGGCGTTACGAGGTTTCAGGTGGTTTTCCCGAACCAATTGCCCTTTGCCTTCAGAATGATCCTAAACTGGCATTTGAAATAATCCAGAATTTGTTGGACGCTCATTTTCCTGCCTCGATTCACGAAGACATTTTACAAACCGTTGGCATTGAGTTTCCCATCCAGATTCCCAGTCGGAAAAGACGCGACCCCGACTTCCGAGAAAATGTCCTGAAAGCCTACGAATATAAGTGTGCTGTCTGTGGATTTGACGTGAAATTGCGCTATCAGCCAGTTGCGTTGGAAGCCGCCCATATCAAATGGCATCAAGCCGGTGGTCCCGATACAGAAGTGAACGGATTAGCGTTATGTGTGCTACACCATAAGCTATTCGACCGTGGGGCTTTTATGTTGTCCAATAAGCTAGAAATTTTTGTATCGGATGATGCACATGGATCAGTGGGCTTTGATGAATGGCTGATGAGGTTTCATGGTAAAAGAATCAACTTCCCGCAAAGGCGATCCTATTATCCGAAGGCAGATTTCGTAAGATGGCATGTTAGAGAGGTGTTTAAGGGAAACTACCGCGAATTATAGTCCGTCAATCAACCAGTCATCGCGGCAATATAATTCAGTCAGACGCTATAGCAGTTTACGGTAATCACAGTCTAGTATCTCCGCCAATTTCTTGGCGTTCACTTTTCCCAACACTCGCTTGTTGTTTTCCATTTCAGACAGATGGTGCTGGCGGATGCCGCTCCGCTTGGCAAGAGTCGCTTGAGTCAGTTCCGCACGCTGGCGATACAGACGGAGGTAATAACCGGTGCTTAGATAGTACTCACCGTGGCGTTCTCTGACTTTATCATGGATTTCCTTTGCCGGTACACGGTCTTCGGCCAGATATTGATCTAGGGTTGAGCAGATCATCTTTTTCATCCTTTTCTAGTTCACTTCCACATCCTCACCCACTACCCCGCCAAATCCAACCTATCCAACACATCTTTGTTGACCACGTGATCGGGGACTTTGCCCTGCAATAGCGCGACGATGCTCTGCGCGGCGACGAGGGACATGCGTTTGCGGGCGGTTAGGGTCCTGGAGCCAGTGTGGGGCAGGGCCAGCACCTTGTCGCGGCGGACTAGTTCGAGGGATTGGCCTTGCGGCGGCTCGGTGGCTTGGCAGTCGAGGCCGGCGCCGCCTAGGTGGCCGCTGTCGAGTGCGGTGATTAGGGCGGCTTCGTCAACTAAGCCGCCGCGAGCGGTGTTGATCAGGTAGGCTCCCTCTTTCATAAGGCTGAGGAACTCGGCATTGACGAGGTGGCGGTTTTCCTCGGTCAGCGGCAGGTGCAAGGTAACGGCGTCGGCTTGGGACAGCAGGGTGGCGCGGTCGGCAGGCTCAGCGCCGAGGGCGCTGATTTGCGCGTCGTCGATCCAAGGATCGTGGACGAGGACTCGCATCTTAAAGCCGCGGGCACGGCGCACGACTTCGGCACCGATGCGGCCACAGCCGACCAGCCCCAAGGTCATGGCGCAGAGGTCTTCGCCGACAGGAACGTCGTAGGCGTCTTCTGTTTTGACCCGATGGTCGCCTAACCTGAGCGAGCGCACCATCCCGAGGAGCAGGGCGAAGGTCAGGTCGGCCACTGCGTCGGCCATGGCACCGGGGGTATTGGTGACGACGATGCCGCGCTGGGTGCAGTAATCGAGATCGACCTTGTCGAAGCCGACGCCGTTGCGGGCGATGATCTTGAGTTGCTCTGTCTGGTCCATGGTGGCGGCGTTGAGGTTTTCGCCGCCGGCTAGCAGGGCGTCGAAGCCGTCTAGCTTGGTGCGCGTTTCCTCGTCGGGCCAGCCGGGCTGGGGGTGCCGGACCTCGATGGCGAAGCCGGCGCGTTCAATAAGATCGCGGGCTTGGCTTTGGCCTTGAAACTCGATCTCGACGCTGGACAGGATGTGGGGTTGGGTCATCTGTTCCCCTTCTATTGGGCCGTAAAGCGGGTGTGTTCGTAGGCGGCGAAGGGAGTGGTCACTCCCAGCTCGTCGGCTAGTTCCTGAAGGTGCTGTTGGTGTTGGGGGCTGATGGGCACGCCGTCGCGGGCGTATTCGCGCTCCCGTTGCCACTCCAGATTGCCGGGCAACTCGGCGCGCTCGAGGCCGGGGAAGGGCCGCATGTTGCGGGCGGCGGCGACGAACGCGTCCATCTGCGCTTGGAATTCTGCTAAAGGCATAAAAGCGCGCACGTCAAAAGCTGCGAGGAAGGATCCTTGGTTGGATTCCCACGGCGAAGCTGGCGGGATAAATTGCGGCAGGTAAATCCCGGCCAGCACGCCGCCCAGCGCCCGATTTACCGCGCCAATGCCCAGCTCCTTGAAGAAGGCGAAGGGGATTTGCGCGAAGAGTTCCTCGCCCCAAGGCAGCATGTGTGCGCCCATGTCGAGTACGAGGGGCGGTTGTTCCCCGTTGGGAAAGGCGATGCTGATCGGCGATGTGGCGTTGACGCCTTTGACTATGGATTCCGGCGGCAGATCGTAGCGGTGCGAAGAGATGGCGATCCCTACGCAGCCAGCCGCCGCGGCGATGCGCGAGTACTTGCCGGCGCTGCCGAAGTGGAAGTGGTTGCGAGTGGTCGCTGCGGCTGTGCCGTACTCCGCGGCCGTCTCAGCAACCCAAGTCATGGCTTGGTGGCAGGGAAAGTGCCCCATGCCGCCGTCGCCGTCATAGACGCGGGCAGTGGTGGTTGAACTGGTCACCTTTATATTAGGGCGGGGATTGACGCGCCCTTCGAGCATCATGTGCACGTACCCGGGGAGTTGCCAGGTACCGTGGCTATTGACGCCGCGCAGGTCGGTGGCTGTCAAAAGGTCGGCGAGGAACTGGGCGTCTGCTGAGTTGGTGCCGGCTTTTTGGAAGAGGTCGGCGGTGAGTTGGCGCAAGGCAACGGCTGGGACGCGGATGCCTTCGGCAGGAGGAGTGTTTCCCATGATGGCTCTCTGTTGGGGTAAAAAAGCGCATTATATACGGGTTTGGGACTAGGCGTGTCAAGCAGCCGCAGAGGGTTTCAATATAGCAATCCTACTTATAAGAGTATCCGCAGATGGACGCAGATAGACGCGGAACAGGATGCACAACTAATCATGTCGGATTGCTACATGAGCACGGAGGAAGGGAAATGGCCTACGATTTGTTGTTAAAAGGCGCGCGAGTGATGGATCCAGCGCAGGACGTGGATGGGATCCGCGATGTGGGGATCGTCGGGGAGCAGATCGCCGCAGTGGCCGAGGAAATAACGGCTCCGGCGGCGGAGACGATCGACTTGTCCGGCAAAATCCTGACGCCGGGGTGGATCGATATCCACGCGCACCTCTACGCGGGATGTTCAACTTGGGGCATTCGCGGCGACGCGCTGTGCTTGGCTACGGGCGTGACGACGATCGTCGATGCTGGAAGTGCGGGGTGGGCTAACTTTCAGGGGTTTGTCGATTACGTCGTCGAGCCGGCGCGGACCCAAGTTTTGGCGTACGTGCATATTTCGGCGATTGGTTTGACCTGTGGGCCGGTGGGGGAGATGGTGGATTTGCAGTACGGCGATCCAGAGCGCACGGCGTTTGTGGCCCACCACTGGCAGGAGCACTGCGTCGGGGTCAAGGTGCGGCAGGGTGGGTTCCAAGTCGGCAAGAATGGGACCAAACCCTTGCAGTTGGCAGTGCAGGCGGCCGAGTGGGCCGGGGTGCCGGTGATGGTACACATAGCTCGGGGAGTGCCGATTGTGGAGGTGCTCGCCCTGCTGCGGCCCGGCGATGTGGTGACCCATTGTTATCAAGGTACGGGAGATTGCGTGGTAGATGACTCGGGGACGGTGGTGCCGCAGGTGTGGGAAGCGCGGGAGCGGGGCGTGCTCTTTGACGTGGGGCACGGCGGCGGCAGCTTCGACTACGGAATCGCAATACAGGCGCTGGCCGACGGCTTTGTCGCCGATGTGATCAGCACGGATTTGCACGCGCATAGCTGGGACAGCCCGATTGAGAGTATGCCGGAGACTGCGTCGAAGTTGCTGAACCTAGGCGTGCCGCTCGAGCGCGTCGTGCAGCAGAGTACGGCGGCGGCAGCCGACGCCATTGGGCGCGGCGAAGAGTTGGGTACTCTGCGGGAGGGTACGGTGGCGGATCTAGCGGCGTTTGAGGTGCTGGAAGGGACGTTCGAGTTCCGGGATGTGCGCGGTCGGCGCGAGCAGGGCGATCGCAAAATCGAGCCGGTATTGACCGTGCGCCGGGGCAAGGCGCATCGGCCGGAGGATTTGCGCGAGGAGCTAGAGGAAGCGCGCGAGCGGACGCGCTTTACGCGGAGTCTCACCGGCAAGAACTTTGCGGCTTTGGGTTGGGTGCCGGGTGGTTAGGGTGGCAAGTGGCGACCTGCTCGGTATAAGATGCTTCGCTCCACTCAGCATGACAGGAACTGGCACCGTCCGGCCTGTCATGCTGAGCCGCAACGCAGTGGAGGCGAAGCATCTCATAGCGACAAGACGTTCAAGGAAAACCAATGCCTGAACGATGCAAAAATCATTTTATAACAGCTACTAGTAAAGGAGTAGAAAGCCTTGTTCGAATCGACTGATGATCTACGCATTGATCGACTTAAACCGCTAATTCCGCCGGCGATTCTAATGGAAGAGTTGCCCATTTCGGAAGCGGCCTCTCACACGGTGGCCGCGGGCCGGCGTACATTGGACGCCATACTAGCCGGAGAGGACGATCGGCTGGTGGCGGTGGTCGGGCCGTGTTCGATCCACGACCCTCAAGCCGCGCTCGAATACGCGGAACGGCTCAAGGAAAAGGCTGCGGCCCTAAGCGACGCGTTGTACGTGGTGATGCGCGTGTATTTTGAGAAGCCGCGCACGACCGTTGGCTGGAAGGGGCTGATCAACGACCCGCACTTGGACGACAGCTTCGAGATCAACAGCGGCCTACGAGCTGCGCGCGGCCTGCTGGTGCAGTTGGGGGATATGGGGTTGCCGACTGGTTCCGAATTCCTCGATACGATCACGCCGCAGTTTATCGCCGACTTGATTGCTTGGGGCGCTATTGGTGCTCGCACCACGGAAAGTCAGGTTCACCGCGAATTGGCTTCGGGCCTGTCGATGCCGGTTGGCTTCAAGAACGGGACCGCGGGCAATGTGCAGATTGCCCTCGACGCCATCGGCGCTGCCCGGCATCCGCATCACTTTCTCTCGGTGACCAAGCAGGGCATTGCGGCGATTGTCGGGACTTCGGGTAATGCGAGCTGTCATCTGATTTTGCGCGGCGGCAGCGACGGCACCAACTACGATCACGCCAGCGTCAGCGCGGCCGCGGCCCGGCTCAAGGAGGCGGACTTGCCGCACCGCGTGATGATTGATTGCAGCCACGGCAACAGTGCCAAGGACCACAAGCGTCAGCCGGCGGTTGCACGCGCGATCGCCGCGCAGGTGGCGGGGGGAGCGGAGGATGTTTTCGGGGTGATGCTAGAGAGTCACCTGATCGAGGGCAATCAGAAACAGCAGGAGGGTAGTGAGTTGGTTTACGGGCAGAGCATTACCGATGCCTGTATTGGGTGGGAGGATACGGTTGAGGTATTGGAGGAATTGGCCGCGGCGGTGGAGACGCGGCGAGAAAAATAATCGACGGCGGGGCCGACTGGCCGGGCTAATTTGAAAAATCTTTCGCTGCTTTTTTTGTGCGAGGCCCTCTCGCGCACCGCCAGTCTCGTCATGCTGTCGAGCATGGCGCTCATCGGCCAGCGGTTGACGCCGAATCCCGCGCTCGCGACCCTGCCGCTGGCACTGGCACCGGTGGCCACGATGATAATGACGGTGCCTGCGGCGCAGCTAATGCAGCGGCGAGGTCGCAAGATAGGTTTTGCTTTGGGTGCGGCGTTGGGTGTCCTCGGAGGTGCGGTGGGGTGCTTGGCCGTGTACCAGGGCGATTTCGCGCTGCTTTGCTTGGG
Organism: Candidatus Latescibacterota bacterium; assembly: GCA_022825185.1. The sequence goes on along the minus strand of JAJDYK010000327.1, from coordinate 15,511 downwards.
TGGGTTGGGCATTGGTGCGGTCAATGGCTTTGCTACCTATTATCGATTTGCCGCTGGCGAAGTGGTCGCCGAGGATTTTCGCAGTCGCGCCATTTCGCTGGTGATGGCCGGGGGCGTTGTGGCCGCGGTGTCAGGTTCCAATCTGGCGGCGTGGTCGCGGGAGTGGTTTCCCGACTATTTGTTCGCTGGCTCTTTTTTGGGGATTGCCGTCGTTCATGCGCTGGTTTTGCCGGTACTCTGTTTGGTTTCTTTTCCCGCGCCTAGTACCGAGGAGCAGCGGGCGGGTGGGCGTTCGCTGCGGGAGATCGCAAGGCAGGCGGATTTTGCGCTGGCGGTGATTGGGGCGGTGGCTGCTTGGGGGCTGATGTCGCTGTTGATGAATGCCACGCCGCTGGCGATGAAGCGGCATTTGCATTCCTTCGCCGATACGGCTTGGGTGATTCAGTGGCACGTGCTGGGCATGTACGTGCCGTCTTTTTTTACTGGGCACCTGATCTCGCGTTGGGGCGAGCACCGGATCATGTTCGCCGGCATTGCGTTGCTCGGGTGCTCCATTGCGGTCAATTTGAGCGGTATCGGGCTCTATCACTACACGATCGGGTTGGCGCTATTGGGCGTGGGATGGAATTTTCTTTTCGTAGGGTCCACTTCGCTCTTGGCGATGACGCATCGGCCCGAGGAAAAGGCGCGGGTGCAATCGTGCAATGACTTTCTAGTCTTTGGCCTGATGGTGTTGACCAGTTTTGGGGCGGCACCTTTGGAGGGGATGTTGGGTTGGGACAGGCTCAATCACTTGGCGGTGCCCTTTTTGGTGGCGGTGGCGGTGGTGCTGGGGTTGCTGTGGGCGCGGGCGAGGCGGAGCGGCTAGATGGACGCAGAATAGTAGAAACGAGACGATTCGTAAGTTCTATACTCAAGGAGGGTTCCGACGATGGCTAAATATCGCGTGGGGTTGATCGGGGCTGGGCGCAAAGGCACGCAGCACGCGCGCGCCTATATGCTCGACGAACGCACGGAGTTGGTGGCCGTGGCGGACGGAGATCCGGAGAATTTGGCGCTGTTTCAAAAGCGCACGGGCGTGCCCGGTTACGCCGATTATCGCCAGATGCTAGAAAAAGAGGCGCTCGATATTGCCGCGCCGATTTTGCCGGTCGGCGTCAACCCGGAGGTCGTCATAGCCTGCGCGCGAGCCGGGGTCAAGGCCATCCTGTGTGAAAAGCCGATCGCCGCCTCACTCGAAGAAGCCGATCGCATGGTCGCCGAGTGCAAGAGTCGGCGCATTCCCTTTGGCGCGGGCGACTTGGACGTCAACCTGCCGGCCTACCAAAAGGCCCTAGAGTTCATTGGTGCGGGTGAACTGGGAGCAGTCAAGCGGATCACGTTGCTCGGCGGGTCGGGCACGGAGATGTCGGGCGGCGGCTGTCAGCGCTTTACGCTGATGCGCCACTTTGCTGGATGCGACGAGGTGGCGTGGGTGTCGGGCTGGGTCAGCGACGATCCCCTGAGTGAACACGACCAAGGCGGGGCTGGGTACGTGCGCTTTGCCAATGGAATCGAGTCGTTTATCTACCGGGACAAGGATGCGCGGGGCCGCGGCTACGAGGTGGTCTGTGAGGACGGAGTCTTCTACTCAGACGACAACCTTGCTGGCTTGTACCGGTACGTCGAAGGCGATGGGGCGAGTTGGGAGAAGTTGGAAAAAATTGAGGGCGTCTTGCCGGAAGGGCCGATCTACGGCGGAGAGCGCGGGTACGACGCCGAGGGTTGGCGCTGGCCTGGGGATCGCAACAAGGCTAGTTGCAAGGCTATTATCGACGCGCTGGAGCGGGGCGATGACCCGCCGGGCAGCGGCGAGAACGGCGTCAAGGTCCTCGAAATGGCCATCGCGGTGCGCGAGTCGCATCGGCGGGGGTGTGTGCCCGTGGCGCTGCCGCTGGCCGACCGGAGTTTGCGCCTCATTCCCAAGCCCTCGCGGATGTACAACAAGAAGCCGATCTTTGGCCACGAGCAATACATGGATCAGGTTTTGTCTCATAAGAAGGACTAAGCGCTGTATGGAAAAATGTATCCGCAGATGAACGCAGATGGACGCAGATGCGAGATGACGTTGCTCGGAGCGCACTTGGAATTTGAGACAGATTCTCAAGCAAATTAGGAGCTTAGCCATGGACCGCCCCCGTTTGATTCACTACAACGACGCGCACCACTTCCACGCCAAGCGGCTCGAACCACCGGCCAGCCGCCACCTCCTGAACTGGCCGGTAGATGAGGTGTTGGGGACGGGCGTGGATTTGCTGGTTTTGGGATTGGGTTATAGCGACGTCTTTTTTCACCAGAGCGAGGTCGGCCGCGTGGTGGGGCAAGGCAAGGAGGTGTGGGAAAACTACATCGACTGGCGGATCATGCGGATGGTCGAGGTGGCTAAGGAATTGGGGACGGACCAACTGCGGGCCGTCATTGAGCGCGGTCGGGAGACGGGGATGCAGGTCTTTCCCAGTCTCAAGCTCCAGGATTCTGCCCGGCCGGGAAGCGAGCGCTTCGGGCGGCTCAAGGAACAGTACGGAGCCGCAGTGTGCATTGGCGACGCCGGCCGGGCCGAGTGGTGTTACGACTACGCGCAAGAGGCCGTGCAGGAGGACAAGTTGGCTATCATCGGCGAAGTATTAGAAGGCTACCGAGCCGATGGATTGGAACTGGATTTTTGCTTTGACAACTTCTATTTCAAACAGGATGAGATTGAGGAAAACGCGCCGTTGATGACCGAGTTTGTGGCCAAGGTGCGGGCGTTGGCCGAGGAAATTGGCGCGCGGCAGGGTCGCAAAATTCCGCTGATGGCGCGGGTGCATCTGCACGAGAAAGACAATCTCGCGGTGGGGCTGGATGTGGAGGCGTGGCTGCGGGCTGGTAGCCTCGACTGGATCGTCGGTCAGGACGCGAACGTGCTGGTTGACGTAGGCATTCAGGCGCCGTGGCTGGCCGAGGTGGCCGAGAATGCGGGTGCGGCTGCGTATTATCGGCCGCCGCGTCGGATCTACGACGAGCGGGTGGGGTTGCCGAGCATTGAGATGTACCGCGCCCTCAGCCAGACCCTCGCTTGGCAAGGTTACGCCGGGATGTACTTGGGCTATATGCCTTGGCCCTTGGCCGAGCGCGAGTACCAGATCCTGCGCGAGGTGGCCTATCCGCAGGTACACGCCCGGCGCGACAAGCGCTATCTGCTGCAGCCGCGCGAGGGGGTCATCGGGGAAGAGACTTCTACGCCGGATCGCCAAGTGCCGGAACAGCTCTTGGAGAGCGAGACGGTCGCGCTCGACATTTGGGTGGCCGACGATGTGGAGAGCGCCCGGCGCGACGGCGAGATGCGCCCGGCCATTTTGACGCTGCGCTTTTCTTTTTTCTGTATTGAGGACGAGATCGAAATGCGCTTTAATGGCCGGGTTTTGTCCCGCTCCGAGGCTGAGATCAGCGACGAGCGCGCGCTGACTATTCCCGTTCAGCTCGCCGGGGGTATGGCGGTGCAGGCCCCGTTGGGTTTTTCGGCGCACTGGTTTCGCTTTCGCTTGGCACCGGAGGTGGTAAGGCGCGGGGCCAATCGGGTTGAGATTGAGGTGAAGAAGCTGGAGGCGCGGGCGGGTTTTGTCCGCAGCATTAACGGGGCGGAAATTTTGGTCCGCTATAAGGACTTTGTGCGTCCCGAAGGTTTGGTACTGGAGCGGATTGCTCCGCCGGGAGGTTGAGATGCGCGTATTGATTACGGGAACTAGTGGTTTTATTGGCCGGGCGTTGGCTGCGGATATGGCTGCGGACCACGAGGTGGTCTGTCTGTCGCGCCAGCCGACGGAGGTCGCGGGGGTGGAGGTGGTGGTTGGGGATTTTACGCGGGTGGAGGAGCTGCACCTGTTGGACCGATGGGACTTTGACGCGCTGGTCCATTTGGGGGCAGTGACGGGCGCGGGTAGCGAACCGGATCTCATGCGAGTCAATGTCATGGGGACTTACGGCTTGTTGCGCTATCTGATTGATCGGGGTTGTAGCAAATTCGCATTGGCCTCGTCGATTGCCGCGGTTGGGATGCAGTCGGTGCATTTTCGGCCGCTCGAACTGCCGATGTCGGACGAGCATCCGTGTCTGGACCGCGAAGGCTACGGCTTTTCCAAATACATGATGGAGGAGACGACCCGCTATCTGGCGCGGCAGCGGGAGGAGCTGGACTTCATCAATATCAGGTTAGCTTCGATTTGGCCCGAGGACCGGGTGCCTGCGCCACGGCAGCCGGGGCCGGTGGGGCAGTGGGGAATGGGGGCGATTTCGTGCATGTATTTGAGTGATGCGGTGCGGTGCTTCCGGCTGGCGGCGGAGAGCGCGCACAAGGCGGGGGTGCGGATTTTGAACGCGGTGGGGACGCAGGCCTGTGTGGCCTGTACGGTGCCGGAGTTGATGCGGATTTGGTACGGGGCGGATGCGGAGAGGATCGACATGGCGCACTATGAGCGGGCGGGGCACGAGCGGGATCCGGTGTACGATATTGCGCGGATTGAAGCGGAGTTGGGATTTGTGCCGGCGCGGAGTGTGTTGCCGGAGTGAGCCGATGCGGATGACTATTCCCGTGCGAAGGGTTGGGGGCGCTGAGTGGTGCTGTCTTCCCACTGGCCGCCCACTGGCCTGAGTTGACCCGTGCCCGTCACTGCGAAGTTGCGGCCGTCGCGTTCGGGTACTACGTAGCGTTTGTACCATTCCTCTAGCCGCTGCTTCAGGTCGCCGATCCGTTCGGTTTGGCTGGGATCGTTCGCCAGATTGGCGCGCTCGTCCGGGTCGTTGGCTAGGTCGTAGAGTTCGTGTGGCCCATCTGGATAGCGGTGGACGTATTTCCATTCCTCGGTGCGCATCATCCGCGTTGCCCCGTACTCGTCGTAGATGACTACTTCTTGCCGACCGGTGTCTTCTGATTCCAACAACAGCGGCAGTGCGCTTTGTCCGGGCAAATTAGGGCCCTCGGGCAGCGGCAGCCCTAGGTAGTCGAGCAAGGTCGGCATAAAGTCGTAGGCGCTGACCATGCCGTCTTGGACGCTCTCCGCAGGGATGCGGCCGGGATGGCTGATGACGAAGGGCACCTTGATCGAATTCTCGTACATGTTCGGCGGATAGGTGCCGTTGCCCTTGCCCCAGAAACCGTGGTGGCCGCAGCTAAAGCCATTGTCGCTGGTGAAGACTACTAACGTGTTTTCGCGCAGCCCTTTTTCCTCTAGCTTATCGAGGATCCGCCCGATGTCGCGGTCCATGGCCGTCACCGCGGCGAAATAGCCCTTGAGCATCTCGCGGTTGCCCAGACAGTTCTCGCTCAGCGAATGGCCCACCGCCCAGGGATGGATCGCTTCCTGCGGACAGGAGTCGAACGCGCAGTTGTCGTAGGAATCGACGATTTCCTGCGGGTGGCCAGTCCACGGGCTGTGCGGCGCGGTGTAGTGGACGCCTAGGTAAAAGGGCGCGTCGCCGTCGGCGTGTTGATCGATAAATGCCAGCGCGTCGTTGGTGATCGCCGTGGTCACGTAGCCCGGCTCGGTGATTAGCTCGCCGTCGCGGATCATGGGCGCGTCGTTGTACGGCCCGCCGCCCTGCTGATGCACGTACCAATGCGCAAAGCCGTGCTGCGCGAGTTGGCTGTGCCCGAGGTGCCACTTGCCGCTCAGCCCGCAGACCCAGCCATTGTCAGCGAGGATGTCAGTGTAAGCCACTTCGCCTGCGAGATAAGCGGCTGCGGAGTCGCCGACGTTGCCCCCGCGGATCCAGTCGTGGACCCCGTGCTGCGAGGGGATCCGCCCGGTCAAAAAGGTCGCGCGGCTTGGCGAACAGACCGGCGTGGCGACGAAGAAATTGTCAAAGCGCATGCCGGTCTGGGCGATGCGGTCGATTGCCGGAGTGCGGATTTCCGCGTTGCCATAACAGCCGGCGGCCCAAGGGCCTTGGTCGTCGCTGAGGATGAAGACGATGTTGGGTCGATTCATTGGCTGGCCTATTCCTGAACTAAAGGTTGGTTTTTGCTGGTCGCGGGGTCTTTCCAATGTCTGCCTACCGGCCTAACGCGTAGGCGCGGCTGGTTTCCTCATTCCGTAGCCTGGATAACAATGCCTCTGGCCAGTTCGTTATAGCCGCGCTCCTCGTCCCAAATCCCCTCGTTGGCGATCCGATATGCGTAGCGTGGATCGCCAACAAGCCTGGGACTGGGATCGGGCAAGTGCAAGTACGCGGTATATTCGCCCAGCGCCATAGTAGAGGATAGCTGAACCACGGCGGAAAGCACGTGGGATGCCCCCGGCTTCCAAGTGCGCGGATCGACATCGACCACAAAGGCTTGGACCGCTCCGCTCTCTTCGTTTTCTAAGACGATCTCCACACCGCGCCTATTGTAAAGCGAGGCGAAACCGCGATTGTCTAGGTCGATTTCCACTGCGAGCCGCCCACCGGGACTGGCGGTGGCCGCGATGCGGCTCTGAGTCAAGACAAACCGCGCTCCCAGCCTCCTCTGCACCTCGTCGAAACAACCCTGTGCGGCCCACTTGTCGAGTACCTCGGGGTGATAGCTGCTATTGAGATAGCTGCCTTTGAGGGTTTCCAGTTCGGTAATGGTCCGCTCGCAATCGTTGAGTACATGCGTTCGGCAGGTCTCCCCGCCGAACGCGGTGTAGAGGGTCTCGTTTGCAAGATAGGCCACTTCCTCCTCGCGTGTCATTTCTCCCCGCTCGTACGTGCCGACGTCGATCGGTGAGGAGAGGAAACAGTCGTTGTGATGGCCGACACGAGCGACATGCTCGCCGCTATAGGCATTATCGGCATCCACGGTGGCGAAGCCGCCGCCAGATATTTTGAAAATCTGCTGTTTCAGGTAGGGATAGCGGACTAAGACTAAGCGGTCGGTGGGGGTGTGGTCGAGGATGTGGAACAGCATCTCCCGGCCTTGATCGTAGTCTTTTGCGATCGCTGTCGTGTGCCACTCGCCCCACGGGCCGACAAACCCCGCCTCGAAGAGGGCTATGACATCCTCGTTGGCGGCGAAAATGGGAGATAGCTGCGCGATGTGGTTTTTGACGTTCGGCTTTGGCGGATCCTCGTACGATCTGTAGTCGCCGTCTGGACCTTTAAAACCGTAAGATCCCCGGACGATGACTTTCATTCCCTGGTCCCGGGCGATGGCGAACCCGTTTTCTACTGCGGCGAGGAACGACTCCGGCAAGAACGGGACCTCGCGATAGTCCTCCATGAAGATCCGTCCCCGGAGTAACGTATGCCCCTCGTCACGCCTCTTGCCAATCGCGGGATCAAGTTTGTGCAAATTAGTATATATGTAAAATCCTCGTTCGGGGTTGGGAAAGATGCTTGCGTCGGGCTCGTAGTGAGTCGCGATAATATCGGCGCGAGTTACTCCCGTTTTCGCGTCGGCCATTTTTTCTTTTCCACAGGATAGTACACCTAGCACAATCGACGCGACACATACTGTCATAGTTTTGAACATCCGGGCCTTGCCCTGTTGCAAGAGTCGGACAATGGTCTGTGCTGCGAATCCTTCGGGCAGATCGTGCTTACTTCTGTCGTCCATATGGATTAACCGTAAACTGCCTGAATCATGGCGTTGATGTAGCCGAAGCAGTACGCATAGGACTGATAGTAGCCTTTCGGATCGTCGTCGGTGCGCGGGACGTGGTCGGGATCAATGCCGTAGCAGTAGCCTGTGTCCTTGAGGCCCTTTAATACCCGGTGGAAGTCCATATCACCTTCGTCGGGTAGCGCCTCGCGGAAGCTGTAGAGTCCCCCGAGGAGGTTGCGATAGTGAACTAGGAAGATCGTATTGCGGCTGCCAAAGTATTCTATGATGGGGTAGATTTCATTGGCCGAATCTTTGAGCCCTTCGGCGATGGAGCCAACGCAGAAGTTCCAGCCGTGATACGGACTGCGCTGAATCTCGATGAAACGCTTCATGCCCTCAAAGTCATTGAGGACTTTGTCAACGCCCTTATAGCCAAGAGGTGTGGCAGGGTCTTCTTGGGAATTGCCCATGCGAACCTTGAACTCCTCTGCCACCGGAATCATGCGTTCGAGCAGATACTCAATCCGCTCCCAGTGCATGTCTGCGGTGACGCGCCCAGCCTCAGTTAGCTTGGCCTGTTCTTCTGCCGGGACCTTGTCGAGGCGGAACGCCGTGTGGACGTAGCCGCCGCGACCTTCTTCTTCTTCGGTGCGGTCGATGGGCAGGATGCACGTGTTATAGCGCAGAGAATCGATGCCGGCGCGCGAAGCGGTGCGGATCATTTCGCATACGAGGTCGATTTCCCGGTCGCGCTCTGGACTTTTGCCAAAATAGATGATGTTGGGAAATTCCTGATATATGGGTAGCAGGCTCATATCCAGCGTCAGCCCGAAGGCTTCGTGGTGCTCTCTTTCCCGGATCAACTCGTCGAGATCCCAGCCGCGGTCGGGGTGGAAGGGAAAGTTAGCGGCCTTGTGGCGCACGCCACAGCGCTGCAAAAAGCGCAACTCGGCATCGGTTGACCCAAAACTCTGGGTGCGCACGTACATGCGCCCGCCGTGCGCCGATGTTTGCGATGCGCTTCCGGCGGCAGAAGCCGCGGCCTCACCGGCTGCGAGACCTTGTTCAAATGGATCGGATGTCTTCATGGGATTCCCCTTTCGTTGGGATGGAGTCGAATTTGCGATCCCTTATTATGTGGGTTCTAGGTTGGGTAAGACAAGTAGCTAGGTGCGGTGCCAGTAGGCGCTGTTGCAGATTGGCAGGCTTTTCTTGTCAGTCCTATCTGTACCGTTCTGCTTGCATATTGAACATCCGGGCATATTGGCCATCTTGACGCATCAGGCCATCGTGAGAGCCTTCTTCTATCAATTCTCCATTTTGCAGTACAAGAATATGACTTGCCATGCGAACTGTTGAGAATCGATGAGAGATAAAAATAGTCATTTTCCCGCCGGTAAGTTCTGCAAATCGGTCGTAGATCTCATGCTCTGCGAAAGCATCCAATGCAGCGGTTGGCTCATCGAGAATCAGAATCTGTGCATCCCGCATAAACGCTCTGCTCAGAGCCAATCTTTGCCACTCCCCGCCGGATAGATCCACCCCTTCCTCAAAGGTGCGTCCCAAAACAGTGTCAAATCCTTTGGGTAGTCCAGCAATAATGGACCTAGTTCCTCCCTGTTCAGATGCGCGAGCAATGCGATTCATATTATCTACATGCTCGATCTGGCCCAAACCAATATTCTCTTTTACCGTGAGATCGTAGCGTATGAAATCCTGGAAGATCACGCCAATTTGGTGCCGCAAATCCTCTAGGTCATATTCGCGCAATTCCTTTCCGTCGAGAAGGATAACTCCTTCAGATGGGTCGTAAAATCGAGCCAGAAGTTTTACCAATGTCGTTTTTCCCGCACCGTTTTCACCTACCACAGCTACCGTCTCTGCTGGCCTGAGCGTAAAGGATAGATTCTTAAGGACAAGCCGGTCTGAGCGTGGATAATGAAATGAGACATTCCGAAACTCAATACCTTGCTGGATTGGCCTTGGAACGCGAATCTGCGATCGATTCCCTTGCGATAAAGCACCTTCCACTGAATCCGGGGACAGATCCAAAAAGGATAGAAGATTTTCTGCGAAAAGCGTGTCCTCGTAGAGACGGCCTATCGTCCGAAAGAAGGACTCCAACATGCTTCGGCTCCGCTCCGCAGCCTGGAAAACCAATACGACGTCTCCAATAGTGATAGTTCTCCAGATAGCCTGTACCACGGCATAGATCCAGATACCCGCGGTTCCAACGCTGGATGCGAGGCCTAAAAAAGCGTTCGCGCGTTCCTTCGAAAGCCGTACCCGTTTTTCTGCGACGAAGTATTGCTGCCAGAACTCTCGGAAGCGCCTCAGAAAGGGTTTACCAAGGCCGAACACGCGGATTTCCTTTACGGCATCCCGGGATTTCAGCAGACTCGAAAGATACGTAGCCATCCGTCTTGCCGGCACACGGCTGCTCTCTATGCGGAACCACCGGTTTGCATAATAAGCCTGGACGATAGCTTGTGGAGCAGAGGTGAGAAGGAGAACGACAATTGCTAATGGATGCAGCTTGAGCAGGAGGGCGAGAACAGCACCTAGAGAAAGAAAAGACCCAAAGAAGCTCAGGGATCCCCACGCCAAGCTGTGAGCCTTTGGAATGTTTTTGAGGGCGTTCTCCATTTTATCGTAGAACATCGGCGTCTCAAAGAAGGCGACATCCAGTTCTGTAGCTTTCTTGAGGACAAGAAACTCCGCATAATTGCGGAAATGTAGGCTGACAAACATGCTTGCTTCGGTGCTCAATGATTGACACGTTCCTCCCACTGCCCATACAATGAAAATAGCACCTATGGGAACGAGTAACGCATACCAATCGACTACCTGAGCTTGTGAGGATACTAGAAGAATTTCACTTATGCGATCGAGTATGACTTTCGATAGCCAAATCTGAGTAGGCAGCACAGCCGCGCTGATTACAGTAAGAAGAATCGCGAGAGCCATATACGAAGGCTTGGCTTTCCACACTAACTTGAGTACGCGGAAATAGCTTCGAAATCTACTGTCAATAATCATAATGGAGGTTCCAGTTTCATGGGCGGACTAGGATGAGCCGCCCTGAATGGGGAAAAATCTACAATTGCACTTAACTGCTTGTGCCCGAACGATTGGTTCGGGTAATGGTCGCTAGGTAAGACAATGCTGAATAGCCGACCCCTATCGCGTGGGTTCCAAATTGAGTAAAACGAGCAGCCAGGTGCGGTGCCAGTAGGCGCTGTTGACGTAGGGGTTTTCGGCCGTGGGCCAGTTTTTCCAGTAGGTCTCGTTGTGGGGAATTCGGTGATACCACTGGATTAACGGGATCGAAGGTAGCTCGCGGAACCAGATATCCATCGCCTTGCGGAAGAGCTCGACTAGCTCCGGATCTTCCGGCGATACCTCGGCCATGCGATCGACGATGGCGTCGAATTCCTCATTTTTCCAGCGCCAGAAGTACTCGGCTGCGGTCCCCGTCGGCTGTACGAAGCGACTGTGGTAGAGGCGCAAGGTGAAATAAGGATCCCGCACTGAAGCTGCGTGTCCGATCACAAAGGCCCGGGCCGTGCCTTGGGTCATGCGGGAGTAGGCGTCGTTGGTGGCGCGGAAGCTGGCGTCAAAACCGGCTTGGCGCAATTGTTCGATCAGCACCGGCGTGAAGTCCTGGAAGAGGTTGGGGAAGACATCGACCACTATCTTGAAGTGCGCTCCGTCCTTGCTCCAAAACCCGTCCTCGTCCTTGCGCCATCCCTTGCGCTGCATGATCTCCGCCGTGCGGGTCGGGTCGTAGGTATTTAGCTGATATTGAGCGAGAAGATCTTGGATCTGGTCGATATAGCGCATTAGCGGGGGAAATTCGGGATAGGGATAGAGCGTGAAGGTGCCCGCTCCCTGCCAACCGACGTCCACTACTTGGGCGCGATTGATCGCGTAGTTGATGGCCCAGCGAATCTCTGGGTCGCTGAAGGGTTCTTCGAGATTGTTGAAACCGAGGGACAGCGGCCACCAATCCAGATAGCCGTAGGGAGCTTCCCTGCCCGACCAGGTAGAGATATTGGGGTTTTGTTCGAGAACGGTCTTGATGTTGACGGGGCGCAAGTCGATGCTCGAATCGATCTCGTTGGCCAACAGTTGCTGGGACCACTTGGCTTCGTTGCCGAAGGGCAGGTAGATGATGCGCTCCACCTTGGGCAGTTGCTGGAACCCCACTCCGACCGCCCACCAGTCCGGCCGCAGATCCCAAACGCGCTGTTCGGGAGCGGTAATTGCTAGGCGATAAGGCCCGCTGACCACCGGCCAGCCCTTGGCTAGATCGAGGTTTTTGAAGGTATTGGCGTCCTGATCCTTCCAGATGTGCTCGGGGACGATGCGGACCCCATTGCCGAAGCAATCGGTGAAGTACGAAAACAGAAATCTCGGATTGGATGCCTTCAAGGTGATGCGCGCTGTCAGCGCGTCCACGGCGACTGCCTCGGCGACCCAGGTTTCCATGTCGGTGGACAGGAGTAGTTCTGGCGCATGGGCCTTGAGCATGTTGATGGTGAAGACCAAGTCGCGCGCCGTCCACGGCATGCCGTCGCTCCACTGGACGCCGTCGCGGATTTTGATGGTGACTTCGGTGTAATCGTCGTTGTATTGGTGGCTCTCTGCGATCCAGGGGATGAGATTGTTTTCTTCGCTATAGGCATTGTAGTAATAGAGCGGCTCGAAGAGGAAATTGGAGCCTGTCGAAGACACCATGCCGGGGATAAAGGGGTTGAAGGCGTCGTAGTCGAGCATTTGGGTCAGCCCGAGGATCAGCGTCCGGTCACGAGGGACTTGTTGCACACTCGGCTCTTGTTGCGCTTGGTCGTCGGCACCGCCGCACGCTAAGAGCAGAGCGCAACAAAGCCAAGAGCACCAAATCTGCGTTCGGTTTCCGTATTCCATGTACAATTCCTTTGACGTTTAAACGGTTTCTGCGGGTGTGGCTAAGTCGCGCAATTTGCGTTGCCAGCCGTATTTGTCCCCGCCGGTGAGCAAGGCGGCCCGTTCTTCGGGTAAGCTGGCGATGAATTCGGGGTAGGCATGGTGGTTCCTCGTTTGGAACGGAGTGGACGAGCGGGTAGAAAGGTAGGAAAATTTGACACAGGGGAGAACATTGTCCATTTCTAGGGAAACGGAGGGAAGCAGCTAATGGAATACAGCGACGAACAGCACGCGCACTTTGAGGAGCACGGGTACGTGCGGCTCGGCAAGGTCCTCGACGACGCGGGCTTGGCCGAACTGCAGCAGCGCATCGACGCGATCATGCTCGGCGAGATTCCCTATCCGGAGATGGACTTTCAGCTCGACGGGGAGGACGCCGACTACGCGAAGATGCCCGTCGTCTCTACCGGGCACAAGGGCACTACGCTCCAGTACCGCAAGATCATGGGCTTGGAGCAGGACCCCGTCTATCTCGCCTACATGCAGCATCCGCTCTTCCGCGAGATCACCCGGCGCTATATCGGCGAGGACGTGTCGATTTTCCGGGCGATGTTTATGAACAAGCCAGCGGAAAAGGGCACGATACTGCCTTGGCATCAAGACGTGGGCGTGGGTTGGGGCGTGGATTATAATCCTACTACCACGGTGTGGACCGCGATCGATCCGGCGACGGTGGCAAATGGCTGTATGCAGGTGGTGCCGGGCAGTCACAAGCACGGGGTGATCACCGAAAGGCACTTTCCTTCGGCAGAGCAGTTGGCCGAATGTGCGCCGCCGGGCGCGGAAATCGACCTCGAAGCCGAGGCGGGCGAGGCGATTTTGCTCAACAACCTGCTGCTGCACCGCTCGGGCATCAATCCGACGGGTCAGTCGCGCCGCGCCTTTAGCATCGCCTATATGGACGGAGCCTCGCGTTCCGTGCGCACGGGCGAAGGCTATCCGATGATTTTTGGCGCAGAGGCGCTGGTCCCGGCCTAGACGGGTGCGCTCAGTACAGGGCTTGGTAGAGTTTGCGCTGATAGTCGGCCACCAGCGGATTGTCGCGGCCGAGTAGGTGGAAGACGGCGACCATGGCGTCCTTGGCTTGGTCGCCGTTCGCTTTTTTGCCCACGATGTGCAGCCATTCCTGCAATGCGGTTTCGTAGTCGCCTTCGGAGGCGGCGCAACAGGCGAGTAGATGGCGGGCCTCTTGGTCGTCTGGCTGGCCGAGCACGCGCTGGGCGCAGGCGGCGCGGCCCCCAGCCTGCTGGCACTGGTGGGCAAACTCTATCTGGGTGAGCAGCGCTTGGGCTTGCGGGTGTTCGGGGGCGTCGGCTTCGACGAGATTGACCAGTTCTTGTACGGTCTCGAAGCGGCCTTGCTGCAGGTGGATTTTCGCTAGGCCGAGGAGGGCGGGGCCGTCGGTAGGATTTTCCTCAAGCATCTGCTCGTACTGGCGCGCAGCCCCGTCGAGGTCGCCGGTGGCTACCAAGTCGTCAGCTTGGTCAATCACTTGGGCTTCGGGGATGGGGGCATCGGCGACCAAAGGGCGGAGAATGGCTTCGATCTGTTCTCTGGGCAGTGCGCCGGTAAATTCTTGGGCTAGCTGGCCGTTCTTGACGATTTTGACTGCGGGGATGCCTTGGACTCGGAAGGCCATGGCGAGCTGCTGGTTTTCATCGACGTTGATCTTGGCTAGGGCTACGCTGGGGCCGAGCGCCGCGACGACGTCTTCGAGGATGGGTCCTAAGGTCTTGCAAGGGCCGCACCAAGGGGCCCAAAAATCGACGACGATGACGCGCTCCTGCGAGCCTTGGAGGACTAGCTCTTCAAAGTTTTGTTCATCGACGTCGAATATCTGCGGTTGGGGTTGGATTTCCATGGTGTCCTTTCGGGTACAGGTCTGTTTTAGTTGGGTGGCTGCTAAGGCGACGAGTGGGCAACCACGAGGGTTGCCCCTACTGGGCGCGGCCGCGGCCGGCGACTTCCCATTCTTCGACGACCTCGCCGTTGCGGAGGGCGAAGATGCGGTCGTGGAGGTTGGTGGTCATTCCGCCGTGCAGGGGGATGAAAGAGAGGATGTCGCCGACGTTGACGGGACGGTTTGCGGCGGTGGTATCGACGTGGCCGTGCTCGACGGACATGCCTTTGAGAAAAAGCTCGGGCTGTTCGAGGCAGTAGCCATAAGGGGTCGGCGGGTAGCTGGTGAATGCCTTCTGACCGGCATCGACGATGGCTTGCCCCGGGCGGGAGGTGCTGACCACGGTGACGACCAAGCGCAGCGGACAGCGGGTGGGGTTGAGGTCTTCGCGCTTGCCCACGCGGGTCATGCCCTCATAGGCGTACGAGCCGATGCGGGTCTCGGTGCAGCCGAGGGATTTGGAGATGGCTTCGCTGCCGGTGCCGCCGCCGCTGATGATGTGCAGCGGCAGGCCGCTTTTGCGCGCTCCTTCGCGCACTTCGTCGAGGAAGGGGCGGGCGCGCTCGCTGCTGGGATAGGTCATTACGCCGGTAAAATCCAGCCCCGGTAGCTGGTCGATGTGCTGGGCCAGTGCGAGGGTGTCGGCGGGCGATTGGGTGCCGACGCGGCCGCCGCCGGTGTCCATTTCGACGATCGCGCGGATGCGGCAACCGGCGGTCGTGGCGGCCTGTGAGAGTCCGTCAACGGTGGTCGCGGAGTCCGAAGCGACTGTTATGGTACTTTTGCCGCTTTGGATCAGGCGCGTCAGGCGGGCTAGCTTGGGCTGGCCGACGATGTTGTAGGGAATCAGGATGTCTTGGATGCCGCCGTCGGCCATGGCCTCGGCCTCGCCTAACTTTTGGCTGACGATGCCAATGGCTCCCGCGGCGATTTGCATGCGGGCAATGGCTGGCGTCTTGTGGGTCTTGGTGTGGACGCGCAGGCCGATTTCGAGGTGGTCGCAGGCGCTTTGCAAGTCGCGGATGTTTTTTTCTAGTACGTCGAGATCGACGCAGAGGGCGGGG
>JAJDYK010000115.1 GCA_022825185.1 Candidatus Latescibacterota bacterium | reverse complement strand
GCGGCGAGGCCGTGGAAACTCGCGCCGTAGCCCACGCTAGTTGGCACGGCCACGACCGGAATATCCACCAGCCCACCGACGACGCTGGCTAGCGCGCCCTCCATCCCAGCGACTACGACGATGACCCGCGCCCGCTGCAAGAGCTCGCGGTAGGCTAGGAGTCGGTGCAGGCCAGCGACGCCGACATCGCAAACCTCCTCGACATGCGCGCCCATGGCACGGGCCGTGACGACGGCTTCGCGGGCCACGGGCAAGTCCGAGGTACCGGCTGAGACTACGGCCACTAGGCCCTCAGGCGCAGGTTGTTCGGCCCCCGGTACTAGGACCGTGCGAGCGAGAGGGTCGTGCTCGGCGCGGTCAAAGCGCTCGACGAGTGCTTGGGCTGTGGCGGCTTCGACGCGGGTGGCCAGCATCTGTGCGCCATGCGCGGTTATGCGTTCGGCGATGGCTAACACCTGCTCGCAGGTCTTGCCTTGGCCGAAAATGACTTCAGGGAACCCAGTGCGCAGGGCGCGGTGGTGATCGACGTGGGCAAACCCGAGGTTTTCAAAGGGCAGGTTCCTAAGCCGCTCTAAGGCTTGGCTCGGCGCGAGGTCGCCGGTGGCGACTTGTTCTAGCAGGTGGCGGAGTTGTTTTTGGTCCATAGCTAAGAAAGCGGGATCAACGGCAGCAACGGAAGCCGAGGAGGGGCTGCTCGTAGGTTTGCAGGGGCGAGTCGGCCATGATTTCCCCTAAGACTTCTAAATCATAGGGATCCTGGCCTTCGATGGATAGGGTGCTCACGAGGCTTGCGCCGTCGCAAGCACCGTTCGCAGATACGCTGCTTGCGACCACGTACACCGCTAGGTCGCCGGTGTCGTCGATAGCGGCGACCCATTCGTCCATGTTGCCCGTCAAGTCAAAGACGCCGGTCGCGCTGCCGCAGTTGGGAAACGAGCCGGAAGGCGCGAGTTGGGCGGTTGGGTCGCTGCTGAATTGGGAAAAGGCCGAACCTGGCACGTTGCAGAAGCGCACGCCAAAGTGGTCGCGACTGTCGTAGGCAGCTAAATCGTCGGTCGAAGAAAAGCGCCGCGTTTGGCCAGCTTGGCAAGCGGCGGTCCACTCGTCCGGGCTGCACAGGCGCTTGCCCTCGGCCGCGCACAGGCGTGCTGCTTGGTAAAACGGAGCGGACTGCGGCCGCTCTCCTCTGGCATTGGGATATTCGTACGCGTCTATCTCGTATTCTTGACCCGTTGGCAGGACTAGAGGCACTGTGCCGCCGGCCGGCAGAGGCGGCTCAATGGAGATGTGGAGGACGATTTCGCGCTCGGTGTTTGCGGCACCGTCACTGGCGGCAACGCGCAGTTTGTGGCTGCCGGGAAAAAAGGCGACGACGGTAGTGCGCGAGCCGATTTGTCGCCCGGTTTCCTCGTCGCGGATGGCCTCCTCTGACCAGATGCTAAGGCTGTCCCCGGCCATCGGCTCCCAGTGGTATTCGAGTTGGTCGCCGTCAGGATCGTTGCCAAATGCGTCGATAACTATCTGCGGTGCGCTAAACACGCTGGTCGCGTCGGAGGTTACTTCCAACAGGGGTTCGCGCTGCACGACCTCCACGAGGAAGTTTTCGATCAGCACCTGAGCGTCTTCGGCGCAGCGCTGGCGGTCGGCTAAATCGGGTACGGCAAGGAAATTGCAGTTGCGGTCGGTTATCAGGACCTGGACAACAAATTGTTCGCTGGAGCCGGCGATGGTTTGAGGGGCAAACCAAGAGTTGGTCTCTTGGGCCTGCGCATCGCGGAAGCTGCCTCCGGCTGGAGCTCGCCACTGGTAGAACACAGGGTCATCGTCCTCATCGGCTGCGCGGACCTCAAAGCGAACCTCGCCGCCGCGCTGGACCCGGCAGACTGCATCCGCGCTATTGGTCAGGGTGTCTAGGGAGGCTGTGCCTGGGGACTGGCAGGTCATCCGCGCCAAGTGTACGGTCGGGGGATCGTTGGGGAGGTTGTCGTGGAGCAAGCTACAGGCACCAAGGGCGAGAAACGGGGCTACGAGGCACCAACCGCGGTTCATTCGCCTTCGATCATCAGGTCGAGTAGCCGCTCTAGATCCCCATCGTTGTAGAATTCGATATGGATTGCCCCCTTGTTCGCCGCGGTGCGACGGATGTTGACCGCGGTGCCGAAGCGGTGCTGCAACCGCTCCTCGTAGTCGCGGATGTGGGGGTCGCTGGGGACTTCTTTGGGAGCCTTCTTTTTCTTGCGGCCCACGCGCTGATTGGCGACCGCCTTTTCGACCTCGCGGACGGCCATTTTCTCCTCGACTGCGCGGCGGGCCAACGCGAGCCGGTCTTCGTCTTCTTCGAGGCCGAGCAGGGCGCGGGCGTGTCCCATCTGTAGTTGACCGTGGCGCAAGAAGTCTTGGACTTCGTGCGGCAATTGCAACAGCCTGAGAAGATTGGTCACGGTCGAGCGATTTTTCCCCACCTTGCGGGCGACTTCCTCTTGCGTGAGGAAGCACTTGTCGGTTAGCGAGCGGTAGCCTTCGGCCTCTTCGATGGGGGTCAGGTTTTCGCGCTGAATGTTCTCGATCAGCGACAATTCCATCAAGTCTTGCTGCGACTCTATTTCGTGGATGATCGCTGGTATTTCTTGGATCCCCGCCTTCTTGGTAGCCCGCCAGCGGCGCTCGCCAGCGATAATCTGGTAGCTCTGGCCGATGCGGTTGACGACGATGGGCTGGATGACGCCTTTTTCTTGGATTGAGTGCATCAGCTCGTCGATGCTCTCTTCGTCGAACTCAGTGCGAGCTTGATAGGGATTGGGTTCGATCTCATCGACGTTGATATAGACGATCTGGCGCGAGGCGTCGGCTTGGCCGCTAGGTTCGGCGTACTCGGGGATGAGGGCGCTGATGCCCTTGCCGAGGACCGGCTTCTTACCCATGGTCGATCACTTCTCCTGCGAGGCTCATGTAATCCTGAGATCCCTGCGACAAAATGTCGTAGAGCACGATGGGTTGGCCGTGGCTAGGGGCCTCGGCCAGACGCACGTTGCGGCTAATGGAAGTCTTGTAAACCTTGTTGCCGAAATAGGACTTGACCTCTGAAGATACTTGGCGCGATAGGTTCAAGCGTCCGTCGAACATGGTGAGTAGGACGCCAGCGATCTGGAGCTTGGGATTGAGATGGCGTTGGATCTGGCGCACGGTGTTGAGCAGTCGGCCAAGGCCCTCTAGCGCGTAGTACTCGCACTGAATGGGTATCATCACCGAGTCGGCCGCGGTCAGGGCGTTGATAGTTAGCAACCCCAAAGAGGGCGGACAATCGAGAATGATATAGGCGTATTGGTCGCGGACTTGGTTGAGCAGCCCGTCTAATTTTTGCTCGCGAGCGATCATGTTGACCATCTCGACCTCGGCACCCGTCAGGTTGATGTGCGAGGGAATCAAGGACAGGTAGGGTATATTGGTCTCGTAGGTAACGGTAGCGGTTTCTTTTTGTCCGATTAGCGCGTGGTAGATATTGGCCGGTTCGATCTCCTCGCTGTTTTGAAAGCCGCAGCCGGAGGTGGCATTGGCCTGTGGATCCATGTCGATGAGCAGGGTCTTTTGTTCGGCCACGGCCAAACTAGCCGCCAAGTTGACGGCCGTGGTGGTCTTGCCGACCCCTCCTTTTTGATTGGATATGGCGATGACCCGGCCCATGACAGAATCTCACTCGGCAAGGGCGGCCTGGGCAGCCGCCAAACGGGCGATAGGCACCCGGTAGGGGGAACAGGAGACGTAATCGAGGCCCACCTCGTGGCAAAAGCCCACTGAACTGGGGTCGCCGCCGTGCTCGCCGCAGATGCCCACCTTGAGTTGGGGACGAGTACTGCGGCCCCGCTCGGTACCGAGGCGCACGAGCTGGCCGGTGCCCTCTTGATCGAGGCTTTGGAACGGATCGTCGGCGAGAATGCCTTGGGCTACGTATTCGGGCAGGAACTTGCCCGCGTCGTCGCGGCTGTAGCCAAAGGTAAGCTGAGTTAGATCGTTGGTGCCAAAGCTGAAAAACTCAGCTTGCTCGGCGATTTGGTCGGCGAGGAGGGCGGCGCGGGGAATTTCGATCATGGTGCCTACTAGATACTCGATAGTGCCCTCGACGGCAACGGCGACGCGGTCAACCATAGCTTTTAGGTCGCTAAACTCGCGCTCGGTTCCCACGAGGGGAATCATGATTTCGGGCAGGGGATTGACGCCCTTGGCGCGCACGTTGACCGCGGCCTCAAAAATGGCCTCAACCTGCATCTCGTAGATTTCCGGGTAGGTGATTCCCAAGCGACAGCCGCGATGCCCCAACATGGGGTTGAACTCGTGCAGGGAGGTGATTTTAGCCTCGATCTGGCTCAAGGAGACGCCCATTTCCTCAGCCATCTGTGCTTGCTGAGCTGGCTCGTGGGGCAAGAACTCGTGTAGCGGCGGGTCTAGCAGGCGGATGGTTACGGGCAGGCCGTCCATGGCGGTGAAAATGCCTTCAAAATCGAGCCGCTGTATGGGCTTGAGCTTGGCTAGGGCTTGGCGTCGCCCGGCCTCGTCGTCGGCGAGGATCATCTCGCGCACAGCCACGATGCGGTCGCCCTCGAAGAACATGTGCTCAGTGCGGCACAGGCCGATGCCCTCAGCGCCGAAATTGCGGGCCACTTCTGAGTCGTGTGGCGTGTCGGCGTTGGTGCGCACGGCTAGTCGGCGCTTGTCGTCGGCCCAACCCATCATGGTGTCAAACGACGCCGAGAAACTCGGCTCCACAGTGGGCACTTGGCCCAGCATGACTTGGCCGGACGAGCCATCGATGGATATCCAGTCGCCCTTTTTGACGGTCTGGCCGTTGGCGGTAAACAATTCTTGGTGATAGTCGATTGCTATGGACTCGCAGCCGGCCACGCAGCACTTGCCCATGCCGCGCGCGACTAGGGCGGCATGAGAGGACGCGCCCCCCCGCGCCGTGAGAATGCCTTGGGCGGCGTCCATGCCGCCGATGTCTTCGGGCGAAGTCTCTTGGCGCACCAAGATGACCTGCTGGCCTTCGGCCGCTTGCGTTTCGGCTTCTGCGGAGTTGAAGACGACTTGGCCGGTCGCCGCCCCAGGTGAAGCGGGCAGTCCCTCGGCGATGACGTCCTTGGGGCTCGCGTCGTCGAATGTTGGGTGCAGGAGTTGGTCGAGCTGGTCGGGAGTGACGCGCAGGAGGGCTTCCTCTTGTGAGATCAGCCCCTCGGCGGCCATATCTACGGCAATTTGGACCGCCGCCGCCCCAGTGCGCTTGCCGTTGCGGGTTTGTAGCATCCACAACTTGCCCTTCTGGACCGTGAACTCCACATCCTGCATGTCGCGGTAGTGCGGCTCTAGCTGGTCGCAGATCGCTTGGAACTGCTCGTACACTTGCGGCATTTGGCCGCTGAGTTCGGGCAGCGGCTCAGGTGTGCGGGTACCGGCGACCACATCTTCACCTTGGGCATTGATGAGGAACTCGCCGTACAGGTGTTTTTCCCCGGTGGAGGGGTTGCGCGTGAAGGCCACGCCCGTGGCGCAATCGTCGCCCATGTTGCCGTACACCATGGACTGGACGTTGACGGCCGTGCCCCAGTCGTGGGGGATGCCTTCGATTTCGCGGTAGCGGATGGCGCGCTGCCCCTGCCAAGAGCCGAATACCGCACCGATGGCATTCCACAACTGCTCGTGAGGGTCTTCGGGAAATTCGTGGTCGAGCCGCTTGGCGATCTCGGCCTTAAACTCGGCGACCAATTCGCGCAGATCTTCGGCGCTCAGCTCGCTGTCGAGCGCGACCCCTCGGGCGTGCTTTTTCGCGTCGAGCAGGGCCTCAAAAGGGTCTGTTTCTTTTTCGTCTTCGGGCCGCAAGCCCATGACCACGTCTCCGTACATTTGCACGAAGCGGCGGTACACGTCGTAGCAAAAGCGCGGGTCGCCCGATTGTTCGATCAGCCCTTGGACGATCGCGTCGTTGAGGCCGAGGTTGAGCACGGTCTCCATCATGCCGGGCATGGACACTCTGGCCCCAGAGCGCACGGAGAGCAAAAGCGGGTTGGCCGCGTCGCCAAAGCGCATGTCCATGGTTTTTTCGACTTCGGCAATGGCGCGTTCCACTTGGTCTTTGAGTTCGCTGGGATACGTTTGGTCGTGGTTGTAGTAATAGGTGCAAACTTCGGTGGTGATGGTAAAACCGGCTGGAACGGGCAGGCCGAGCTGGGCCATTTCGGCGAGGTTTGCGCCTTTGCCGCCGAGCAGGTTGCGCATTTCCTTGTCGCCTTCGGATTGAGAAGTGCCAAACAGATATACGTACTTTTCCGTCATTGCTTTCCTATTCTATCTAATGCGTTTTGAATTGAGAGGGCATCTCGGCTTTGACAGCCTTTGCCGCTGAGTTTGAAAAGGGTGCGAATTGAGGTGGAACATGCTCGGTGCTTCGAGGAATGGCCTCACAGGGCTGAAAGGGCTGAATATATCCCAAAGGCGAGGTTCGTGCAAGCATTACGCCCACACTTGTTCCCAGCGTTGGCTGGAGGCCGAGCGATAGAGGGCCAAGGCCGTGCGCAACTCGCCGAGAGCGTGCTCCGCTGGCGCGTCCGGGACCTTGCCGTCGAGGACGGCGGCGGCAAAATCGGCCAGTTCCGGCCCAAAGGATTCGGTGTAACCTGGGCTGGCAAAAAGCCGCTTGCCGTCGGGATGGTCTGCGTCCCACAACCAGAGTTCAGCGCCGTCGAGACCGGCGTTGATGGTCAACTCGCCCTTGGTGCCGGTAATGCGCCACCAGGGGTCCGGGGCAAAGACCGTGTCGATCATCATGGCGTCGAAGATGGCGGTCTTGCCCGAGTCAAAGCGGAAGAGTGCGCGGGCTAGGGACTCGCCCTCCATCTGCGCGAGCGGATGCCCCAGCACGCCGACCACCTCCTTGATTTCGCCCATCCACATGCGCAAGGGCCGGATCCAGTGCGAGCCGCCGTCGATGGCGATGCCGCCGCCGGTGCGTCCCTTTTCGTAGCGCCAAGGCCGCTCTTCTTTGAACCAGTAGGAGTCAAAAGGATAGACAAAGGCCGCGCGGGCGGTGATGATCTCGCCGATGGCTCCGGCCGCAAGGTGCTTTTGGGCCTCGACGATTTCGGGCCAGTACTGGCTGTTTTCTGCGACCATGAAGACGCCTGGAGCCGCGTTGGCCGCGGCGAGAATGCGGTCGCAGGCGTCGAGGGTGGGGGCCATGGGCTTTTCCAACAGCACGTGCTTGCCAGCGGCGAGGCATTGGAGGGCGATGGGTTCGTGTAGGTCGTGGGGCAGCATGATGTCAACGGCGTCGAAGTCGCCCTTGGCGAGCGCTTCGTCGAGCGAGGTGAAGGCCTGCCCGCCGGTTTCAGCGGCGTAGGTTTGGGCTTTGGATTCGTCGAGATCGACTAACGCGGTGACATTGATGCGGGGAGCGTGGCTCTTGATGCCGTCGAGGTGAAAGCGGGCGATGGCACCGCAGCCGATAAAGGCGAGCTTAAGTTTGTCTGGCATGGAATTAAGTCTCCGATGGCATAGGGGAATTAAGGCTGGAAAAATACGCAATGGAGGTGCGGAAAATCAATAGAGCGGGCAAGACTTGGAACGGAGCAAGGCTGGGAAGTGGAGATAGATAGGCGATGATATTGCCGCAAAAGTTATTTGCCTTTGCTCGGTAATGCGTTGCGATATTACTTATTAGGTGGCGAGGGTAGCGGGGTTGGATGCTTGGGGATAGATTTGAAATTCTAAATAAGGAGTCAATTATGAAGTGCAAATTGCTTTTATATGCTCTGGTGCTGTGGGCGGGCGTCGCCTTCGGCGCAGAAGGAACGCTTTCCGGTGTCGTGATGGGGCCGGAGGGCGAAGCCATCCCGGGTGCTAACGTCGTCCTCATCAGCGACCTGCTGCAGGGTGGCAAGATCGGCACGGCGACTGACGAAGACGGTCGCTTTCGCTTGGAGGAGCTGCCGGTCGGCGAGTATCAGCTCGACGTCACGCATATTGGCTATCGGGCCCTAACGCGAGAAGGGGTTAGCATCGTCGCTGGCGAGCAGGAGCTGATGCTGACGCTGGAGACCGGGATCATCTTCCTCGACCAGAACGTAGTTTCGGCTTCGCGGCGGCAGGAAAAAGTCCTCGAAGCTCCGGCCTCGGTGGCGATAGTTGAGGCCGAGGAGATTCGCAATCGGCCGGCGCTCAGCGTGGCCGAGCACATCCGCGATCTGCCGGCCGTTGACTTTTCTCAGACCGGCTTGGCGCAGAGCAATGTGGTCGTGCGGGGCTTTAACAATGTCTTTTCAGGTGCCCTGCTGACGCTGACCGACAATCGCATTGCCCGCGTTCCCTCGCTGCGGTTGAATGCCTACAACTTCATTCCGGTGACCAACGACGACATTGAGCGCATCGAGGTGGTGTTGGGCCCGGGGTCGGCACTCTACGGGCCGAATAGCGCCAACGGCGTGATGCACATCATCACCCGCTCGCCATTTACTTCGGCAGGGACCAATGTCAACGTTGGACTAGGCGAGCGGAGTGTGCGCAAGGTCGGTATGCGCCACGCCGGGGCTGCTAGCGATCGCCTCGGCTACAAGGTCTCGGCCCAGTACTATACGGGAATGGACTGGGAATACGAAGACCCGGTAGAGGTGCAGGCTAGGGCCGCCAATCCAGACATCCCACCGCGCAATTTTGACATTGAGCGCCAGAGTGCCGAAGCGCGCTTGGATTACAAGGCTTCGGACGACTTGACGGCCATTTTGTCAGCCGGATACAACAAAGGCGATCAGATCGAGTTGACCGGCTTAGGGGCTGGCCAAGCCCAGGACTGGGCGTACAACTACGTCCAGCTTCGCCTGCTGTACAAGAATTGGTTCGCCCAAGTCTTCCAGAACGGGAGCGACGCCGGCGAGACTTTTACTCTGCGCGATGGGAATCCGATCGTCGATAAATCTAAGCTGACCGCCTTCCAACTCCAGCACTCCGCGGCGCTGGGAGCGCGACAGCGCTTTACCTACGGTGCCGATGTGCTGCTGACGCGGCCCGATACCGAGGGGACCATCACCGGCGGCAACGAAGACTACGATCAGACCAATGAATTCGGGGCTTACGTGCAGAGTGAGACGGCGCTGAGCGAGATGCTGGACTTGGTGGTGGCCCTGCGCTACGACGACCACAACCGCATTCCCGAAGGCGAAATCTCGCCGCGCGCTGGGCTAGTTTTTAAGCCAAAGGAGACTCAGATCCTGCGGCTGACGTACAACCACGCCTTTTCAACGCCGTCGAGTAGCAACCTCTATTTGGACATTCGCTCCCTGAAGGATCCCTTTGCGGCGTCGGTGGGGATTCCACTGGGCATTGACATCCGGGCGCAGGGGACCTATCGCGAGGGTTTTGCCAGCGGCTGGACCTTTGCTCGTTCCGACAATGGCCGACCTCAGTTCCGCTCGCCTTTCGCTCCGGAAGCGTCGGAGTATATCGACTTGGGGGATCCGATTTTTACCAATGTGATGTGGAATATAGGGCGCAGCGTGGTGCTAGGAGCGCTCAATCAACAGATTGTTAAGGATCTCGCGACAACCCAAATAGGGGTGATACAAGGGCTGGACAAAGCAGCGGCTGAGGACGCGGCCGGGCGGCTATTGAGCGGATTAGATGAACTGCTGCCCGCACAACTGACGGAGTTAGACAACGCCTTGGGTATGCTCAACCTCGAGAAGGGGGTCTTTGATCCGGTCGCCGATGTTTTAGATGTGCCGCTGACCCGCTCTACTACTACCGAGACCTATGAATTGGGTTACAAGGGGATCGTCGGCGAGAAGCTGGTGGTGGCAGCCGACCTGTATCACACCCGGATCCAAGATTTCGTCTCTCCGATTCAGGTGCAGACTCCCAATGTCTTTCTCGATCCGGCTAGTCTCGGGGCGGCGCTAGGTGCTAGCGTCGGAGAGGCGCTAGCCTCGGATGCAGAGTTGGCCGCGGCGGTCGCCCCGCTCGACAATATGCAGATCCCGGGGATCTTATCTGGCAACGGCAATGGCTCGCCGGCGGATGAAATTGTCACTTTGTTTGCCGGTGGGGCCGCGCAAATACCGTTTGGCACGGTTACGCCGGAGCAAGCCTTTGACCCGACAGCCGTGATGTTGACCTATCGCAATTTCGGCGAGATATCCCTTAACGGGCTGGATGTGAACTTGGCCTATTTTCCAAGCGAGCAATGGTCACTGACGGGCAGCTACTCTTATGTCGATAAGACTTTATTTGAGAACGTCGATGGCATCACCGACATAGCGCTCAACGCGCCGGGTAACAAGCTCAAGGTGGGAACGTCCTATACCTTCGACCAAGAGCAACTAACCCTGGGGGCGCAGTGGCGCTACGTGGGAGCGTTTCGCCAGGAGTCGGGAGTGTTCGTCGGGGATGTGAAGTCGTACTCGCTGCTCGATTTGAACGCCAGTTGTCTGCTGCCGTTCGGAAGCAACCTGCGGCTCGGGGTGGATGTTTCCAACGCGCTCGACAACAAGCATCGGACCTTTATTGGGGCACCGGAGATCGGTCGCTTGGTCTTTGGGCAGTTGGGCGTGGCGTTTTAAGAGAGGATACAGAAGGCAAAAGGGGGACGGGCAATGCTCGTCCCCCTTTTTTATGTCGGCTTGTTGCCGCGAGCCATGACCACTTTGCCAGTGCGAACCATCTCCTTGAGGTCGAATTTGCTCAAGAGCGATTCGAGCGCGTCCATCTTCTCGGTGGTGCCGGTGGCCTCGATGGTGATGGTGGCTTCCGAGATATCGACTGCCTTGCCGCGGAAAACCTCGGCGATTTGCAAGACCTCGGTGCGCTCTTCGACCGAGCAGCCGACCTTGAAGAGCGCTAACTCGCGGGTGATGGCATCGTCGGCCGAGTGGTCTTTGGCGTGGATGACATCGACCAGCTTGTTGAGCTGAAGAATGATCTGGTGCAACTCGGCCGCCGGGCCAATGCTGGTGATGGTCATGCGCGAGCACTGGGGGATATGGGCCGGCGAGACGACCAGATTCTCAATGTTGTAGGCTCGGCGAGCAAAGCACTGGGCGATTCTCACTAGGACGCCGGGGCGGTCGTTGACTAACAGGCCGATGGTAGTCTTTTGCTGGGGTTCGGTCAGCCTGAGTTGCGGCGCGTCCACCGCCTCTTGGCGGGCGTTGAGGTCAGCGGCGGCAAAGTCAATAGCACTTGTGGACATTAGGTGCTTCCTTTGGGTTGGGCTAGTTTCTGCTTGGGAGCCTCGATCAGCATATCGGTGAGCGCGGCTCCGGCGGGAATCATCGGGAAGACGTTGTCTTCTTTTTCGCACTCGGCGTGGATGACGCAGGGGCCTTCGTCGTGGTCGAGGGCCTGCTTGAGGACTTTGTCAATGTCGGCGGTGCGCCGGATGCGGAAGCCCTTAGCGCCGTAGGACTCGGCCAGTTTGACGAAGTCGGGATTGCCTTCTAGATCGACGCCGGAGAGGCGATTGTCGAAGAATAGATTCTGCCACTGGCGGACCATTCCTAGGTACTTGTTGTCGAGGACTACGATTTTAATCGGCAGCCGATGGACGACGGCGGTGGCCAGTTCGCACAGGGTCATCTGGAAGCCGCCGTCGCCGCAGATGGCGATCACGGTTTCTTCGGGGCGACCGAATTGGGCACCGACGGCCGCGGGGAAGCCAAAGCCCATGGTGCCAGCGCCGCCGGAAGATAGCCACTGGCGATGGTGCGCTGTCTTGTAAAACTGAGCCGCCCACATCTGGTGCTGGCCGACGTCCGTGGTCACCACGGCGCGGCCAGCGGTCAGCTCGTACAGGCGGTCGATGACAGCCTGCATCTTGAGGCCGCCGCGCTTGCCGTATTTGAGCGGGTATTTCGTCTTCCACTCGTCGATTTGGGCCAGCCAAGCTGCCGTGTCCAGCGGCTCGACGTAGTTGATTAGCTCTTCGAGGACTTGGCGCGCATCGCCTTCTATAAAAACGTCGGGCACGACCACTTTGCCGTATTCGGCTGGATCGATGTCGATGTGGATCTTTTTGGCGTCTGGGCAGAATTCCGCGAGCTTGCCGGTGATCCGGTCGTCCCAACGCCCGCCCACCGACATAATCAGGTCGCAGCCGACGACGGCCTTGTTGGCATAGGCCGTGCCGTGCATCCCGAGCATTCCCACCGAAAGCGCGTGCTGCTCGGGGAATGCCCCCTTGCCGAGCAGAGTGTTGGTCACTGGCATTCGCGTCTTTTCGGCAAAGGCTTTGGCCGCCTCGTGACCGCCCGAGGCGATGCAACCGCCGCCCACGTAGAGCAGGGGACGCTTGCTGCGGCGCAGGAGATCCGCGGCGGCTTCGAGCAACTCGGGCGCGGGCTTGGTCTGCCAGGTGTAACCAGGCAGGTACACCTTCTCGGGAAAGTCGGCGGTGCATTCGGGGAAGGGATCGCCTTGGGTGACGTCCTTGGGCAAATCGACGAGCACTGGCCCCTGTCGGCCGGTGGTGGCGATGTGGAATGCCTCGGTCATCACGCGGGGGATGTCGTTGGGGTCCCTGACCAGATAGGAGTGCTTGACGACGGGCATGGAGATGCCAAAGACATCGGCCTCCTGAAAGGCGTCTTTGCCGAGCATGGGGGTGACGGTTTGGCCGGTGAGGGCGATGATGGGCGCGGAATCCATCAGCGCGGTTAGCAGGCCGGTAATGGTGTTGGTTGCACCTGGGCCGGAGGTTACGAGGACGACACCGGGCTTGCCGGTGGCGCGGGCATAGCCGTCGGCCATGTGGGTCGCACCTTGCTCGTGCCGGGTGAGGACGAAGCGGATCTGCTCGGAGTTGAGTAGCGCGTCGAAGATGGGCATGGCCGCGCCGCCCGGATGGCCGAAGACGTACTCGACGCCGAAGCGGTCGAGCGCTTCGATGACTTTGTCGGCTCCTCTCGCCATGTCAATTTCTCCCTATGAATGAACAGTTTGAGAGTTATTATGTAATTAACTTGAGCAAAGTATAGGCAAAAATGGCGTTAATAACAAGGAGGAGAGAGAAATTTGGACGATTTGTAACGAAAAAGAAGAGAATGTAGGGATAGATTTAGAGACTATTGCAGATTAAGAGCGGCTCCACACGTCTTTGAAGAGCCGGATCCAATTGCCGGAGAAAATGCCGGCGATGTCTGCTGGCGAGTAGCCACGGCGCGCGAAGATGGGCTGGAGCTTTTGCAGATCGGCGATGGTGTTGAGATCGCGCGGGGCTTGTTCGGTGCCGAAGCCACCGTCGAGATCGGTGCCAATGCCGCAGTGGCGCGAAGTGCCCAGAAGCTGGCAGATGTGGTCAATATGGTCGGCAATGGTTTCCAAAGTCGCGTTGGTAAGCTGTTCAAAGGCGGGGACTTTGCGCTGCCAGCCCGGATCGAGCATCCAAGCGTCGAAGGCCGCGCCGATGACCCCATCGCGCTCGGCGATGGAGCGGATCATTTCGTCGGTGAGTTGGCGCTGGCCGGGAACCAAGGTGCGGCAGTTGTGGTGCGAAGCGCAGACCGGGCCGTCGTACAATTCCAAAAGTTCCCAGTGGGCTTGATCGGTCAAATGGGTTAAGTCGATGATGATACCGGCCGCTTTGAGCGCGTCGAGCAGGGGTTTGGCCGGCGGCAGCAGCCCCCCTTCGGTACCGGTGCCGTGCGAATAGGTGCTGGTGCCGTAATGCGAGATCGACACTAGGCGTAAGCCGAGTTCGCGCCACTCGGGCACTTGGTCTGGGTCTAAGATGGGATCGGCGCTCTCCATGGCGAGGATCAGGCCGAAGGGAGTCGTCGGGTCGGGGTTTTGCCAAGCGGCGATGGTTTCGTCCAAATCCACGCTGCTTTTGACGAAGCGGAGCAAACCCGCGCGTTCGAGTGCTTGGTAGTACGCCAAATGTCCGCGGCCGACGCCGTGGCATTGGGCTTGGCAGTACATGCCGGTGCGGGTCCACCGGTCGCCTGGATCTAGGCGCGACATCACTGTGCCGCAGAAGAGGCCGACCTTGCCTCGGCGCAGCTCGGGGAAGGTCACTGTGCAGGAGCCGAAGCCTTCCATAGTCTGCACGGAGTCGTGGACGCGCACGGTGGTCGCCTTTTGCGTTAGGTCGCGGTTGATTTGCAGGGCGGAGAAGGATAGATCGAGATGGCTGTCGAGAATCAGCGGGCGCGCGTCGGTCATTGTATGACAATCCTATTGGTGGGGCGTGAGTTATCCGCAGATGGACGCAGATGGGCGCAGAGTGGTTGGTTCAAGGCTATTGCTCCCAGGCTTGGCGGAAGAAGCGCGAGAGGTTGCCGTGGGCTATGGCCGCAATGTCGTTGGTCGAGTAGCCCCGCCGGTTGAGGATGTCGAGGAAGCGCTGTAGGTCGGCAATGGTGTCGTAGTCGATGGGTGCCATTTCGCGCCCGAAGCCGCCGTCGAGGTCGGAGCCGATGGCGACGTGGTCGCAGTTGCCGACGAGCTGGCAGATGTGGTCGATGTGATCGACGACGGCCGACATGGAGCGGCGAGCGGTTTGCGGATAAGTCGCTGGGTCGTCGAAGTTGATATCGGGATTGAGCATGAACTCGGCGAAGACCGCGCCGATGACGCCGCCGCGCTCGGCGATGGCTTGGATCATCTCGTCGCTGAGGTGGCGCTGGCCGGGGACGAGGGCGCGGCAATTGCAGTGGCTGGCGTGGACCGGCCCCGACCAGTAGTCCAAAAGCTGCCAGAAGACCAAGTCTGAGGCGTGGGTAAGGTCGAGGGCGATATTCGTTGCGTCGAGCGCATCGAGCAGGGGATAGGCATCGGCGTATAGTCCGCCGCGGGTGCCGGTGCCGTGGCCCCAAGTATTGGCACCAAAATGCGTCAGCCCCACCGAGCGCAGGCCCTGCTCCCACCACCAGCTTACTTGCTCAGGGTCTAAGATGGGATCGGCGCTTTCCATGCTTAGGATTAGGCCAATCGGAGTCGTTGAATCGGGATTTTGCCAAGCGGCGATGGCCGCGTCGAGATCGCTTGTGTCGCGGATGAAGCGCAGTTGGCCCTCGCGCTCTAGCGCTTTGTAATAGTAAAGATGCGATTGGCCCATGGCGTGGGCCGCTTCTTGAGTTCTCAGGCCGTCGTCGAGGAGGCCGGTGGGCATCTGCACTCGGCACATGATGGTCGAGAGCGCGATGCCGACGCAGCCTTGGCGCATCTGCGGTAGGGATACGGTGGCGGTACCGCGCGAGGTGCTTTCGGGGCGCTTTCTGTCGCGCAGCGAATCGGGATGAGAAGGGCCTACGGGTTTGGGGTCTTCGCGCTCGCGCAGGACGTGGACGTCTTGGGTGAGGTCGCGGCGGTGGTGCAGGGCGTTGAAGGCCAAGTCAAGGTGGCCGTCGATGATGAGTGTGGGTTGCTCGGGCATGGTGGGGAACCTTTGGGTTAATTCGCTAGGTATTTTTCTACTATCTCTTCATTGATCGTCGCGCTTAGCCACCAAGTCTTGGGTCAGGCGCTGAGCTAAAGAACCTTCTTGGGCCAACGCATAGGCCATTACATTGATGGCGAGCATCAACTCGGCTTTATCATAAGCCCAATTCGAAGAGTCCAAGGGATTTACAAAGACGAGCCGATTCTTTATAAAATGTCCTTTTAGGCCCTTAGTAATGTAACATGCTATGGCTATGGACTGATCTGGATGAGGTTCCAAGAGATATGATTGGAGACCGATATTAAAAAAAGCGTTGTAAATGGGATGATCCTCTGGTAATATCTCCGACCAGAAGTCTTTCCTTTCTACCAAGCCTCCGTTCACCAATACTTGGGAAAGACGTTTTTCTGCATCACCAACGCCTCCCATAATGAATCCCCCCTGAATTAGGTACTGGAACTGGTTGGCTTCTTCAAGCTCATTCAGGCTTAAGCCACTGTATATGGAACCGATGAGTAAGGGAAATTTAAATATGCGATCGTCATCAAACGTGATCGGCCCGAATACTTCTGCCCGCAAATTAGTGTATTTATTGATCCCATCGGCCAACGCATCAATACTCCTACTTAGAGCTGGTCCTCGCATCTCGAGCATATCTCTCGGTACCACAAAGGGCAACTTGATAAATCCCTTAAGTGATTTCGGATCGTCGGGGTCTTGGATGACGACGGCCTGATGCTCCCCGGTGTCTAGACTGTTTACGTCTAGCAGCTCCAAAGAGAGATCAATTTTGTTTTCGGATTGGCGGGTGATTCCTATTGCGCGTTC
>JAJDYK010000247.1 GCA_022825185.1 Candidatus Latescibacterota bacterium | reverse complement strand
TGCCATTGAAAAGGCACTCAAAAAGCGCCACGGCCCGGAAGCGAGCTATCAGATCGTCAGCGGTCGCAGTATCCTAGAGCAGGTCGAGCAGACCATTTTGCTGTTGAAGTTGGTCGTGGGTGGGATTGCGGGGATTTCGCTGTTGGTTGGCGGCATTGGCATTATGAACATCTTGCTGGTGTCGGTGGCCGAGCGCACCCGCGAGATTGGCATTCGCAAAGCCCTCGGGGCCAAGCCGGTGACGCTGCTGTGGCAATTCGTGATCGAGGCGATGGCCCTGAGCTTGACGGGGGGCGCGCTCGGGGTGGCTGCGGGCTATGGGTTGGGCGAGGGCATTGCGCGCGTCATTTCCCACTACAGCGAATTGGACTTTCCCAGCATTGTCTCGCCGGAGGCCACGCTGTTCGTGCTGGCCTTGTCCATTGCGATTGGTCTTTTCTTTGGCATCTATCCAGCGGCCCGCGCTGCCCGGCTCGACCCGGTGGATGCGTTGCGCTCGGAGTGATCTCGTGCTGATCGAACTGAATGGTATTAGCAAGGTATATGTGCGCGGCACCGAGGAAGTACACGCCCTGCGCTCGGTGGATTTGGCGATTGAGGACAACGAATACGTCTCGCTGATGGGGCCTTCTGGCTCGGGCAAATCCACGTTGATGAACATCCTCGGTTGCTTGGACTCGCCCACGGATGGGACGTATCGCTTGGACGGCACGGATGTGTCGGGCATGAACGCCAACGAGCTGGCCGAAGTGCGCAACAGCCGCATTGGCTTCATCTTCCAGACTTTCAACTTGCTGCCGCGCGCGTCGGCCCTGCAAAACGTCGAGCTGCCGCTGATCTACAACGGCCAGCGCCGCAAGGTGCGCCGTGAACGGGCGATTCAGGCGCTGGAGCGGGTTGGCTTGGCCGACCGCATGACGCACCGCCCGACCGAGTTGTCCGGCGGCCAATGTCAGCGGGTGGCCATTGCCCGCGCCTTGGCCAACGGGCCTTCGCTGCTGCTGGCCGACGAGCCGACTGGCAACCTCGACTCCAGCACCGGCGAGGAGATCATGATTCTCTTCGACGCCCTGCACGAGGAGGGCAACACCGTGCTGTTGGTGACCCACGATCCGGTTATTGCCCTACAGGCCAAGCGGCTGATCCGCATCCACGACGGCCGTATCGCTTCTGACGAGCAACTGGCGTAGTGAAACCCATGCTTTCTTGCGCTGGCCCTTGTCAACGATCTCCGCTTCATTGACACGATTTCCGTGTTTCACTATTCTTGTGTCATAGAGATCATCTCGGTCTTTTGGCACCTATACTTTGCGAATATCGGAGGCTTAGCATGAAGAACATCACCATCACTCTACCGGAGGATGTCGCCCGGTGGTTGCGGGTCAAGGCCGCCGAAAACGAGCGCAGCGTCTCCAAATGGCTGGCCGAACTGCTGGAAAGTATGCAGCGCCAAGAAGACGAGTACGAGATTGCAATGAAGCGCTACTTGGAGATGAAGCCACGCAAGATCAACTGGCCGCATGGCCGCAGGCCAACGCGCGAGGAATTGTATGACCGTCCCGGTCTTCGTTGACACCAATGTCTTCGTTTACCGCCACGATAGCTCGGATCCGTCAAAGCAGGCTTGCGCCGAGCAATGGATCAGACTACTTGTGCATAGCCGCTCTGGTCGTCTGAGCTTTCAGGTCCTCCAAGAACTCTACGTGAGTCTCACGCACGAGCAGCGGCTGAACTTCGACCGGTCGGAGGCTCAAGAGATCGTCAAGGTGCTTGCAACTTGGCAGCCGGTAACCGCTGACCTAGCGATGCTAAACCGAGCTTGGGTCTTGCAGGATCGCTTTCCCCTGTCCTGGTGGGACGCACTCATTGTCGCCGCTGCGCAAACCTGCGAGTGCAAGGTTCTGCTGACTGAGGATCTGCAAGACGGCCAAGAGTTCGGCGCGGTTCAGGTGGTCAATCCGTTTGCCTCGATGGACCGGACGCCGGAAGAGGTACTGGAAGCCTTGGCGGCGTGATCCGCTTTCCACTATTCTTGTGCGCTAGAGACCACCTCAGACTGTCCCCGGTCTTGGTTGCACGGCCCTAATAGCGCGGAGAAATCAATGAAAATCGTCGGGTACAGCGACCGTTTCAGCGTGCGGCCCGGGCAGACCATACGCTTCATGGTCAGTAGCGAAGCGCCCACATATCGCGCCGAACTCGTGCGCCTGCGGCATACGGACGCCAATCCCGAGGGGCCCGGCTGCAAAATCGAAGCGCTCACATCCTCGATTAGCGGCGAGTACCCAGGTCGATACCAAGCCATCCACAGCGGCTCGTACGCGGCCGTGCCGCATCACCCTTTGTTGAATTGCCCCAATGGGTTTACCCTGCGGGCGTGGATTTATCCCACCACGCCGCAAAAGGGTCTGCAAGGGCTGTTGACCAAGTTGTCCGGCCAATCGGGCTATGGTCTCTTTATCGCCGAGGACGGGTCGCTGGCTCTGTGGTTCGGCGATGGGACGCGGCTGGAAAAAGTGAGCACTGGCGTGGCTCTGCACACAGCGCAATGGCACTGTATCGCCGCCAGCTACGACGCGGCCACGGGCGCAGTCTGTCTCTACCAGGAGTTGCAGTCCAACTGGCCAGTGGATCGTGCCCGAGCAGAGGTCTGCAAAACCATTCCCCCCTTGGCTGTTGGAGAGAACCAAGAGGATTTGCTGATGGCCGCCGCATCGGGGCCGGTGGCCACCCACCACTTCAATGGCAAGATCGACAATCCGCGGCTCTATGGCCGCGCGCGCTCCGTGGCGGAGGCCGACGCCGACACCCCGATTGCCAACTGGGACTTTTCCCTAGATATCGGCGCGGAAATAGTGCGCGATACCGAGGTCAACCAACTCCACGGCCGCACGGTCAACCAGCCGACCCGGGCCGTGACCGGGCACAACTGGACCGGCGACGAGGCGGATTTCAAAGTCGTCCCCAGCCAGTACGGGGCCATTCACTTCCACGACGACGACCTTGAAGACGCCCAGTGGGATGTCGCCTTCGAGTGGACCGTGCCCTCGGACTGGCCGAGCGGCGTGTACGCGGCTCACTTGACGACTCGACTGAGCGGTTCGGCTGAGCTCACCGTCGAAGCCTCGCCGAAGTCCAGCGCCGACGCCGAGGATTATCTGCCCTTTATCGTCGTCCCCGCAAAAGCCCAGGCCCGCATCGCCTTTCTGGTGCCGACCCTTACGTACTTGGTCTATGCCAACCAGCGCTTTAACGATCCGATCCGCGCCATGCTGGATCTACGCGAAAGCAGCGATGCCACTCCGCAAGACCAGTACATGCAGGATCAGCGGCTCTTGAGTTGTTACGACCTGCACAGCGACGGCACGGGTGTTTGCTATTCGTCACGCTGGCGGCCGATCCTCAACTTTCGTCCCCTGTACCGCATGCCTTCCCGCTCCTTGGCCGCGCACTGGCCCCGCCTGCTCAACGCCGATCTCCATTTGCTCGACTGGCTGGACACCAAGGGCTTTGCCTACGATGTAATCACCGACGACGAGTTGCACTGCGAAGGCAGCGAGTTGTTGGAGCCGTACCAGGTGATCCTCACCGGCACTCATCCAGAGTACTGGACGGCGTCCATGCTCAAAGGGCTGGAATCGTACCAGGCGGGGGGCGGTCGCCTGATGTACTTGGGTGGTAACGGTTTCTACTGGATCGCCTCCTTTGACCCCCAGCGTCCGCACATCGTCGAGGTCAGGCGCTGGCGAGGCTCGCGCGCTTGGGAGGCCGCGCCCGGCGAGTGCTTTCACAGCACCACGGGCGAGATGGGTGGCCTTTGGCGCTTTCGCAACCGAGCACCGCAAAAAATGGTCGGCGTTGGTTTTACCTCTCAGGGGGGAGGCCGCAACCGCCCCTATAAAAGGCAGCCGGACAGTTTGGATCCGAGGGCGGCCTTTATCTTTGAGGGGGTGGCTCCCGAGGAATTGATCGGCGACTTTTCCGCCCTAGTCTTGGAACACGGCGCTGGCGGCTTTGAAATCGACCGGCTCGACCGCGACTTGGGGACGCCTGACCACGCCCTCTTGCTCGCTTCGGCCGAGGGCTTCACTGATCTGTACCAGGTGGCCATTGAAGACCAGTTGGTCTCGGCCCCCAATACCGGCGGCAGCCAGAATCCTCTGGTGCGGTCCGACATGGTGTACTTTGAAGGGCCCAAGGGCGGCGCGGTATTCTCGGTAGGCTCTATTAGCTGGTGCAGTTGCCTTTCGCACAACCACGGCGACAACAATGTCTCCCGCATCACCGAGAACGTGTTGCGCCGCTTTGCAGAAATGGATTGATATACAGCGAATACGACCTGCTCCGCGACGGCGCGGTGCGGGCTTTTCCATGTACCGAGAGGATGTAGATGACCACTAAAGTTACGGTTGGGATCGCCCGGGAGTTCTTCGACGCGGAGGGGAATTTCGACTTGCCTGGTCCTGGGCTGGAACTATTCGCTGAAATGCCCGAGGTCCAGTACCGGATATTGGCCGAGCGGAGCGCGGAAATTGCTCCCGAGCAGGTGCGCGGCTGCGACGCGGTCATCTCGGGCGGGTCCCGCTGGAGTGAGCGCTCCCTAGTTGGCAACGACCAGCTCGTGGCCGTGCTGTTCACCGGCGTTGGGTACGACCACATCGATGTCGAGGCTCTGACTCGGGCCGATGTAATGCTCTGCACGGCCCCCGACGCCGTGCGCCGGCCCATGGCCTGTACTATCATCACCTTTATCTTGGCTCTGGCCACGCGTCTGATCAACAAGGATCGGATCACCCGCGAGGGACGCTGGGCCGACCAACGCCTCTACCGCGGCGAAGGGCTGACCGGCAAGACGCTCGGTTCCATTGGCGTGGGCAATATCGGGCACGAGATGTTCCTGATGGCCAAGCCCTTTGGCATGCGGCATTTGGGCTGCGATCCCAAGCTGAGCCCAGAGGATGTGGCCGATGTAGAAGTGGAACTGGTCGCTATGGATACCCTGCTGGCCGAGTCCGATTTCGTCAGCATCAGCGTCCCGCTCAGCGAGCAGACGCGCCACCTGATCGGCGAGCGGGAATTGAACTTGATGAAGCCGACGGCGTACCTGATCAATACTTCGCGTGGCCCCGTCGTCGATGAGCAAGCCCTGATACGGATCTTGCAGAGCGGGCGCATTCGCGGCGCTGGGCTGGATGTATTTGAGCAGGAGCCTGTTGATGCGGATAACCCCCTCCTCAAAATGGACAACGTCGTAGTTGCACCGCACTCCCTGTGCCACACCGACGAGTACTACATGCAGGCTTGGGGGGGCAGACTGCGGCAGGCGGCGCGCATTGGGCGCGGCGAAATTCCCGAGCACGTGGTCAACAGGGAAGTGCTGGAAAAGCCCGAGTTGCGGGCAAAGCTAGAGCGGTTGCAAAGGCGGTGATTATGATAGACAAAATTAAAATGGGCGTAATCGGCTGTCGCGTTGGCAGGACTTGGGTGGCCGGTGCCCGAACCGGCGAAGATACCATTGCCTGGGCGGTCGCCGATCTGGATCGAGATTTGGCGCGCCAGGTCGCCGAGGACAACGATGTCCCCAGAGTCTATGGCGACTATCGAGAGTTGCTTGCCGACGACGAGGTTGAAGCCGTTGGAGTCGCCACTGCACCCGATGTGCGGAAGCCGATGGTCATTGAGGCGCTGGAGGCGGGAAAGCACGTGTTGGTGCAGAAGCCGCACGGTCGCAATGCCGCCGATGTCGCGGAAATCAACGCCGTTGCGGAAAGCACTGGAAAGACGCTCGTGTACTCCTACTTCATGCGGCACCAAGCGGAGAACAGAGAGAGCCGGCAAATGATCGCCGCTGGAAGGATTGGGCGCGCGTACCACGCGCGCGTCCACTACCACTATCGCGAGCGGGGAGCTAATTACGAGCCGCCGCCGGGTAGGAGTTGGTTATATAGATGGGGTTTTAAGGGCGGTGCATTGGGCCAACACGGTTCGCACTATCTCGATCAGGCGTGGTTTTTACTGGGTTGTCCGCAACCTGAATGGGCCTTTGCCGTCAGCCATAGCGCGTTTCCAACGACCCTAGAGGTAGAGCGTCACTCCGAGGATTACATGAGTTTTCTGGTGGGGTGCGCCGGCGGTGTGACAATTCAGATGGATACTTCCTCGGTCATTTCCACTTGGGCGGACCGGGCGTGGGACTTGCGCTTGCGCGTCCTCGGTACGAATGGCACCATTGAGGTGGAATCCACTTCGCTGCCCGAGGGCAAGAGACGTTCGGGGACGCGCCGGTTGTTGGGTGCCATGTACGATGAAGGCGACGATTCCGCTGATGAATTTGTGGAACACGGCGACGGCGACTTCAACGCGGAGATCCGCGATTTTGCTGGCGCGATTCGCGGTGCTCAGCCGCCCGATGTTTCTCCTGCCGAGGCGCTGACCTTCATGAAATTGCTGGACGCGATTTACAAGAGCGCGGAAACGGGCGCAAAGGTGCAGATCGACCATTAACAACCAATAAGAAGGGATACCTCCATGTTCGTCGTCCGTGTATTAGCATCAATCGCCTTTGTCTTCCTTCCCCTTACTGCTACAGCCCAGATCACCCTTTCTCCCGACGATTTACGCCCGTCTTTGGGTATGACTTGGGAGCAAGAAGTCGCCACAGTCCTTAGCAGCC
>JAJDYK010000064.1 GCA_022825185.1 Candidatus Latescibacterota bacterium | reverse complement strand
ACTGGACGAAGGCGGAGGCTTGAGAAAGCAGCGCTTCCCCCGGGCGTATGAAATATCGGGTGCCAGAGAATCGGTGGATTTTCTTCTGCTCAGCGAAGAAGACCGGCCCCACACCCTAGAGCAGGTACTATCGCGTACCTTTGTCAACTCCGACCGCGTTATAGATGTCCGCTTTCCCACGCAGACTCTGCGTTTTTTGCGCATTGCTTTCAATCTGATCGCACAGGTGTACATGCTGAGCGAGATTGAGGTGTACGGCGAGGGATTTGCGCCGGAGACTAGTTATCGCACAGCGGTTATCGACTTGGGAGCGCCGGTAAATTTCGGGCGCATTTTTTGGGAGTTTGAGAAGTTCCGCAAAACTTCGGGCGAATTAGAACCCATTCTGGCCCCGGACGCGCCTATTAGCTTAGTGTTGGAAACGCGTACTGGCAGAGACGATACCCCGGAGGCGTACTACATCATCAGCGACATAGGTGCGGAACGGCAAGTAGAGGAAGCGGTTTACAATAAGGCGCTGGAGAAATCGCCCTTTGTCCAAGGCAATCGCCCTGGCGACAAATCGTCGATCAAGCTCGACGAGCAAAACTGGAGTTTCTGGTCAACGCCCTACGACCGTTCCGGCCAGTTGCTTCGTTCGCCGGATGCGCGGCGTTATATGCAGCTTCAGTTCAATATGGTAGCTGAGGATTTCCACACTTTCGGCCGGGTGAAATCCGTGGCAGTTGAGTATTCACCGCTCCTTGTGGAATCCCTCGTTGGCGAGGTAGGTCTGGCTGGGAGAGGAGACCGGGTGCCCGAAGCGCCGGCAGGTCAGGAGACAACATTTATCTACGATGTCTTGGCTAGTTTTGGCACCGACGGTCAGCTAGGCTTTGATGCGATTAAACTCAATACTGTAGCTGAGGCTGAGTTCGCCAAGCTGGAGATTGGACAGCCGCTAGCGGAAGTAGAACCCGACAGCGTCCGCTTCGCCGATGGGGTTTTAGCGGTGTATTTCCCCTCGCATAAAGTAGTGCGCGCCGATGGCGAGGAACATCTGCGGCTGACCTTTCGCACGGCCTTGTTGGATTTCACTACCTATTTCCTCGGCGAGGTGTTGGAACTGGAGGGGGAAAACCTGCCCCAGTCGATTGATCCGGGCGACGCGAGTGCGGAGCTCCATAGCGACGACATCCGCGTCTTCGCCACGGGAACTTCCATAGAAGCGCTGTCCGAGATTGCGTTGGACTCGTCGTTCCTGACGCCCAACGGCGACCGCATCAATGACGAACTCGACATCGCGTTTACGCTACTAGGCGTGGAAGACATCGCTGCCGAAGTTAGCATCTATACCCTTACAGGCCAGCGGGTCAGGGCGTTGGTGCGCGGGAAATTCAACAAGGGTTTTTACACTGAGCAATGGGATGGGCGCGACGACCAAGGGGCGCTGGTCCCGCCGGGCATCTACCTTTTGCACATAAAGGTAGATGCGGACAAGGAAGTATCAGAGCAATTTCGTTCGGTTTCGGTAGCGTATTGAGCATCCGAGGATAGCATGTTGCAACGGATATACTTGTTGACGCTGTTGGTGCTCTTCCCAATCGGGGAAGCAGGTGCTGGAACGCTGCTCATCAACAGCCAAGACCAGTGGGAGCAATGGACTTTTCCCCAAGGGGTTCTATCGCTAGCGGCAGATGGCAGCGTGGGACTGAGACACTTCCGGCGCGATATAGATGCCGTTGCCGACGCGGCCGAATTCTTCCATCCAAATGCCAAGGGGAAAGAGGTGCAGGGAGGAATCCGCGGTGCGGGGACCCACATTGACCAAGCTGACCATATCCTCGATGGCGCGGCCACTACTTGGTGGCAACCCAGCCAAGAGGCCCCACTCGACGATTGGTGGGTTGAGATTGATTTGGGTCGCCTCGTCCAAGCGAAAAAGATCCGGCTGACTTTTCCCGATACCGAGGGGGCGCGGCCCCTGCGGGAGTTTTCCGTTTTCGTCACCGAGGGAACGCCTTTTCTCACCGGCCAAGACGTTTTCCGCTACGACCGAGTGGGCGGCACGACCCAGCCCAGCCGGGAGACGGTGATAGAGTACGACCTTATGACGCCGGAATTGGGCAACGCGACCGGTGAGTATTTGGCGACCAGCGATACCTTAGAGTATATGTCCATCCAGTACGTGCGTGTCGTCGCCCACGCTAAGAGTCTGGATGCGGCACTGGCAGCTATCGAGGTCGAGGCCATAGGCGACAACATTGCTCCGGGGACTATCGAGCGGGGAGGCGTCATACGGACTGGGCGCGACCCGCGC
Source organism: Candidatus Latescibacterota bacterium (assembly GCA_022825185.1). The sequence goes on along the minus strand of JAJDYK010000064.1, from coordinate 17,775 downwards.
ACTATCGCCAACATCATGGATGGAACCGCGGCTACGTGGTGGACCTTGACCTCGCGGGGGGACCTCGACTGGCGCGATAAAGGCGATTGGTTTGAATGGGATCTGGGAGCTACCTTCTGGATCGATCAACTAACAATGGTGGAGCCGCCGCCGGGATTTGCCACGCTGGGGGTGAATTCGTACCGGAATCAGTCCGGTTTTGAACTATTGACCTCAGACGGCACGCCGATTCCCACCGAGGGGGAAGAGCGACTTCAGAGTCCCGTCGATTACCAGTTGCTCAGCTTTGTCGATAACGAAACGCTGAGCAGCGCGGGTACGAGAAACCGCAATTTTGACTTCCGCTTTCCCGCCCGCAAGGTGCGCTATCTGTTCTATCACCACGAATCTCCGGTCAACAGGTCCACCGTTTTCCATTTATTCGAGATTTTTCTCTACGGCGCAGGCCATCCCGCCGAGGTGGTGATGACCTCTAATTTCATCGATCTGGAAGGAGCCAAAAGCCTGCGCCGGATGCGCTGGGAGGCGGAGACAACGGATGAGACGCGCATAGAAATTCGCACGCGCACCGGCAATACGCTGGACGAAGAGATATTCTATTACGACAAAAATGGTCGCGAAGTTCCCAAAGGACGTTGGGATAAACTGCCGGCCAGCCAGAAATTGCCCGAAGTAATAGTGACTAAAGCTGGTGCCGACTGGAGTGCGTGGAGCTCGGCCTATAAGGAATCTGGGGAAGCCTTCCGCTCGCCCACGCCGAGGAGATTCGTCCAAATGGAGGTGCGCCTACAGACCGAAGATCCCGAGGTGGCACCGACGCTGCGCGAGATAGCCCTCGATTTCGACGATCCGCTCATCGGCGGCGGGGTTTTCGCCAGCGTCTCCCCGCGCGAAGTAACCCTCGATTCGCTGACGGTTTTTACCTTTCGCCTCGGAGGTCGCACGAGACCGACCGATCGGGGTTTCAACCGCCTCGTGTTCGATTTGCCGAACTCCCTCGAAGGCGAGGTGCAATTGCGGATAGGGGATCGTCGGGTTGAACCCTTGCAGGTGGAGGCCAGCGGAGATTCGGTCGTGATCGACTTGCCCGAACAGGTCCGCGGAGATAGCATCGAAGTAGGACTGCCGTTGCGCCTGTTGGCCGATGCGGCTGCTTTCGACGCTTGGGTAAGCTCTACGACGCAGCCCGATATTCGCCAAGGGATTCAGCCAGAAGACATAGGAGCTTTGACGGTGTTCGTGCCCGAGATTGCCCAAGAGGAGCACTTCATCCGCGCATTGGAGATGTCCTCGGCGATGGTTACACCCAATGGAGACGGCATCAACGACAGACTACAGCTACGCCTGCTAGTGGTAAAAACCACCGCCCAACCCAAGGTCGCGATTTACGACTTGAGTGGTACTCTGATCGCTAGCATTGACCAGGTGGATCAGACGCACTATGTGTGGGATGGTAGGGATGAGAACGATCTATTGGCACCTCCCGGTATCTACATTCTGGACGCCAAGGTAGAGACCGACACTGCAACGGAGCGGCGACAGCGCATCATCCACTTGGTCTATTAGTTGATCAGTAATGCAAACCGCTATCGATACGGGAAACCAGCGCGATGAATAAAGCCATTTGGTCTTTTGTCTTGCTCGCCCTCTTGCCACTGGAACTCAAGGCCGACTTGCAGAGCGGATTCTTCAGTCCGTACCGAGCGACGGGAACGCCGGTCGATTTTGAATCGCTGAGTCCGGTGCTGCGAAAGTGGTACGTGCCCCAGACGCTGCTTTATCTCTATGGCTGGAAGACCTACGAGTACACCAACTACGCCCGGGACAACTACCAACGCTACGTCAACCTCTTCTTGGAAGGCGATCGCTATTACGATCTGTACGGCAACTATATCACCCGGGGTTGGCGCATCTACGACTGGCGTCAGGAACACCCGCTCGATTTTGGCAGCAGCATTTTCAAAAACCCCCGCTTCAATAGTTGGTTCAATCGAGTCCTGATATCCTCTGCTTCCAAAGGGCAATTCTACACCGCACTGACCGTCGGCGAACAGTTGCGGACTACGCTTACGCCGATGACTTTTTCAAAGCCGCTCTTCGACGGTATTCAGTGGGATATGCAGTCCGACAAATACGCCTTGACCCTCATTGCCTCGCGCATTGACAATCCGGCCGTCCAGCGCCTCGACAGCGAAATCTCCGAAGCGAGAGAGACGGTCTTCACCAATTTGTACGGCTTGCGCGGAGTCGCCCAAGTCGGCGATTTCGCCACACTCGGATTGACGTATGTCAATGCCAACCACGGGAACAGCCGCTTGAGCGTTGAGGAAAATTCCCTCAAGGGTGTCCTGGGGGGGCGCTTGAATGCGGAGAACGTTCGCCGCATCGTCGTCCGCCTCAGCGACGATTCGCCCGAAGACAACACCGGCGGCGCACTGCTGTTCCGCGAGCGGATCTTCATCGACGATGTCGAGCACCCGGAAATAAAACCTTCGATTGACGGGGGGACGCGACGCCAGGGTCTGCTCGAAGCTAACGGCGGCGACGTGCTGACGCTCAGTTACGACATCGAACGCGATTTCGTCCCGGGCGTAAAGGACCAGATCGGCGATTTCAAAGAAGCCCGCAAGATCGATATCGAGTTGGTGGTGGCCAATGATTTTCGCATAGAAGTAACCTCCAATATGCAGACTAACTTCACGGGCGAGACGGTTTTCCTGCCGGTCAAGCGGAGCAATGGCAATATCAGCGATGGCTCCAATCAGCAGGTCGTCCGCTTCCAATATGGCCTGCCGACAGCCAACGAGATCATGGGTTTTACGTTTGAAGTTTCCGAGCTTGCCGGATTCAATCTCCGCTCCGAGTTCAACGTCAATCGCCACCACCGCAAGTTTCCCAATCAGAATATCGTCAAGCGGCAGGCGCTAGCGTCCGACCGCGCCGAGGCTTTTTACGTCACCGCTTCGCGGTTGAGCTATCCGTGGTTCGCCTATGGCGAGGCCTTCTCCATGGATCCGAACTACGGCACCTCTATGGTCATTCCCGACCAGCGCGGTTTTATCGACTACGAAGATGAGCTCAACTTCACCTATGAATTTGTCGAGGACAACGACGACCAAGACCGCTTCCCCGACTGGCGGCGGCGCGTTACCGGCGGTGGTTTTGTGCCGGGGCAGCAGACGACCCGCGCCGCGGATGTCGAAGTGTTTCCTGGCCTCGACGAGAACAATGACTTGGTCAACGACTTTAACCAGAACGACAATTTACAGCCCGATTACGTCGAACCTTTTCTGCGCTACAATGTCGATCCGCCCGAATTTCTTTTCGGCACCGACATGAACAACAACACCGTCATAGACCGCCTCGAAAACGATACCGAACCTGATTATCCCTACAAGCGAGACCACCGGGGCTACAACTTCTACGCGGGTGCTGAAATGCAGCCCGGTTCTAAGCTCATGGTCGGGCATCTGCGCGAGTGGTTGATCGGTAGTGCCCGGCGCAACCAGACGAGCTATGGGCTCTTTACTTGGCAGGAAGACCTCCCATTGCGCGGCTTTAAGTTTCGCTTCATGGAGTTTTTGCGCTTTGCCCGCGACGATATTCCCGACGCGCTGATCCAGTGGGTTCAGTCTCCCTTTTCGGCAGGGGGGCTACAGGATGTGCAGGATCGCTTGATCGCCCAGAATACGATGATCAACACGTCGTACCTCGACTTTGCCATTCATCGCCTGCGACCGCTGAACGTGTCTGGTAAAGTCAAATGGGACCATTACTTTCAGCGCGGAGATCAAGCACGGGAAAATCGCGACGAGAGTTTCTTAGGTACCATCCTGAGAGCGGAGTACTTCTACGAGCCGCTTGCAGGGATCACCATTTCGCCCAAGTGGAAGCAGCAGTACACCCGCCAAGTCCCCACAGATCCCTTGGCGCTGCGACGCAATGAGCTGTCGGAGATTTTTTTCTTAATCGGGACGTACGATCTCATCCCCGGTCAGCTCGTCTCGGAGTCGGGCATCGAATGGGAGGTCTTTCGGAACCTACAGCAAGAGCCCGATCCGCTGCCGCCGGCCTTTGTCGAGGATTTCACTACCCTGACCTTGGCCACCCAGTTTACCAACAGTTCCGAATATCAGGGCTACGCACTTTCCACCAAGATCGGTGTGCGCTGGCAACGCCGAGCGTTGCAACAAGGCGATGAAACCAATTTCCTCACGTTTGTAACTATCTTCGCCGGATTGCGCTAATAAGCTGTCGCAAAATTCTAAGTGCGCTCCGCTCAACGTCATTTCACTTCTGCGTTCATCTGCGTTCATCTGTGTTGTCGTTCATCTGTTCTCTTGGGGGTTGCGCTGGCCACGCTGGTCGCGTGCGAGCGTCCCCCCACGACTAAGGCCGACTACCAAGCGTGGCTGGAGCGGCATCCGCAGGATAGCGAAGCTCATTGGCAACTGGCCGATCTGCTCTTGCAAGAGCGCTCCTACCAAGGGGCCGAGCACCACTATCGCACGGCCCTGAGCATCGATCCGCTGACTGCGGACGCTTGGGTTGGGTTGGGAAATATCTCCTGCAAGCAGGGCCTATACGAGCAGGCCGAAAGCCATTTTCGCAACGCTCTCTCGCTGGATGAGGAACACGTGGGTGCGTTGTGTAGCTTAGCCAGCTTATTCCTAGAGCAAGAGGAATACGCTCTCAGCCGCGATTTGTATCGACAGGCACTGGCACTTGATCCAGACAATGCCGGGGCGTTTTACAATCTCGCTTTGGCTTACATCAAGCTCAAGGCGTACTACGAGGCGATTGCAGCCCTGCGGCAGGCTACTCGCATTGATACGGGGTACAGTTTGGCATTTTACGCTCTAGGCCAGATATACGCCGAGCGGCTCGGCGAGTACCAAGAAGGTATCGCGGCGTTTAGGCGGGCAGGAGCGCTGAGAGCGGACTGGCCTAGCGCGCGGATAGGTCTAGGCCACGCCCTGCTGAAGGCCGGCCAAGTAGATGAAGCCACAGCGGCTTTTGGCGCGGCCCTCGCACTCGATCCGAGCGCGGCCCAAGCCCATGTAGGGTTGGGGTTGGCCGAAGAGCGACGGGGTGGCGAGACGCTCGCCGAGGCGCATTATCTGCGCGCCATTGCCTTGGACCCGGTGCGGGCGCGGCCCTATTTCAAGCTCGGGACGCTCTACGTCAAACAGGGAAGAAAGGAGGAAGCCCAACAATACTTGAGCCGCTTTGAAGAGCTGGCACCCCATGCTGACGATCTAGCTCAACTCAGAGACCGGCTGCGGCGAGAGCCGGATAACGCGCTGGCTCATTACGCTCTGGCGGGAATTTACGCCAAACTGAATATGCCTTCTCTGGCAATCAGTGCCCTGAGAAGCTGTCTCACCGTGCGGCCGGATTACGCGCCGGCGTACAACAATTTAGGCAACGCGTATTTGCGCATGGGAGATACCGGGGAAGCCATCGCGATGTACGAAGTCGCCGTCCGCATTGACACGGCGTACGCGCTGGCTTACAACAATTTGGGGAGTGCCCAGCTACTCAATGGCCAACCGCATCAGGCGCTGGCGTGCTACCAGCGCGCGCTGCGGATTCGCCCGGACTATGCCGATGCGTATTACGGGCTTGCTATGGTCTATAGGGAACAGGGGCTGCACGCTGAGGCGGGGGAGGCCATTGCCCGGTATGAACAAATCGCCGCGGCTGATGAGCAGTAAATAGACGGTGATTGTTTTGCGTATAAAGGCCGGAATGGCTATGCTTAAAAGCAGGGCGGTTAGCTCAGTTGGTCAGAGCGCCTGCCTTACAAGCAGGATGTCCCCAGTTCGAGTCTGGGATCGCCCACCATGTTACAAGCCCCTGAGCAATCAGGGGCTTTATTTTTTATGGAGTTTGCCCCAAGCTCTAACTTCTACAGGAGCTATATCCATGCCCAATCGCCCCAATATCCTCTTTCTCCTCAGCGATGAACACAGTTTTCGCTTCCTCTCGGCTCGCTCGCCAGAGCGTGGTGGCGAACCCTGCCGCACTCCGACGCTTGATCGCCTCATCCAGCAAGGCGTCCACTTTGAAACCGCCTATTGCCAGATGCCCCTGTGTACGCCCAGCCGCATGTCGATGCTGTCCGGCCGACACCCACATCGCTGCCCAGTCCTGTGGCCGGACACCCCTACCTTTGCTTCGCACTTGGGGCAGCACGGCTACGCCACGGCTGCCGTCGGCAAGATGCACCTGCCCGGCTCCCGTCAGTATGCTGGCTTCGGAGCCCGTCCCTACGGCGACTTTGCCGCGCCCTCGCCAGGCCATCAAAAAGACCCACTCTTTCTGCCTGGGGTCCAGGATCACATCTTCATGCCCTCCATTATTGAGGATGCCGGTCTCAGCGACATTCCCGAATCTTTGCTCCAGGAGCAGTTTGTCGTGCGCGAGGCCACGGCGTGGCTGCGCGAGCACCGGCACGCCCACCCGGACCAGCCTTGGTTGATGTACACTTCGTTCGTCCACCCCCACTTCCCGATGAACGCACCCCGCCGCTTTTTCGAGCGCTACTATCCCGAGGGAGTTACCCCGCCGAAGGTGGGCCGCAACGGGGACGCCCAAAACCACCCCATGACCTTGGAAGCGCTGAGGTCGGACAGCGGCGAGTCTCAGGGGCATCCTGCCGAAGAGATCACTGCGGAGCAGACCCTGCGCGCTCGGGCGGCCTACGCTGCCTGCGTAGATCAGTTGGACGAGATCATAGGGGATTTTTTAGCGGTCTTGGAGCGCGACGGGCTACTCGACAACACCATCATCGTCTATACCTCGGACCACGGCGAACTGGCTGGAGAGCACGGTCTGTGGTGGAAACAGACTTGGCACGAGGCTTCTGTGCGGGTGCCGCTGATCGTCTCCTTGCCGGAACATCGCAGGGGTCAGCTCTCGTCGGCTGAAATCGCCGCGCCGGTGAGCTTGGCTGATATTTTCCCCACGCTTTGCGGCCTGACCGACGCGCCTCTGCTCGACGATCTGGACGGCATTGACTTGACACCGGCAGTGCAGGGCGATGCCTGCTCGGCTCTGGCCGCACGCCCTGGCATCCTCGTCGAGAACTTGGGCAAAGGATACCGCATGATCCGCTCGCCGCGCTACAAGTACATTGCCTGCCACACTTACGAGGATCTGGCCTTCGACCTGATAGACGATCCAGACGAACAGCGCAATCTGGTAGGCCGCGCCGCAGGGGAGACGGCTGCCGAACTGGAGCAACTCAAGTCCGCGCTCTTTGAGGACTTTGATTTTGCCGAAGCCGTCGAGGCGACGAGACGAGAAAGTGCGCAATATCGCAAGCAGTATCCGAGCCGGATAACACCCCGAACGTCTAACCAGATCATGCGTGGCGACGGGATGCTGGTAGAAGCGGACCAGCCGCTCTACTATCCAGATGTGGTCAGCGAGGATCCGCGTCGGGACTTCAGTGACTATCCGCCGCAGCGCAGAGCTTCCCGTCGCCGTCGATAAACTTGGTGATTGCGCGGTAAAAAGCGCGTTTCAATAGACTACGGCGAGGCTGCGTTCTTGCGTCCATTGCCCTTGGTCTGTTTTGGCGCGGACTTGCACGACGTATATCCCGGGTGCGACGAGTTGATCCTTTGCGTCGCGCCCGTTCCACATTGCACGATGGTGCCCGTTGAGCTGTACACCGAGGGCTTGCCGCCACGTGGAGCGGCCGTCGAGCGTGTAAATTTCTAGCTCTACCTCGGCGGGGACTAGCAAGCGGAACAAGTTGTACTGGATCGTTACGTGGTCATTGATGCCGTCGCCCTGTGGGGTGAACGCAGTCGGCTGCACCTCTATAGCGCCCAACACCTCATCCAATCCTCCCCCAATGGCGACTAGGCGCAGTTGATTGGTGCCCAGAGCTTCGCTGGCGTCGCCCCCTTCTACTTGCTGCGGTAGGCTCTGCTCAGAGCGCGTAAAAACCTCGACTTGCACAGTGCCCGAAGCCGTGTACATGACGGTTTCCAAATACAAGCGCAGCGTTTGCGTGCCTCCTTCGCGGATGGGTTCGGGCAAGTAGATGGCTAGGCCCTCGGGTTCGGCGATTACGCTGTCGGCATTCACTGACTGTAGGGGATCGCCCATCTCCAAGCCGAGGAGGGCACCCGCGTTAGGCAGGGATAAACGCACCGAGTCAAAACCGGCTTGGTCCGCTGCAAACTCGGCTCGCAGGTCGCAGATCAACTCGATCTTTTGGCCGGCTGGCACCTCGGCGATATGGCCTACGGGCTGTAGGTCGCTGGCCGCGGCTATCTCGCCCACCACCCGCTCGGCCAGCAGCGGAGAATACTCAATCGCCAGCGAATCCAAGCGCGTAAATTCCCACAGCGTTTCGGTCTCTAAGGTCAGTCGCACTTGCAGGTAGCGGCCGCTCGGCACTCGGGGCAGTTCGCCGGAACGGCGCAGCGGTGGCGACCAAAAGCTCCAGTTGTCTGGGTCGTCGATAATGGGGCCGCGCCAGCCCACGGCCGGGGGATCCCAAGGCCAGGTGCGCTGCTTGAGGCGTTCGTATGCGCTTTGCGTTACTTCCACGAGTTGGCCGATGTCGTCGTATCCGTGATAGCCAGTGGGTGTGGGGTCTAAGCCAGTCTTGATTTCTACTTGCACGGATGTTGGTGCGTCGGGTGCGGCTGCGAGTTGGTCGCCGTCGCGCCGCCACTTGCCCGCGCCAAAGCGCACGCGCCCGATGTTGACCACCTGGCCGAGGTCGGCTACCTGCGACGTCCAGATCGCTTGTGGCGGGAATCCCCGGCCGGACACCTCTAGCTCAGCCAAGGCGAACTTGTTGTAGAACCGGCCGATGTCTGGGAAGAAGTAGATGCGCAGAAAGCGCAGGTATTGCAGCGGGAACTCGATATGTACGACGGCTTCGGTGTTCAGATCGACGCTGGCTAGCAGGATGTCCAAAGGTCGGTAGTGGGTGCCCTCTTCCTTTGCGATACCCACTGGATCAAGGCTGCCGGAGAGTTCGTATTTGGCAAAGGCGAAGTTGGGGCGATACGGCTCTTGGGTGAGGGCGTCTCGTCCCTCGGGTGGATAGAACGCAAAGCGATCCACTGGCACGGGCACGCCGAGGTCGATTGTGTAGAATTCGTTGGACTCGGAGTAGGTTTGCGCTGCAAAGAAGGTCGTGATATCGCCATCGACAAAGTCGCGTGGCTCGGCGCGTGGGCGGAGGTAGTTGATGCCGCGCCAGATGCGGACATCCCCTGAGCGATACGTGGATTCTCCGGGGGAGCGCCAGCGATACCAAGGCCCTAGTTGGGGGAGCAAGTTCTCGCCGGGTTTGAGTTCGCGCGGCTGGAGTACGGACGGGTCGGTAGCGTCGTCCATCATCCTGTTTTGCCACGTCCACTCCGCCCACGGCTCCACATCGCCGAGGCGAAACTCATCTACTGCCCATGAGCGCGCCGATAGGCCGCTTAGCATTAATGCAAGGGCAAACGCATATCGCATGGGGACCTCTGATTTGTGGGATGGTTGGGGGATGGAGAACAGGATTTATGGGATTAAGGGGATGGACAGGATTAGAAGCGTTTTTACTTGATGGGGGATTGGCATTAGTGGTCTCCTTTGAGGGGGGAGGAACACTGCCCAGTGGTTCTGGGCCGTCTTATTCCAAGACCAGCATCTTGCGCACTTGGGAGATCGACCCGGCCTGCAGCCGGTACAGATAAATCCCATTGGCGACGCGCGCGCCGCGATGGTCGCGGCCGTCCCAAGAAACCTGATACGCGCCGGCAGCTTGAATCTCATCTACCAGCGTGCGCACTGGCTGGCCGAGGACGTTGTAGATCACCAGTCGCACTGGGCCGGGGGCACTGACGCGGTAGGGAATCTGGGTGGAGCTGTTGAAGGGGTTGGGGTAGTTTGGCTCTAGACCGCTGGCGACCGGCAAGGTAGCCTTGGCAGCTTCCCAATCGGATGGATCGGTCGAGAAGATCCGATACAATCCTGTCTGATCTGTAACCCACATGTCGGCTCCCTCTGGGCCGATGACGATGCGCCGCGGATTAGTAAAGCCGACCGCAAAGGCTTCGAGGACCCCTTTGGGGCTTACGACATAGATGTTGTCCGTTACGGCGTCTGCCACATAGAGAGCGCTGCCGAGCGGCCCAGCGTTAGAGAAAGCGATACCTTGGAATTGACGCTCACTGACAGGGGCCGGCGGCACCAACGTACTCCATTCTCCGTCGGCTTGCAGTTGATACAAGCCTGAAAGTTCGTCGTGGTTGAGATCGGTATCGGAGAGCGTCAGCAGGCCGCCGTATTTTCCGGTCGGATCGAATTTCAGGTCTATTGGATCGATGTCGCTGCGACCGGAAGGTATGGTATGGGAAGCGATCCGGTGGAGATTGAAGGACTCGTCCAGCCGGTAAAACCCAGCCAGGCTGTCTGCATAGTAGAGATATGCACCCGCTGGATAGCTTGGCTGGCTACTGAATTCAATGGCTACTGGGGTCGTGCCCTCAACGTAGATACTGATTGCGTTGCGGAACTCGCCGTTTGGCTCTACGATTACGACACGGGTTGTGCGACTTCCAACTGGGCCCGCACTGATCGCCACAAACAGCTTGTTGTCAAACAGTCTGGTTGGATCGAAGCGGACCGTGGGCACTGCGTTTACCAACTCGGCTGGGATGCGGGCGACTAGTTCCTCGCTGTTTGCCGAGAACCGCCAGAGCAATACTTCCTCATCATCGGATGCGGCGTTGAGGATGGTAGCACCCATGATTCCGGTGCCGTACTCGGGATTCGCGATAAAATCCATGGCTACCGGTTCCAACGATGACCACTGCTCGACGCCAAAGCCAAGCGGAACGGATATATCGACGGGTGGATCTGCGATGTCCCACAGCAGAATCGTGCCGTCCCGACTCCCACTGGCGATGGTCTGTCCATCGGGGCTGAATGCAACGCTTGGAACCGAACTCGTATGCCCTTTGAAGTCTTGCCTGTGTTCACCTGTGTGTGCATCCCACAGCAGAATCGTGCCGTCCCAACCCAGACTAGCGATGGTACGTCCATCGGGGCTAAACGCAATGCTAGAGATCGCATAATGCTTTTTGATGGTTTGCTTGTGTTCGCCCGTGTGTGCATCCCACAGCCATACCGTGCGGCCCCTATGCGCACTAGCGATAGTTTTTCCATCGGGACTGAACGCAACGTCATAGATCCGATCCGGCCCTTTAAGAGTTTGCTTGTGTTCGCCTGTGTGTGCATCCCACAGCAGAATCGTGCTGTCCTGACTCGTACTAGCAGCGATGGTTTGTCCATCGGGGCTAAACACAATGCTACGGATCGCATAATGCTTTTTGATGGTTTGCTTGTGTTCGCCCGTGCGTGCATCCCACAGCAGAATCGTGCTATCAGAACTCGCACTAGCGATGGTTTGTCCATCGGGACTAAACGCAACGTCATAGATCTGATCCGGCCCTTTGAAGGTTTGCTTGTATTCGCCTGTGTGTACATCCCACAGCCGCACCGTGTGATCATAACTCGCGCTAGCGATGGTCTGTCCATCGGGACTAAACGCAACACTTTTGACCCAAGACGTATGCCCTTTGAGAATTTGTCTGTGCTCTCCCGTGTGTGCATCCCACAGCCGCACCGTGCGGTCATGACTCGCACTAGCGATGGTTTTTCCATCGGGACTGAACGCAACGCTCCAGACCCCCTTCATATGCCCACCTGTATGCCCTTTGAGGGTTTGCTTGTGCTCTCCTGTATGTACATCCCACAGCCGTATCGTGTGGTCGCTACGCTGTACCGGGCTGTCAGAACTCGCACTAGCGATGGTTTGCCCATCAGGACTGAACGCAACACTTTCGACCCCACTCGTATGCCCTCTGAGGGTCTGCTTGTTCTCTCCCGTGTGTGCATCCCACAGCCGCACGTGGTCGCTACTCACACTAGCGATGGTTTGCCCATCGGGACTGAACACAACGCTCCTGACCCCACTCGTATGCCTTCCGAGGGTCTGCTTGTGCTCTCCCGTGTGTGCATCCCACAGCAGTACGCGGTCGCTACTCGTACTAGCGATGGTTTTTCCATCGGGACTGAACGCAACGCTCCAGACCAAATGCTGCCCTTTGAGGGTTTGCTTGTGCTCACCTGTGTATGCATCCCACAGCCGCACCGTGCGGTCGCTACTCGCACTAGCGATGGTTTTTCCATCGGGACTGAACGCAACGCTCCAGACCCCACTCGTATGCCCTTTGAGGGTTTGCTTGTGCTCACCTGTGTATGCATCCCACAGCAGAATCGTGCCGTCCTGACTCGTACTAGCTGCGATGGTTTTTCCATCGGGGCTAAACGCAACGTCAGAGACCCGATTCTGCCCTTTGAGGGTCTGCTTGTGCTCACCTGTGTATGCATCCCACAGCCGTACGTGGTCGCTATTCGCACTAGCGATGGTTTGTCCATCGGGACTGAACGCAACGTCATCGACCCAAAAAGCATGCTCCGTGGGTAAGGCGACTTCTTGATGGGTTGCCGTATCGTAGAGCCAAATACCAATGGTACTCGCCACCGCGAGACGAGTGCCATCGGGGGAATACGCGATACTACCAGATAGAATCCCTTTGCCAAGGCGCATTTTGGCACCTTCAGGTAAACCCCATTGCGTATCGTCTTGGGCGAAGGTATTGAGTGAAAATAGAGATAACAGAGTCAATGTGATGATTGTTTTCATTATTTAACTTTCCACGTTTACATCAGCGGTTAGCGCCCAGCAGAAATATCCTACTAACCACTACCAGAACGGAGTTCCTGTGTCAATAGAAACTTCGTCGTTGTACAGGAAGCACCTACGCGAATGATTGGCCCTAGCGCTCGCCTGCAAGAGAACGCGTTGGCCGTAGCCCGAAAAAAGCCGCCATAATCAGACCGCTCGCAATCCGCGACGCGCAGGCCAAGCCAAAGACGGCCCCGTAGCCATAGTCGAGGATGAGCATGCCGCCGATGAGGCTGCCGAGGAAGTTTAGAAGTTGGAAGCCGCAGACGCGGAGGCCCTGGATCCGCGCCCAGAAGCGCCGGGGCAGTACTTGGGTGGAGAAGTGCTGGTCGGATGGGTTGTCGATGACTTCGCCGATGCGCACGAGCAGAAACATGGGCACGGCCAGCGGTAGGCTGATAAAGGCCCCCATGATTCCGAGGGCACTGCCGCCCATAATGCGGGATGGCAGGATGGTCAGCGTCGGCCCGAAGCGGCGCACCAGCGTTGGTGCGGCAAAGGTCGCTGGTAGGCCGGCGAGTTGGCTGAGGAAGAAGATCGCGCCGATTGCAGCCGGGCCGACCCCCAGTTCGGCCTCGAAGAATACGTTGAAGAACGGGTACGTCAGCCCCATGGAGAAGCCGCGCGTGCCACTCAAGGCGGTAATAGCGGCAAAGACGCGCCATGGCGAGGTCGTTGGCTCGTCTTCGTCTGGCGACTTGCGGGCTTCGGTGTGCTCAGGGCGACGTCGAGTTGGCGCAGGATCTCTTTCGCGGCGGGTTTGACCGGATGCGTATAACAGCGGCACGACGGCGACGAGCGAACACGCCGCGCCGAAGAACAGTGCGTAGCGGAAGGGCTCGGGAACCTCGGTGGAAAGGCCGAGGAAGTAGCCCATGACTCCGGGCATGAAGCCGCCGATTAGGCTCAAGAGCATGCGGACGATTATTTGCAGGGCCGACCAGATGGCGAGGGCTTCGGCGCGCCGCGCGGGGTGGGCGTTGTCCGAGAGGAAGGGCACGTGGTTGACCCAGACGAAGGCCATGGCCACGCCGCCGACAAATGAGAACGCCAGCAGTGCGCCCGGCGACGTGGTCAAGCACAGGCCCAACTGGGATATGGCCAGCAGCAGACCTGAGGCTATGAGGAAGGGCCGACGGCCGAAGCGATCGCTCAGGATGCCGGTGGGTAGCGCTAACAGGCCGGTCGCCAGCGGTGCCATACTGGCGACTTGGCCGATGAAGTCCTCTTGATAGCTCAGGCGCAGTAAATAGAGATTGTACAGCAGGGAAAAAAGCGCCATGCCGGCGTTGATCGAGGTGCCAAAAGCGAAGAACAGCCGGACATTGCGGTTGAATTCCCGCAGCCGAAAGCGGCTTAGGGCGTGGCCGACGGGCATCCGGCGTGGCGTCTGTCAAAGACCTCGACGGCCTTTTTCGCCGCTAGCTTGGAGGCATGGACTCGGTCGGCAAAGCTCAATGCCATGCCGGTCTCAATAGTGAAAGAGGGGCCGTAGATATGGGCCGCGAAGTCGGCGAGGTTAAGTCCTTCGCCGCGCTGGGCTGCGTTGAGCCAGAAGACCCCGTGCGGCCCTCGGGTAAAAAACGATCCAGGCAAATAGTCGGTCGGGGGCAGGGCTGCTCCCGACGCGGCGACCTCGGCGATCATCTCGCCGGCCATGGTCTCCTCCCACTGCTGGTCGCTGGGAGTGCGCTGGTGCCGCGCCGAAAACCAGAAGAAGTCGCCGCCGTGTTCGTGGAGGTCCAACGTCAAGCCGGGCTGGATGGCGGCCATTAGGTCGCGGGTGCAGCGCGACTCGACGGGTGCCCAAGGGGTGTCGTGGAAGCGGTTGAGATGCAGGACTTCGCCGGTGGGGTCAATTACCAGTGTGTACGCGCGTTCGACGCCGGGATTGCTGGCGGGGAAGTAGAGCCGACGGCCCTTGAGTGCTTCAATCCAGTCTCCGACTGGATGGTTGTATAGGTTGCTTGTCGCATAGCCATACTCGCCGATGAGGGCGACCACGGTATCGCCTTCTTCATAGAGGACTTCGCCGCGCTTTTTGAGCAAGGGGGCGACGGCGTCGAGGTCGCCGAGGTTTGGGACTTCGTCTAGGCTCAGGCCGAGCGCGTAGGCGAGGCCGTTCATGCCGATGGGGTCGCGGCTGGGAATGGTGTAGAGCTGGTGCTCGGTCTCGATCTCGTCGATGAGGGCACAGGCCGCGCTGACGCCAGCTTGTTCGGTGGCGTGGCTGCCGGCACTGATGAAAATGGCCGGTGTTTTGTCGCCGCCGCTTTTGATTGCGACAATGGGCTGTCCGTCGGGCGTGCGGCCGAGAATTTGTGGGGTATGGCCGTTGTCTTGGATATAAGTGAGCAGGTCGGCGTAGCTATTGAATGGCTGCATGGCGTTTAGGCGCACAGAGGATGCGCCATTTGCTCGCGGCGGAAGGGGACGTCGATCTGGCCGTCTTGGTTGATGGTCGCCATTTTGGCCCGCGCCTCTAGCCACAGCCGGTGCCACTCGGCTGGATCGCGCAGTTCGCTGTCTGGATCGCGGCGGCTGCGCGCGACGAATCCGGGAAAGGCGATGCGCCCGGTGGGCTGGTCGGTGGGATTGTAGCGCAGGTCAAAGCTCCAGCGGACCTCGTCGCTGACGTTGGGATAGGACCCGTGGACGGTCTGCTTGTGGACGCAGATGACGTCGCCGCGCTCGACTGGCACGGGGATGGCTCGATCGGCGGCGAAGAGCTTTTCGGGGACTTGGGTCGTACCCGCGAATTGGGGCGCGTTGTCCATGTAGTTGGGACAGTGCGGCAGCAGCCCGCTTTTGTGCGAGCCGGGCGCGACCATCAGCGGCCCCTTCTCGATGGGCGTGTCTTGGAGCGAGAACCACACGGTCAGCATCTGCGTGTCGTCCGCTTCTTCGGTTACGACGCCGTGGTCTTGGTGCCATTGGGTAGCGCCGAGGACGGCGTTGCCGAACTGGTTTTTGGGCAGGTGGTGCTCGGGCGGTTTGATGCGCACGTGCTGAACCGGATTGGAATAAATCTCCGGGCCAATCAGCGACTCGACGACGTCGAGCAGGTTCGGGTCAGTGAGGGCGCGGAAGACGGCTGGCCCGGCCCAGAAGGGAGTGTCGGGTTGGACGTTTTGAAAGGGCAGCGAGAAGTCGAAGTACTGGCTGTGGACGCGGCCGGTTTCAACGCAAATTTGGATGTAGCGGTCGCCAAACTCGAGCTCTTCGTAGCGCGAGGAGATTTCGCCTTGAGCGTAGAGCTCGTCGGCTAAGCTGTCGAGGACGGTGGCGTATTCGTCGATGACTGGGTCGAGGGTGGTGACTGGGTCGAGGACGCCTTTGACGACGACGTAGCCTTCGCTGGCGAAGTGGTCGAGTTGGCTGGGAGTGAGCGCGGGCATGGTTTTCCTCCGATAGGTGCGCGGTTGGTGGGCGACGCGTGTGTTGTCTCTACAATAACAAGGGCTGCGTATAAGAGGCAAGCGCGGATTGGATGGAGGAAGGCGATTCGATATACTATGACTCCGGGTCGCTTGTAGCCAAGGCGACCGATGTCATAGGAGACACCATGGCTTGCAAAGTATTCCTCCACGCCGCCGCTGTGCTATGGCTAGCTAGTGCGCTGGCCGCCGAGCAGCTCCGCTTTGACGCGGTTGATGAGTGGCGGACTTGGCGCTTGCCGCTGGGGATTGTTGCACTCGACGACGCTGGGATTATCCGCCCGGTCGAAATCCGCAAAAACGTCGATCCAGTGCGCGATGCCGCGGCCTTTGGCGGTGGGATTCACGCGGCTGGCTCTAATGAGCTGGCTGCGGCGCAGACCATTGACGGGGACCGGCTGACGGGTTGGGGTCCCGACTTGGCCGACGATCCCGACGATTGGTGGATCGAGATCGACTTGGGACGAGCTGTGGCGGCACGTCGGGTCGCGCTGAGTTTTTTGGAGAGTGCGCCGCCGTGTGCGCTGTTCGACGTGTTGCTTTCTACTGGGGAGCCAGCTATCGACGTGGTCGGCAACCCCATTGAAGGCAGCCTCGTGTACCGCGTGAAGGAGCGCTTCAAGGAAAATGAGCGGCAGCAGATTGCGCTGGAACTGGACCCGGTGCGCGACCCGTTTGTGCAATTTATCCGCGTCGAAATGCTCGACTGTGGAGTTGGGGCTGCGCTGGCCGAAGTGGAGGTCGAAGCCATTGGCGACAACCTCTCCTTGGATCTGGCGGCCAAAGGCGGGGACTTGGAAATCATCGTCGATATCGACGGCTTTGGCGACGCTGCGTCGTTTGCCAACTCGCTGCCGCTGGCCGACGGTCGGTTTTCTCTGTGGACGGAGAATCGCCGCATCAATCGCCCAGTTGATGTGATCTCGCGCATGACCTTGGATTTGGGCGCGGTCTATTGGGTGGATTTGGTGCGCATCGTGGGGAATTTTTTGTCGCGGCCCGGACAATTCCGCTTCAACTTCGACCGCTACGAGGTGCTGACCTCGGATGGGTCGCTGGCGCCGAATGGCACGCGCATCTGGCACCGGCAATTCGCAGGTAAAGCTACGACAGCCAATCGCCAACTCGGGATCGCCAACCACCACTTTGCGCCGATCCAGACGCGCTACGTGCGGGTCGAATGGGTGTTTTGGGATGCGGCCTGCGCGGCCGCTTGCGTGGGCTGTGGCATTGTGCCGCCCTGCCAGTTTTGGGGTGGCACGCGCGAGTTGCAGATTTTTGGCGAGGGCTATCCACAGCGGGTGATGCTGTCCTCGCCCTTGATCGACCTCGGCGGCGATAAGCAGGTTCACGCGATCCGCTGGCAGGCCGACGCGCCCGCTGGGACGCGGGTGGAGGTGCGCAGCCGCACGGGCAATGACTTGCAAATGGACATCACCTATCACGACAAAAACGGCCGGGTCGTCACCGAGCGGAAGTACAACAAGCTCATCCCGTCCTTTAAGGGCCGGATCGACACTGCGCTGTCGCCGGGGGCCAATTGGAGTCCGTGGAGCAAGCTGT
>JAJDYK010000182.1 GCA_022825185.1 Candidatus Latescibacterota bacterium | reverse complement strand
CAGGGGGGCGTCCATGCCGGGCCAGTGCATCTTTTTCACTGTCCAATGGCCTTTGACAACGAGGGGGCGGCTTGGCTGCAACAGGCGATGCAGACCCAAAATCCCTACTTCGGCGGCCAGATGTACCGTTGCGGCAGCCTGCGCGAGACCTTCGCCGGCCACGAGTAGGAGGCTACAATGGACCGCTTAATCCGCTTTTTCCTAGTCCACAAACTCGTCGTCGTGCTGATGCTCGCCGTCACCGTTGGTTGGGGCCTCAGCGTCGCCCCTTTTGCGTGGAAGCTCGATTGGCTACCGCGCGACCCGGTGCCGGTGGATGCGATCCCGGACATAGGCGAAAACCAGCAAATCGTCTTTAGCGAATGGGCCGGACGCTCGCCGCAGGACGTGGAAGATCAGGTAACGTATCCGTTGACAGTAGCGCTGTTGGGCGTACCGGGCGTCGAGACGATCCGCAGCTCTTCGATGTTCGGCTTTTCGAGCATCTATGTGATTTTTGCCGAAGAAGTCGATTTTTATTGGTCGCGCTCCCGTATCCTCGAAAAGCTCAACAGTCTGCCTGCTGGCCTGCTGCCCGAAGGTGTACAGCCAGCCTTGGGACCGGACGCAACGGCCTTGGGGCAGGTATTTTGGTACACGCTGGAAGGCCGCGATGAACAGGGCGCGCCCACGGGCGGCTGGGATTTGCACGAGTTGCGTGGCATTCAGGACTGGCAGGTGCGCTATGCCCTGCTGGCGGCCGACGGCGTCAGCGAGGTGGCCTCCGTGGGCGGTTTTGTGCAGGAATACCAAATTGACGTCAACCCGGACGCGATGCGCGCCTACGGGGTGAGGCTCGACGAGGTCTTCCACGCGGTGCGCATGTCCAACCGGGATGTGGGTGCGCGCACCGTAGAGCTAAATCGAGCCGAGTACGTCATTCGCGGCATTGGCTTTGTCAAAGGCTTGGCCGACCTTGAAAACGCCGTCATTAAGGCGCGGGACAACGTCCCGATTTACGTCAAAAACGTCGCGCGGGTCGCGCTAGGGCCTGCGTTGCGGCGCGGTGCGTTGGACAAGGAAGGTGCGGAGGTGGTCGGCGGCGTGGTGGTGGCGCGCTATGGTGCCAATCCTTTGGCGGCTATCGAAAGCGTCAAGGCCAAGATCGCGGAAATCGCCCCGAGCCTGCCCAAGAAAACCCTCTCCGACGGGCGGGTCAGTCAGGTGCAGGTGATCCCTTTTTACGACCGGTCCGGCTTGATTGAGGAGACGCTGGGGACGCTGGAGCGTGCCCTGAGCGAGGAGGTGCTGGTAACGGTGATCGTGGTGCTGGCGCTGGTGATGAATCTGCGCGGAGCCATGTTGGTCTCCGGGCTGTTGCCGCTGGCCGTGCTCGCCTGCTTTGCCGCGATGAAGGTCTTTGGCATTGACGCCAACATAGTCGCCCTCTCCGGCATTGCCATTGCCATCGGCACCATGGTCGATATGGGCATCGTCATCAGCGAGAACATCCTCAAGCACTTGGAGGATGCAGATGCAGAGGACGACCGTTTGGAAGTAATCTTCCGCGCTACGCGGGAGGTCGGTGGTGCCGTGCTGACGGCCGTGCTGACCACGGTGGTGGGCTTTTTGCCGGTCTTTGCCATGCAAGGGGCTGAGGGCAAGCTCTTTGCGCCGCTGGCCTTTACTAAGACCTTCGCGCTGTTGGCTGCGGTGTGGCTGTCGCTGACAGCTTTGCCGGCCTTGGCGCACTGTGTGTTTGGCACGCGACTGGGGCGTTGGGCACCTAGCCTTTGGGCGGTCTGTGGTCTTGGGGTGGCCCTTGCGCTGTCGTGGTGGGTTGGTCTGCTGCTGATAGCTATTGGGACTTATCACCTGTTCGCCGCCCGCGTACCGGAGCGGGTGCGTTTGTGGGTGGCGCGGGGTATGGTGGCCGTCGCGGCTATCGGAGTCGTCGTCGTGCTAGCGGAACACTGGTTGCCCCTTGGCCCGGAAAAGGGCGGCTGGCGCAATTTTTTCTTTGTCGCTGGATTGATTGGCGGTCTGTTAGCGCTTTTTCGCGCCTTGCAACATGTATTCCCCCGAGTGCTGCAGTGGTGTTTGGATCACAAGGGCCTAGCTCTGCTCTTTCCATTGTTACTGCTGCTGGTGGGCGCGTCCGCGTGGCTGGGTTTTGCCCGCGTCTTCGGCTTTGTACCGCCCGCCCTGCGCCATTCAGCGCCCTTTGCCGCCCTCGACGAGGCCCTGCCTGGGTTGGGCAAGGAGTTTATGCCCCCCCTCGACGAAGGTTCGTTTCTGTGGATGCCGACGACCATGCCGCACGCCTCTATCGGCGAGGTGCTCGACGTCCTGCAGAAGCAAAACACGGCGATTTCGCAGATACCAGAAGTGGAGTCCGCGGTGGGGAAGCTGGGACGGGCGGAGTCGCCGCTGGATCCCGCGCCGATTTCCATGATTGAGACTGTGATCAACTATCGCGCGGAATACCTGACCGACGAGGATGGCCGCCGCCGATTGTTCGCTTTTGACGAGCATGCCACGGACCTGTTCCGCGCGTCCGATGGCACGCCCGCGTTCGCTCCTGATGGCTCGCCCTACGAGGTACCGGGTCGCTATCTGCGCGACGATACCGGTCGCCTCATGCCCGACGCCAATGGCCGGCCTTTTCGCTTGTGGCGTCCGCCCTTGGATCCCGCGCTCAATCCGGGGCGCGCCGCTTGGCCGGGGATACAGAGCCCCGACGATATATGGGCGGAGATCGCTCGGGCTGGCCAGATTCCTGGCTCTACCTCGGCACCGAAGTTGCAGCCGATTGCCGCGCGGCTCGTCATGTTGCAGAGCGGGATGCGCGCGCCCATGGGCGTTGAGATCAAAGGTCCCAGTCTGGAGGCCATCGAGCGCGCCGGCTTAGAGATAGAGCGCTTGCTAAAGAAAGTGCCCTCGGTTGAGGCGGCGACTGTCAACGCCGACCGCATCGTCGGCAAGCCCTACTTGGAGATTCACATCGACCGCGAGGCCATTGCTCGCCACGGCATCGCCCTGCAGAAGGTGCAGGACGTAATTGAGATCGCCATCGGGGGCAAGCTGGTTACGACTACGGTGGAAGGGCGCGAGCGCTATCCTGTGCGGGTGCGCTATATGCGCGAGTTGCGCGACAGCGTCGAGGAACTGGTGCGCATTC
>JAJDYK010000341.1 GCA_022825185.1 Candidatus Latescibacterota bacterium | reverse complement strand
TCGTACGATGGCGAAAACGACGCCGATGTCTTGGGTTTAATCGGGGCTTCAGCGGCTTTGAGTATCTCCGACATTCCCTTTGCTGGCCCTATGGGAGCCGTGCGAGTCGGGCGCATCAACGGTGAGTTTGTCGCCAATCCGACTTCCACCCAGCTAGATGAGTCCGATCTCGAAATCATCGTCTGCGGTACGGCCGATTCCATCGTCAGCGTCGAAGGGGGTGCCCACGAGATTGCCGAGCAAGATCTGGTGGATGCGCTAGCCTTTGGCCACGAGTGCATCGCCGCACTGGTAGAGCTACAAGAGCGGCTGGTTGCTGAAGTCGGCAAGGAGAAACTTGTCGTCGAGGTCGCAGAATCCGATCCCGAACTGGTCAGCGCCGTTGCTGAGTTGGCGCAAGAGCGCATCGCCGAGGCAAACAGAAGCCCGCGCAAAGAAGAGCGGCAAGAGCGCATCGACGCGATTAACGCCGATGTCTTGGAGGGGTTGGCCGAGCGCTTTCCAGACTCGGAAAAGCTCATCTTAGCCGAGCTAGAAGCGCTGCTCAAGGCCGACATGCGCACTATGATCCTCAAGGATAAGCGGCGCATCGACGGCCGCGAGCTCGATGCGGTGCGCGACGTCACCTGTGAGAGTACGGTGTTGCCGCGGACGCACGGCTCGGCACTGTTTACGCGCGGACAGACGCAAGCGCTCTGCGTGGCGACGCTGGGCACTAAGCTCGATGAGCGCATGGCCGATGATCTGCAGGGCAAGCGGTTTAAGTCTTATTACTTGGATTATAACTTTCCGCCGTATTCGGTCGGCGAAGTGCGCTTTGAGCGCGGGCCGGGACGTCGGGACATTGGCCATGGCCATCTGGCCGAGCGCGCCTTAGAGCCGGTCATCCCCTCGGTCGAGTCCTTTCCCTACACAATTCGCTTAGTGTCCGATATAACCGAGTCGAGCAGTTCTAGTTCTATGGCCACGGTGTGTGGCTGCTCGCTCGCCTTGATGGACGCTGGCATTCCCGTTAAAACTGCGGTGTGCGGTACGGGCGTGGGCTTGGTCAAGGAAGGGGACGAGTACGAATTGCTGACCGACATCCGCGACGCCGAAGATTTTCTCGGCGACATGGACCTCAAAGTCGCTGGCACCAAGGACGGGATTACCGCGATTCAGATGGACATCAAGATCCAGGGCTTGCAGCTAGACATTTTCAAGGAAGCCCTCGACCGAGCCAAAGAGGGCCGGGACAAAGTCTTGGCCCTTATGGATGAATGCCTGAGCGCGGCGCGGCCCGAGCTTTCGCGCTGGGCACCGCGCATTGAGTTTGTCAAGATTGACCAGAGCAAAATCGGCGCGGTCATCGGCCCGGGTGGCAAAACTATCCGCGAGATCGAAAAGACCGGTGCCACGGTCAATGTCGATGAAGACGGCACGATTACCATTGCCTCGGTTGAGGCGGGGCCAGCCGAAGAAGCACGGCGCATGATCGAGGGAATCACGGCCGACGCCGAGGTTGGCAAAGAATACGACGGGGTTGTCAAACGGGTCATGCCCTTTGGGGCCTTCGTCGAGATTCTACCCGGCAAGGAGGGCCTGTTGCACATCTCCGAGTTGGCGCATCGGCGCGTGGACAAGGTCGAAGACGTCGTTGGGCAAGGGGACACGATAGCCGTCAAGGTTCTCGAAATCGACACCGGCGGCAAGATGCGACTTAGCCACAAGGCCCTACTAAAGAAGTAAGTGTTGGTCTTGCGCTAGACGAAGAGAAGGCTATCGAGTATAGCTCGATAGCCTTTTCTTATTATAGGTATATGGATAAGCAAATGGAGTTGATTCAGGTGGCTGATATCGGTCGCTACGAGGGCCGAGAAGTGGTGCTGCGCGGTTGGTTGTACAACAAGCGCTCGAGCGGCAAACTGCATTTTTTGCAACTGCGCGACGGCAGTGGTGTAGTGCAATGCGTTGTTTTTAAGGGGGATGTCGAGGCCGAGCTATTTGAGCAGTGCGATCACTTGCCCCAAGAATCTTCGCTCGTAGTCCACGGTCAAGTGCGGCAGGAAGCGCGCTCGCCCATCGGCTATGAGGTGGGGGTCCACCACCTCGAAGTCGTGCAAGAAGCTGAACCATATCCTATTACACCCAAGGAACACGGCGTGTCCTTTCTCCTCGACCACCGCCACTTGTGGCTGCGGTCTTCTCGTCCGGGGGCCATTCTCAAGATCCGCAGCGAAATTTGCAAAGCCTGCCGAGACTTCATGGAAATGCGTGGCTTTGTGCTCGTAGATGCGCCTATTTTTACGCCCGCGGCCTGTGAGGGGACCTCGACTCTGTTTGAGACCGCGTATTTTGACGACACGGCTTATTTGACTCAGAGCGGCCAGCTCTACATGGAAGCGGCCGCCATGGCCTTGGGCAAAGTTTATTGTTTTGGCCCGACGTTCCGCGCTGAAAAATCCAAGACCCGCCGGCACCTGACCGAATTTTGGATGATCGAGCCCGAGATGGCGTATTGCGATTTGGAGGGTGCCATGGCCTTGGCCGAGGACATGATCCGATACGTGCTCGACCGCGTGCTCGACCATCGCCGCGCAGAGCTAAAACTCCTCGACCGAGATACCGCCAAGCTAGAACAGGTCAGTCGTCCCTTTCCGCGCATAACCTATAATGAAGCCGTCGAGCGCCTGACAGCCTTGGGCAGCGACATCGCCTGGGGGAGTGATCTGGGCGGGGACGACGAAACCCTCCTCGCTTCCCAGTTCGAGTCGCCGGTTTTCGTCCACCGCTATCCCAGCGCGGTCAAAGCGTTCTACATGAAGGAAGATGCCCAAGACCACCGCTTAGCCCTGTGCATGGATCTATTGGCACCTGAAGGGTACGGGGAAATCATCGGCGGCGGGCAACGCGAAGACGACCTTGCCGTCTTGCAGCACAAAATTGCTACGCATCAGTTGCCCGAGGAAGCCTTTAACTGGTATCTCGACTTGCGGCGCTATGGCTCGGTCGAGCACGCTGGCTTCGGCATGGGAATCGAGCGGGTGGTCGCTTGGTTGTGCGGCGTCAAGCATGTGCGCGAGACCATTCCATTTCCGCGCATGATGCAGCGTCTCTATCCATAAATGTCTTATAAGGATAATTATGTCAATCGAGACAAAAAAAAGCCAATACAATTTCCAAGCCATCGAAGCCAAATGGCGATCCCACTGGGAGCAGGAAAAGACCTATCAAACGCCGGGGCCGGGGGAGCCCGGTTTCGATGACAGCAAGCCCAAGTGCTACATCCTCGATATGTTTCCCTATCCGAGTGGCGCAGGGCTGCACATCGGCCATCCCAAAGGGTATATCGCCAGCGACATCTATAGTCGCTACAAAAGGATGCGGGGATTTAACGTCCTGCACCCGATGGGGTTCGACAGTTTCGGCTTACCGGCCGAGCAATACGCCATCGAACACAACATCCATCCAGCGACCGTAACAGAGCAGAATATCGATGCGATGCGCAGCCAACTGCAGTTTCTCGGGCTGTCGTTTGACTGGACCCGCGAAGTGGTCACATCGCGGGCGTCGTACTATGGCTGGACCCAGTGGATTTTTGCCCAGCTATTCGACAGCTATTTCGACGCAGACGAGATATGGGAAGACGGCAATGGACGTCAAATAAAGGGACGAGCCAAGCCCATTACCAACTTAGAAGCCCAATTTGCGGCTGGCAGGACCTTGTCGGCCGTAGATCGCCAAGGTCTTGGTACCGAGGCCGCTTGGTCTGCACTAACCACGGCCCAACAACAAGCCGTGTTGAACAACTACCGACTGGCATATCAGCAAGAGGCCGTCGTCAACTGGTGCCCGGGTTTGGGCACTGTGTTGGCTAACGAGGAAGTGACCAATGAAGGCCGCAGCGAGCGGGGCGATTTCCCCGTGTACCGCAAACCGTTGCGACAATGGACGATGCGCATAACAGCCTACGCCGAGCGGCTCTTAGAGGACTTGGATTTTGAGTTGGAGGATCGCAACGGCGAGTCTTTCCAACTCGATTGGCCAGAACCTATCAAGCGGATGCAGCGCAATTGGATCGGCCGTAGCGAAGGGGCTGAAGTATCCTTTGATGTCCTCGATCCGCAAAGCGACGCGGTCGCTGGGCAGTTGCCCGTGTTCACGACCCGTCCCGACACGCTCTTTGGGGCGACCTTTATGGCCATTGCCCCTCAGCATCCGCTGGTGGATCCCGCCGAGGAAGTCTACTTGGTTCCCAACGCTTGGCCCGACGGGACGCCGGAGCGGTGGAAAGGGGGAGGGGGGGCCATCCGGGAAGCAGTAGCCCAGTACGTAGCTCAGGTTGCCGTATCCACGGCAGATGAGACCAAAGAAAAAACGGGCATTTTCTCCGGCATCTACGCCCGCAATCCGGTCAATGGACAAAAAATTCCCATTTTCGTCGCCGACTACGTCAGCATGGACTATGGCGCGGGAGCCATTATGGCGGTGCCGGCCCACGACGAGCGCGATTTCGCCTTCGCCACCGCCTATAACTTGGACATTGTAAAGGTAGTTACCGGAGGGGAAGAAAGGGGTGAAGGGTGGTATACTGGGGAGGGGACTGCGATCAACTCGCCTCGAGTACGGAGCGGTGATAATCCATATACCATTAACGGCTTGGCAACCGTCGAAGCCCAAGCCCAGATCATTGCCGCACTAGTCGCCCAAGGGCGCGGCCAAGCCGAGGTGAACTACAGACTGCGCGATTGGACCTTTGCCCGGCAGCGCTATTGGGGCGAACCCTTCCCACTGGCCACGCATCCCGATGGGTATTCCGTCGCGGTCGAGCCTCCGGTGGCGTTGCCGGACCTAGAGGATTTCAGACCGGAAACCTCCGACGATCCCACTCAACCCGTTTCACCGCCGCTGCACCGGGCCGGAACGGAGTGGACGACCGTGGAAATTGACGGGGTGGCCTGCCAGCGCGAACTCAACGTCATGCCCCAATGGGCCGGTTCTTGCTGGTACTATCTCCGCTTTATTGATCCGCACAACGAAGAATCCTTCTGCGACCCGGCCAAGGAGGGCTACTTCATGCCCGTTGATCTCTACATCGGCGGCGCTGAACACGCGGTGTTGCATTTGCTCTACGCTCGGTTCTGGCACAAGGCTCTCTACGACTTAGGCCACCTATCCACGCCTGAGCCGTTTAAGAAATTGTTCAACCAAGGCATGATGACCGCGGATGCCTTTCAGGACGAGCGCGGCGTGTATATCGACATCCGCGAGGTTGAGTTCCGCGACGGGGAGCCTGTTGAGAAGGGGACGGGAAAGGTGCTACGCCGGTCTTTTGGCAAAATGGGTAAGCGCTACAAAAATGGGTTGCCGCCCGAAGAAGTTGGCGAGGAATTTGGCGTGGATACCCTGCGGCTATACGAAATGTACATGGGGCCGCTCGAAGCGAGTGCGCCATGGAGCATGGAAGGCATTCGCGGGATGCAGCGCTTCTTGCAGCGCGTTTGGCGCAACTTTGTCGATTCGGACCGACGCGTGAAGATAGGGGAGAGTACTGCGTTGGCACCTGACCTAGAAAGAAAGCTGCACCAAACCATCCAAAAGGCAACCGAGGACATCGAAGGGCTGCGGTTTAATACGGCTATCGCTGCCTTGATCGAGTTAAACAACCAACTGGTGTCTTTAGGCGAAGTACCGCAGGCCGTTGCCAAGCAGTTCTTGATCCTGCTCTCGCCTTTTGCTCCGCATATTGCCGAGGAGCTCTGGGAACTGGCGGGCTTCGGGAGGGGTGACCTCAGTCACCAGAATTGGCCTGAGTGGGATGCAGCCAAGGCTGCTGAGGACATGATCGTAGTGCCCATTCAGGTCAACGGCAAAATGCGCGGACAAGTCGAAGTGCCCGTCAGCACCGAAGAGGACGCGATCAAGTCCTTGGTACTCGACATGGAGAGCATCCAGAAATACGTGGCTGATGAAACGGCGATAAAGCGGTTTATATGGGTGCCGGATAAAATTGTTAATATTGTGGTCTAAAATCTCAGTAAAGTTTAAAAAACATAATGTCTTATAAAATTTAATATGTAAACAAAAAATGAAAGAAAAACAAACACAACCCACATACTTCGCTCTTGCGCTAGCTTCCTTCTTACTGGCGATAGTGTTGCTGTTCAACATGCTGAGTCCTATGGCCGTGCTGGTTACTAGGACTCAGTTCGATCAGATACGAGAGGCCGATCTCATCGAGTATCTAATCGTGCAACCCCGGGGATTTACTTGGCAGCTTACAAGAGCCGTCCGTGTCCAAGGGACCAACGGCGAGACTGTGGCCAAGCGGATCGAGCTAGCCGACCCCGACCCAGCCGTGGCCGAAGATTGGCGACAAAAAGGGGGGGCAGTGCGTCAAGAGCAAGATACCTCTTGGTGGGGAGGTGTGGTTTTCATCGCCTTATTGCTCGGCGTGGGGGGATGGCACATCTGGTCCCAAATACGGCTAGATCTCAAAGGGGGAGGGGGGCCACGCCGCCGCTTGCGCGACTTGGAAACCGCGCTCAAACAAGGCAAAATTACCCAAGCCGAATTCCGGCAGCAGGCCGAGCGGCTCTGGGCCGAGTTGTGAGGATATATGGCGAGTACTATTCGAGTTCTCGACGAAAGCCTCATTGGGAAAATAGCCGCTGGTGAGGTAGTAGAACGGCCAGCTTCGGTCGTGAAGGAATTGGTCGAAAACTCGATCGATGCTGGGGCCACTAAAATCCGCGTGGAAATCAAGGCCGGTGGCAGGCAGTCGATCGTCGTGACCGACGATGGTTCGGGCATGAACAGAGAGGATATCGCGTTGTGCGCTCGCCGCCATGCCACGAGCAAAATGGCTTCAGTGGCCGATCTGTTTCGCATTCAGACGCTAGGGTTTCGCGGCGAAGCCCTAGCCAGCATTGGCGCAGTATCTCACTTAGTCATAGAATCGCGTACGCAGGAAGATGAAGTGGGGACGCGCTTGGTTGTGGAAGGGGGGATGGAGCGGGAGATGCACAGTATGGGCCGAGCGCGCGGCACAACCATCGTGGTAAAGAACCTGTTTTTTAATACACCAGCCCGCCGCAAGTTTCTCCGCTCCGTCGATGCGGAAGCTCGCCATGTGGCTCAGACCATCATTCATTTAGCTGCTGGCTATCCAGCCCTTGGCTTTGAATTAGAACACCAAGATCGCCAAGTATTGAACTACGTCCCGGCATCTCGTCGGGAGCGAGCAGCCGAGTTGTTGGGCATCCAGACTGCTCCAGTCGCTGAACTGTTAGATCTCGCCCACGAGGAGGAGGGCCTCAAAATTGAAGGGGTCTTAGCCGGTCCCGAGCACTGCGGCCGGAGCAAAGGCAAACAGTATCTCATCGTCCAAGGGCGGCCCATTTCTTCGCGGTTGATGGCTAGTGCCGTACAGCGATGTTTCGAGGGACTACTACCTGAAGGCCATCATCCGATATTCATGCTTTGGATTGATATGGACCCAAAGAAGATCGACGTCAATGTCCATCCGACCAAGCGGGAGATTCGCTTGGCCAACGAAGGGCAGGTCGTTGCGGCTATTGAGAACAGCGTCCGAAAGAGTTTGCGCCTGCCCGATACGCAAGCCTTTGTCTATGCTGCGGCCCCAATACTGCGGCCGGACAGCACATCTCGCTTCAGCGAGAGCATAGGCACTGATAGCCCAGCGCACGTGGGCGAACCGATAGCGCCGGCATTGCAGAAGCTGCCTGCACCCGGGGCAACAACCCACGATGCCGACGATCAACTCGCAATGACCTTCGTCGCTCCAGCCGCGGCCAAAATCGCCGTCACCGAAGACGCCGCGATATGGCAGGTTCACAACCAGTTCATCCTCGTCGAGGTAGCCGACGGCTTGCTCTTCGTTGATCAGCAGGCTGCACACGAACGCATCAATTACGATCGGGCCATGGCGCAAATGGACGGTATAGCTGGCACAAGCCAGCAGTTGCTTTTTCCCATCCAGCTAGAAATGGGTGCAGCGGATTTCGAGATCTTCAAACAAATACAAGATGATATCGCCAAGCTGGGCTTTGTCGTGCGGGATTTTGGCGCGCGGACGGTATTAGTGGAAGCTGTGCCCGCTGAATTGGACCGCTTTGGCGAAGGCGATGTTTTCTATCAACTATTGAACGACGTGCGCGATGGCCAGCATTCGGGCCGATCTTGGCGCGAAGCACTCGTCTTGGCTTACGCGCGCAAAGCGAGTATCAAGAAAGGACAAAAACTGAACGCCGAGGAGATAGCGCATTTGATCGGCGAGTTGCTAAAAGTTGACTCGCCGCATATAAGTCCAACGGATAAGCCGATTATGGCGCGGATGAAATTGAGCGATATGCAGCGTTTATTGCGAAAATTATAGTTTCTTCAATTTTGGCTACTATACTACCGATAACAGGCATTATCGGTAGTATAAAAACTAGACGAATCCCTAGTGAAACGCAGCGGCAAAATCCCGCGATGTTCGCTATATTTGAGACATTAGACGCCAATGAACCCTTGTGAGTCATTTATGAACACAACACTCAATCCGGTCGTCCGCAGGCTAACGCCAGCACCAGCGTTGGTAGCAGACGATCCTCTGGAACAATTTCTCAGCGGTCAGCTCAGCGAGCGCACGCGGCGCGCGTATTACGCCGACCTCCAGCATTTCTTTTCATCTATCGGCCTAGAACTAAATGAAGTCTCGCTCGCCGTCCTGCAGTCAATCACCTTTGAGCACGTGGTCGCCTTTAGAAATCAACTCGCCAGCGAAGGCTACAAGCGCAGCAGCATCAACAGAAAGCTATCCAGCCTGAAGTCGTTGTTCAAGATGCTGGTCGCCTTAGGCCACATCGAGAAGAATCCCGCTGACTCTACGTTGGTACGCGGCTACAAGGTAGATGAAACGCTGGCTGGCAAAGCGCTTTCCAATCAGGTGCTGAACAAGATTCAGCAAGCCATCGCCGAGGAAAAGGATGACTTGGTGCGCACGCGTGATGCCGCCATATTTCACTTGCTCACGTTCGGCGGGCTGCGCCGCTCCGAAGTGACAGGCATCGCTTGGGAGGATATATCCTTAGAAGGCGTCTTTTATATCCTACACCTGCCCGAGACTAAATCAGGCATGGCGCAGGAAATCAAACTGCAAAATATCGTCCTACATCATCTCGAACTATACAAACAACAATTACAGATGGCGGACTTATCAGTGACCGGCAAGGTCTTCATCAGTCTGTCGCGCAACCATTCTCGCGGCCAGCCACTGACCGATCAATCGGTAAACCACATCGTCAAAAAGTACGCCCTACGCGCTGGCCTTCCCCAGAACGTCACCGCACACATGTTCCGCCACACCTGCTGCACTTTGGCGATTGAAGGCGGAGCCAAGCCCCAGCAGGTGCAAGCCCATTTGCGCCACAAGGATCTAAAGACGACCATGCGCTATTACGAAAACCGCGAGAGGCTGCTCGATAATGCGTCTGATTATATTAGGATTGGTAGTTGATTTTTTTGTTTAATTAGTTTACATATAAAATTTTATAAGACATTTATTTTATTTGTTTGCGGTTCAAAATCGCATCTTGTCTCGCCGACATGCGCATCCATTCCAAAAGACGATAGCTTTCGGCCACCTGCTCTAAACACAACAACGGCTGGGCGCGCCCTTGGATACAGGCGACGAAATTGCGATAGTATGCCGCCAGATCGTCCGCTTCCCAGGTCCAAGGCCAAGACGTATCAACCATTTCGTCCTGTGCATACGAGCGGACTCGCAAAGTCGGAGCCACAGCCGGAAAGTCGAGGAATGCCACTGAGCCTTCGATACCGTTGCGCATCCGCAGCAGCGCGACCGACACGTCCTCCATCCGCCCAAGATGAAAGAAGTTGCGCATCCTGCTATACAGCACATCTACCGGTCCCCATGCGCTCAACAATAGGTCGCATACGTCCAAGGCCGCTTGGTTGCAGATCGTCTCGCGACCAAGCGGGTGGAATAAAGCCGAATCGAAAGAAAGCTCCAGAGAATAATGCGCTATGCCCTGTCGAGCGGCTAAAGCCGAGTAAAAAAGCGTATGCCACCCCAAGGACAGCACACATACCTTAGAATGGCTCGGCACCTGTACTGGATGGGTCGCCATAACGTGCAGACCGGCCGCTAGGGCCACGCCGATCCAATGCAATTTATCTTCCACGTGCAACAACACCAGCCCATCTATTTTTTGTTCCAAGACTGCGGCACAGTCGGCTTCGTGTATGAGCTGAATATCGCGGCAACCCTGCAAGGCGTCCCGATGGACGGCGATCTCGCGAGCATGGCCTGCCACGCCGAGCGTCATCATGGTTTTTTGTTCGCCTTAATCCGCTCTTGGAGCCGATTGCTAAAGGTCCGTGCCGCGTACTCCCCGTCCAAGCGCAAGAGATAATCTATCGCTACGGTCTCGGCGAGTACCGTGATATTTTTGCCGGGGAACAGCGGTATGAAGACCTCAGGTACTTCGACGCCGAGGATTATTACCTTATTATCTTCAAGACCAAGGCGTTCGTAGGAGTATTTTTCGTCCCAATCGACGAGGTTGACCACGACCTCCACCCGCTTCTGACGCCGAGTCCGCCACGCGCCAAACATCTTTTTTACATCCAAGATACCAATGCCGCGAATTTCGATGTGGTCTTGGAGCATTTCCGAACTACAGCCTACCAAAATGCCTTGGGGCTTGCGGTTGATGTTGACCACATCGTCGGCCACCAACCGATGTCCGCGCTCGACTAAATCCAAGGCGACCTCACTTTTGCCAATGCCGCTGCGACCGCGAAAGAGCAGCCCTACCCCAGAGACATCGACCAGCGTCCCGTGCATGGACATTTGGGGCGCGAACACCTCGTCGAGATAAAAACGGACGAGATGGGTAAACTCGGCCGTGTTGAATTCAGATTTCAGCAGTGGTACCGCGCACTCATCGGCGAGCTGTCGCAACTCCGGGAACATACGTCCCCTACCGGTCCAAACTACGCATGGAATATCAAATTGATATATGATTTTGAGCGCCTGCCGCCGTCCGCCTGCGGATAAGGTGCGCAAGTATTCTGCTTCCGTATTGCCCAAAAGCTGTACTTGATCCAAAGTAAACAACTCAACAAAACCCGTCAGGGCCAAGCCGGGGCGATGGATATCGCTGTTGTTGATGGTTCGCTGTAGGCCCTCAGCACCAGCGATCAGCTTCAGCCGCAGTTGCTGCCCATAGGTGGCGAGCAAATTCTTGATGGTCAGTTCACTCATCGCTACTCAAACTTTCGAATATGCGCCGATACCCTTCGTAGCGCACCAGCGCGATGCGACCGGCTGCCACTGCCTCCCGGACCGCGCAACCGGGTTCGTGCAAGTGGCTGCAATCGCCGAATTGGCACTGGCCGCGCAAGGGTTCTAATTCGGGATAATACGCCGCTAGTTCAGCGGATTTTACCCCCCACAAGCGGAGTTCTTTAACCCCTGGTGTATCGGCCACATAGCCACCTTGTTGCAGCTTAAACAAATGTACGACCGTGGTCGTGTGCCGGCCCCGGTCATGGCGCTTCATTATTTTTTTTGTCTTCAGTCCCAATCCCGGCTCAACGCCGTTGAGCAAGGTCGATTTGCCGACCCCAGATTGGCCGACCACGGCTGTACTGCGGTTGATCAGGGCTGCTTTGAACGCATCCATACCATCGCCTCGTAGAGCACTAGTGCGATAGATTGGATAACCAAGAGCCTCGTAGGGAGCCGTCAGCGTGTCCACCGCTTCTTGGGAGACTAAATCGACCTTATTGATGCAAACCACGGGCTGGAGATTCCCTTTTATAGCCATGACAATCGCTCGGTCGATAAAACCGCGGCGGGGCTTTGGTTGCCTGGCAGCCACAACGACGACCAATTGCTCCATATTGACAAAGAGGATCTGCTCAATTGGGCGCGTTCCACTAGCCCCACGCGAGAACTTGGAAGAGCGGGTATGTACCGCTTCGATGATGCCCGTCCGTTCGGCTATCGGCACGATATCAACCCAGTCACCGGCGACGACCGGAGAGCTAGTCTTGCGGTCCCCGGCCTTGAGACGGCCTCTAATTTTGCACTGCCAGTGGCTTTGCTCGACCTCGACGAGGCACTGTAGCCCAGAAACTCTGATGATGCGGCCCTGCATGTGCGACCAGCCCCTGCCTACTCCCCTTTGGCGAGGCGCTCGGCTAGGTAGTTAGGGTAGCCAAGGTTGTCGATCTTTTGTTGGGTCAGCTTGACTGGATATTCAACGCGCTGGAGTTCAATCCATTGTTCGTCGGCATCCCACAGGGTGTATGCCGACCGCCAGTCGCCATCGCGCGGTTGGCCAACGCTGCCGACAGAGACCAAGAATTGGTGATTTCCTACAGCGGCCGTAGCTGAAGTCAGCGGTATGGGATAGTCTCTCATCTTGCAGTAAATGCGCGCCTCGTGCGTGTGGCCGACAAAAGCCAAGGGCCATTTGAGGTGGCTCATGCACCAAGCGACGCGATCGTACATGAGGAGAGGTTCCCATTCTTCGGGCTTAAGGGGGTTGGCGTGGGACAAAGCCGCATTGCGCTCCACGCTCCGAAAGGCCCCTTGCCGCAAAAAGTCGCGTTCTTCCTCCCCTAACATCTCGCAGGCTTGATAGAGCGAAGGACGCGCCAACAGATTAAAAGACTGAATGCGCACCGGCTCTAGCATCGCTTGGTCGTGGTTGCCCAATACGATCTGGGCCTCTACCTCCTTGAGCCGATAGATACAGCCCAAAGGATCGGGACCGTATCCCACGATGTCCCCTAAGCAGATAATGCGCTCGGCCCCAGCGTTGGCCGCAGCAATCAAGACGGCCTCTAGCGCTTCAAGATTGGCGTGAATATCGGCGAGTACTGCGATTTTCAAGGGGCACCCGCCTCAGTTGAATAGTGCGCTGATGGACGTTTCTTCGTGGATAGCACGGATGGCGCTGGCAAAAAGCGCGGCGACGGAGCACACCTGTACCATAGGGGTGCGGGCATCTACTGGCAAGGGGATCGTATCGGTAATGGCCAAGGCTTGGAAGTTGGATTGATCCAGCCGCGCTATCGTCTCCTTGGTTAGGGTGCCGTGGACGCAACCGGCATAGACTTTGCTCGCCCCGCGCTCCTTGACCGCGGCTGCTCCCTTGAGAATGGAAGCACCAGTAATGATCGCGTCGTCGAAGAATACAACATCTCGGTCGGCTACATCGCCAATGACCCTGTTTTTCCCGGCCGCTTGGTCAACGACGACGAGGGGCAACCCCAACCGCTGGGCATAGGTTTCGGTGACCTTGGCGCGGCTGATGTCCGGAGCGGCTGCGACTAAGTTATCTCGGTCGAGGTCGGCGTAGTAGGAGCATATTGCCGGGACGCCGCTTAGTTGATCCACTAGAATCCGACTAAAACCCATAGTCTGCGGGCTGTGTAAAGTCATGGTGAGAATGCGATCCGCCCCCGCCTCGGCGATCAGATCGGCCACTAAGCGACCCGTCACAGAAATTCTTGGCTCGTCTTTGCTATCAGCCAGCGCATACGGATAGTAGGGCAAGACCGCGGTGATGCGACCAGCCGAGGCGTATTTTAGGGCGTCGAGGGCTATGAGCAACTCCATCAAGTAGTCGCTAACGGGCGGACACGAAGTTTGGATAAAGAACACGTCGCGGCCACGCACATTTTCGCAGATTTTCACCTTTATATTTTCATTGCTAAAGTCGATAAACTCGATGCGCCCTGGCTCAAGGGCCAGCGACTGGTAAATGCCCTCGGCTAGTGCGGGATTGCTCCGCCCGGCGAAAACCTTGAGATCTGCACGGCTCATCAACAGATCCTTTAGAACACGGCTAATGCCGCTCGGGCTTGCGCGGCAATTGAGTACTGGGCGAACGTGCGACTGACCTGTTCGAGTAGGGCCTGTTGCTTGCCGCTTTCGCCGGCCAACCCATATATGCGGGCTGCTTCCATTTGCGCCATCGCCTCGCGGATGGTCCCGGTCTGCTGGGCCGCATACGTTTCGTAGTGCTGAGCCGCGGCCACAAGCTGCCCTTCGGCTTCGAGGCAGGCACCCAGACCGCTTTGGGCGGCATAGGCCAACACATCCACAGGCTCGTAGTTGTCCAGGTAGCTCTGATAATAGGTACGAGCCTCGGCATAATGGCCCTGGGCGTAGTAGAGATTGGCCAAGAGCACGGTCCCTTGGGCTGCGGCTGGGGTCCCGGCATAGGAGGACACCAACTCCTCGGCTAGGCGGATCGCTTCGGTCGGCTCTCCGCCCTGTTCGATCATCAGCACATCGCCGAGCAGAGCCGCGGCTTTGAGCCGATCAGCCTCCTTGGACTCAATAAAATAATTGATGGCCACAATGACCGCGATCACGGCAACGGCCCCACCCACAAAGAGACGGGCACGCTCTTTGACGTATTCGACCGCTTCCATGATCCATTCGACGAACTCATCTTCGCGGAGTTCGCTCTTGCTCAGTTTACGGCGTTCACTCGACATGAAGGTATAGTGTCTCCATTGTTTTGGGTTCGGGTTTCAATAGACGATAGCGCTTTCCAATTTGTACTCGGCCAAGCGGTTGCGGCCTGACAAAAAGCTCAACTCGGCCAATACGCTGATACCCACGACAACCGCTCCTAGCTCTTCGAGTGTTTGACACGTCGCTACCAAGGTTCCGCCGGTGGCCAAAACGTCATCGACGACCAAGACCTTCTGTCCCGGCGCGATGGCATCCGTATGGATTTCTAAGGAGGTCTCGCCGTATTCGAGGGTGTAATCGCGACTCAGCGTGGCCGCCGGCAGCTTGCCCGGTTTGCGCACTGGCACAAAACCGCATCCCAATTCAAGTGCTATGGGCACCGCGAACACGAATCCGCGGGCCTCTATGCCGACGACTAGGTTTACTTCGGCGTCCACAAAAGGTTCGAGCATAGCTTGGACCGCAGCGGATAAACCAGCGGGGTCTTTGAGCAGCGGCGTGATGTCTTTGTAGGAGACACCGTCTTGCGGGAAATTGGGAATTTCGCGGATTAGGTTTTTCATTTTACATATTATGTGTTATAGGACTTAAAACAGTGCGTAAATAAACGGAGCCACA
This sequence comes from Candidatus Latescibacterota bacterium, assembly GCA_022825185.1. The sequence continues at coordinate 8,402 of JAJDYK010000341.1, read as the reverse complement.
GCCGACCCTTGGGTCGTGACTATCAACAATCCCAACAGAATCAAAGTGAAAAATATCGGCCCCAACCACCACTTTTTGCGCACCTTCATAAAATCCCACAACTCAGCTAATATACTCAATTTACTTACCATCAACTAGTCCTCCCATTCAATCAAGCGGCTCACAGATTCACCGTGGTGAATAGCTTTGATGGCATCCCCCAACAATCGGGCCACGCTCAGCACGGCGATTTTGCGCCTTGGCTTGTCCGTAGGCAAGGGAATAGTATTCGTAGTGGCGAACGCTTCCACCGAGGAGGCATCGATCCTCTCTAAGGCTCGTCCAGAAAAAACGCCGTGCGTACAACCGGCCAGTATGCGGCGAGCACCTCTTTCTTTGAGCACCTCGATCGACTTCATCATAGATCCCCCCGTCAACACCTCGTCGTCGAAGAGCAAGGCGTCGCGGCCGGCGACCTCGCCGATCATATTTTTGATTTCGGCTTTTTCGTCGTCCGCGTGGCGGCGTTTGTCCATAATGGCCAGCGGCAAGCCGAGTCGGCGCGCGTACGCGCTGGCCTCATCGGCACTCCCCACGTCGGGCGACACCACCACGGCGTTGCTGAGGCCCTTCAGTCGCATAAAATTGCACAGTAGGCCCGTCGCCCACAGCTGGTCCACCGGAATGCGCGAGAACGCTGCAATTTGCGGACTGTGCAAGGTAATGGTCAAGATCCGGTCCGCCCCGGCGGCTTGGAGCAAGTCGGCGACGAGGCGGGCGCTAATAGAAATGCGCGGTTCGTCCTTTTTGTCGGAGCGCACATACGGATAATAGGGTAGCACGGCCGTGATCCGGCGCGACGATGAGTACTTGAGCGCGTCGATTAGCAACAGCAGTTCAACAAAATGATGATTGACCGGGGATGCTGAGGTCTGGATGACGAAGACGTCGTCTTCGCGGACGTTCTCCTCAATTTTAACCTTTATATTGTCGTTTGGCTCGCGGACGATCTGGCGGCGGGCGGGCGCGATGTCTAAGTAATCACATATTTCTTGGGCCAGTTGTGGATTGCTGGAACCCGTCAATATTTTTAAGTGATTTTTCATACTCTAATCCCAATTGTAACATTAAAGACCGGCCCCAACTAAGGCAAGAGGTCTGTCTTGACAGTCCGTTGGGGCAAAGCTAACTTGGCAGCTTCCCGCTGCTTGTGAAATAAAAGGAAAGTAGTTCATGGCGCGCGTAAATATCATGCTGCCGGACGATCTGCTCGAACGCATCGATCAAGTTGCGCAACAGGAAGGCGTAAGCCGCAGCAAGCTCCTGCGCCTATCCTTTATGGCGTACTGCCAGCAACGGGAAGCGACCTATGAGTACCAGCGAAAACAGGCCGCTATTGAACACGGAATGGCGCTCCAAGACAGCTTGCGCGAAAAGGCACTGCCTTGGGATCCTCTTAAGGTCCTACGTGTGGAAAGGCAAGCGCGGTGATTCGCTACGCGCTAGATACCTCCATTATGCTGAGGTGGTTTTCTCCAGCGCACGATGTGGATACCCACAAGGCTCTTGGCCTTCGCCAAGAGCAGCTAGCGGAACGAGTCGAGCTAACCGTGCTCGACCAATCTATATACGAGTTGGCCCATGTCCTCAAGGAAAGCCGTCAATTTGATCGCACCCATATAGACGACGCCTTGGCCAGCTTGGAGTATATGCACTTGGATATTGTGCCCTACAACGCCGAAATTACCCGTAAAGCCACTCAAATTGCCTTTGAGCATTCCATCAGCATGTACGCCGCCGGCTTCATTGCCTTAGGTGCCCATCTCCGCTGCCAAGCCGTGACCAGCGACAGCGACCTGTACCGCAAAGTCGCTTCCCTTCCTTGGACCGTGCTTTTGGCCGACTTAAACTTCTGACTCCTTAGACTTCCTCAAGCGCCCTCTCTATATCGCCGATTAGCTCATCGGCGTCCTCAATGCCCACGGCATAGCGCACCAACTGGTCGGTGATGCCGATGGCCAGCCGCTCCTTCTGGCTCAAATCGTAATAAGAAACAGTCGCCGGATGCGAGACCAGCGTCTCTACTCCCCCCATACTTGGGGCGATATAAGGCACGGCTAGACGATGAACGAAATTCCGCGTCTGCTCGTGGGTGCCGTCGATCTCAAAGCTGATCAATCCGCCAAAACCGCGCATTTGCTCTTTGGCGACGCGGTGATCGACGTGGCTTTCGAGGCCTGGGTAAAAGACTTGGCGAATTTTGGGATGAGCTTCTAAGAACTGGGCTACTGTCAGAGCTGTATCGTTTTGCCGCAGAACACGTAATGCCAGCGTCTTCAACCCCCGGATCAACAAAAACGAGGTGTTGGGGTCAGCGATCCCGCCGGTGATTCGTTGGTATTCGCCAATGGCCTCGACTAAAGGTGCCTTGCCGCAGATGGCACCCGCCATCAGATCGTTGTGCCCTCCGAGGTATTTAGTGGCACTGTGGATGACCAAATCAACCCCGAAATCAAGCGGCCGCTGATTGACCGGCGTGGCCAAGGTGCTGTCGATGATAACCTTGAGACGGCGCTGTTTGGCAAAAGTGACGAGCTGTTCCAAGTCGAGGACGTGCAGGTGGGGATTGGTCGGCGACTCAGTAAAGATCAAGCGGGTCTCTGGGCGCACCGCAGCCGCCAACGCATCCATATTACCGGGTTTCACTATGGTAGATTCAATGCCGAATTTGGCCAAGACCTCGCAGAATTTGGCCGTCATGCGGTAGCAATCTTCCATGAGCACCAAGTGTTGTCCGCTGCGCAGCATGGCATAGAGCACCGAGGTAATCGCGCTCATGCCCGACGGAAAAAGCAAAGCGGCTTCGGCGTTTTCCAAGGCGGCTATTCGACGCTCGGCTGCCCGCTGGGTCGGATTGCCGTAGCGCCCGTATTCATAGAGTGACTTTTCGCCAGCCTTAAAAGCGGCAAATTCATCTAGATCGGCAAAGGTATAGGTGGCCGTCTGGGCAATGGGGTCGATAAGGGACTGGGCGAACTTATCCTGTTCCGCTCCCCCGTGTACCGAACGGGTCGATTCTCCGACAAAACCATCTTGGTTCATTGTATTTGCTCTTTCAGTGGCCGGCCGTAGCCAGCGTCCGCTGCTCTATGGCCTCGAGGACAGCCCGATGCACGGCTTCGTACTCAGCTTCGACCTCAATGGGCAGGTTGCGATGCTGTGGTTCGACATGAAATTCGCGCAATTGGTCTTCGTGGTATTTCACTTTGAAATCTGGAAACTTCAGCCCGTGCGCCGTGGAGATTACAATCACCCGACTCTTAGGCTCGATGTGCCCGGCTGCGATCATTTTCTCTAGCGCAGCTAAGGCGACGCCCGTGTGCGGACAGGTAAAAAGCCCATTGCGGTCGGCCCTTGCACAGGCGTTGGCTAATTCGTTTTCCGTGGCTTCTTCGACGATGCCGCCAAAGGACTGCAAGGTGCGAATGGCCCGCTCCCTGCTTACGGGATTGCCGATCTTGATGGCGCTGGCCAAGGTATCGCGGGCCGTTTGCGGCTCAAAGGTGCGGAACCCGTCTAGATAACTGAGATAGAGCGGATTGGCCTGAGCGGCTTGGGCGACGGCAAGGCGCGGCAGCTTGTCGATAAGACCCATTTGCCTGGCCTCGATAAACCCCTTCCCCAAGGCACTGACATTGCCCAGATTGCCGCCCGGGATAACGACCCAGTCGGGGACCTCCCAGTGAAATTGCTGTAACAGCTCAATCGCGATGGTCTTCTGCCCTTCAATGCGGAGTGAATTCATCGAGTTGGCCAGATAGATTTGGTCGCGGCGGCAGATTTCCTGCACCAAGGCCATGCACCCGTCGAAGTCGGTGCGCAGGGCGAGCGTCAGCGCGCCATTGGCTATGGGCTGGATGAGCTGAGAAGTGGAAATCATGTCTTTGGGCAACAACACGATCGCCGGAATGCCAGCGGCCGCGCAATACGCAGCCAACGCCGCCGAGGTGTCTCCGGTTGAAGCACAGGCTACTGCAGGTATAGACTGGCCCTCGGCAATCATCTGGTTGACCATGGAAACCAATACGGTCATGCCTAGGTCCTTAAACGAACCCGTGTGGCTATTGCCGCATTGCTTTATCCACAGATCTTCCATGCCCAGTTCGGCACCCAAGCGCTCGGCCCAAAGCAGATTGCTGCCCCCCTCGTACATGGAGACCACATTTTCGTCTTCGACGAGGGGGCAAACCATCTCTTTTTTTCCCCAAACCGAACTCCCATACGGATGCACCGAACTCATGTAGCGCTGATCAAACAGCGCCCGCCACTCACCGCCCGAGCGCCGCTGTAAGGATTCCATGTTGTGGCGTACTTCGAGCAGCCCCCCACACTTTTGACAGTGATAGACTATTTCGTTTAGCGGATAGTGCTCGTCCTCGCAGTTGATACACTGGAACCAGGCATCATAATTATAGGGCATGCCAATTCGCTCCGTTGGGATGAATCAAGGCTTGTTCAGCCAAAAAAAGCATTTATTTCGTCCTCGTTTTTCGACTTTTCTTCATCGCTCGTCGGTTTTCTTGAGTTTTCTTACTCGTCGTCGAGTATCGAAAATTCAAAAAAGTAGCATTGACGTGGAACCGCTCTCTTCTTGGGGCGTTTAACCTATGCGAGCCATTCCGGTCATGGTTCGTATCCCTCCCAGCGGTCAGGTGCATCCAAGGATGCCCTGGCCGCGACTTATTTTAGTTCAATCTCTGTACTACAATGTATCCCATGGGCAATTCTACAACTGGGCTCAATTCCCCAACTTTCAGTTTCACTACCACTTCTTCAATCTCGGGCATGAGTTCGCCTAGCCCAAAAAACCCCAAATCCCCACCCTGATTGGCGTTGGGTGCAATGGAAAGCTGCTGCGCTAATTGGGAAAAATCGGCTCCTTGAGCCATTTTTGCGAGGATTTCGCGTGCGGACGCTTCTGTTTCGACCAATATGTAGCGCGCCCGCATCTCACCGGCCAGCCTCGCCTGTACTTCTTCAATTTTGGCCGTAATTGCCTGGGCTAGGTAGGGATCCTGCGCCCGATCTTTAGCTCGTTTGTAATACTCAAGTGCTTCGGCATAGCGTCCGGCTCCGGCGAGGAGGAAGGCGATGTTGTTGTAGGATTCTACATTGTCCGGCGACAGCTCCGCCAACTTTTGGTATTGTTCGATAGCTTGATCTACCGAGTCTTTTTCCGCGTAGTAATATCCATATAGGCGATAGGCTTCCGCGTTTTTGGCATCCAGTGCCAAGGCCCGGTCGAGGCGTTCGCGCGCCCTTTCGCGCTGCCCGGCCTGCATGTAGAGATAACCGAGGGTACTGTGGACTTTGGTTGAGGACGGGGCCAGAATACTCGCTTGTTCGACGTAAAAAATAGACGAATCTAACTGGCCCATGGCCAAAAAGGCCTCCCCTAACGCCGAATATGCGGGAAGCTGCCTAGGGTCTTCAGCGAGCGATTTTTGCAGCGATTCAGCCGCCTGACGATAGCCGCCGGTCTGCATGTAGAGACTAGCTAAGCGATTGAGAAACATCGCGCTGCCAGCACCCAGTTCGCGCGCCTTTTCGTATTCGGCTAACGCCCGTTTAGGCTGCCCCTGCGCCAACAGGGAGTCTCCGCGCTGGACCGCTTCGACGATGGCTTGGCCACTAGCCGGAACTGCGATCCCGATTACCGCGGCGATTAATCCTATAAACCTCATACTTCCTCGCATCGCGTGCCGAGCTAGCGCAGTTGGCGCAGAACTTCCTTGGTAATTCGCTCGACGATATCGCTTTCTCCCTCCACCTCACAAGACGGCCGGTCCCCAATCCCAAAGCGATTTCTCAGACTCGTGAGATCTTCCACGTCTTTACCCCCCAGCGTGCGGATACCGCCGAGTTGATGCGCCACCAAGGCGATCTGGGCAAAGTGTTCGACAGTCTCCATCTTGAAATGGGCGTCCATGACGTGTTGGCCCACGGTTACCACTCCGTGATTGGCCATTAGAACGGCGTCGTATTGCCGCAAAAGCGGCTTCATCGGCTCGACGATATCAGGACCGCCGGGCGTGCCGTAATCCGCGAGTGGAATGCCCCCGAGGCTGACGATGACCTCGGGCAATACGCACTGAGTCAGCTCAATGCCAGCAACGGCAAAACCCGTCGCGGTCGGCGGGTGTGCGTGGACGACGGCGCGGACGTCGGGCCGCAACTTGTAGATTTCGAGGTGCATGCGGATTTCCGACGATATTTTCATCGATCCCGCTACCTGTCGGCCCTCCATATCGCAGGTGGCCAGCATGTCTGCACTCAGATAGCCCTTGCTTACTCCGGTCGGCGTACACAGCACTAGGTCGTCCTCTATGCGAACGCTGATATTGCCGTCGTTGGCCGCTACGTATCCGCGCTGATAGACCCTGTGCCCTACTTCGCATATTTCTTTTTTTATTGCATACGCCGAATTCATAAGGCGACCTTTCCCATCATCCGCAGTCGGCGGCTGCCAATCCACAGCCAGCCCAAACCAGCCGGCAAGCACACATTGCAGACAAAAATCAGGATACTGGCCACAAAAGCAGGTTGCGGCTCTAAGCCGAGGCTGCTAAATACCAGAATGGCCGCGGCCTCGCGGACCCCTAGATCCAAAAACCCCAAGGGCAGCAGGGTTTTCAGGGCAAATATCACCGGCACCGCCAACACAACCGCTGAGTTGGCGGCCACACTGGCGGTAACTAAATAGAAAAATTGCGCCATGAATACCACGTTGAACAAGACGGATAATCCGGCGATAGCCCCCCATGCAATCGGCTCGCTCGCTTTCCAGCGGCACCAACCCCAATACAGCAGTGCGCCGAGGATGCAGCATAGCAACAGCAAAAAGCCCCTGAGTTGGGGCCATAAAATCCACGCGGCTACGGCCCCCAAACCCAACGTGACCGCGGCCGAACTCAACTTGTCCACGGCTGTCAGCAACGCAGCCTTGGCCCGGCTTCGCCCCAAGAAAACGCCGCGGCCGAGCTCGCCCAAACGGCTCGGTGTCACCAGACCGAGGGCGGCACCGCCCAGCAACGAATAGAGTGCATCGCGCCTATTGGCCTCAGGGATTTGGTCGCGCAACAATAGCTGCCACTTCATCCATTGCACGCCGATGCCCACTAGGGCAATGGCCCCGCAGATGAGCACTTTATCCCTACCGACCTGCCCAGCGGCTGCAAGCAACTCAGCCGGTTCAAGGTACCATGCAGCCCAGCCCAGTAGAGCCGTTGCCAAGATGATTTTTGCCCCAATTACCATGCAGTTGCCGAGAGGTGGATTAGGGATAAGGCCGCTTCCGTACTCTCATGCGGCCGGGGAATGATGCTGAGCGCGACTATTTCACCTGCACTCGCTGCGGCCACGGCACCAGCTTCGATAGCTGCGCGTACAGCGGCCACATCTCCGCGGACGATGACCGAGACTAGCCCACCGCCTACTTGCTGCCAGCCGACTATCTCAACCTCAGCGGCTTTGACCATCGCGTCTGCCGCTTCGACCATAGCCACCCAGCCGCGAGTTTCAATCATGCCCAAGGCACATCCCATTGGCCTGTTTCGCTCTTGTTTAAACGGCAGAAGATAGGCGACCTAACACCTTCCGTCAAAACACAAAAAACGTTCCCCAAGACGATTCTTCTGGGACTCAAGCCTTAAAAAGGAAGGTGATGACATCCCCATCAGCGACGACGTAATCCCGGCCTTCGCTGCGCAATTGTCCGGCTGCTTTCAACGGTGCCCAGCCCCCCATAGTAATTAGCTGCTCACAAGAGGCTAGCTCGGCGCGGATGAACCCCTTCTCCATGTCCGTGTGGATCCGTCCGGCTGCTTTAGGTGCTTTTTCCCCGCGCGGCAACTGCCAAGCCTGTAGCTTGCCGTTGGCGAGCGTGTAGAAGGCAATCAGATCCAGCAGCTTGTATCCGGCCTGGACTAAGCGCTCTATCCCCCCGTGTTCCAGCCCCAACTCTCGGCTGAACTCCGCTCGTTCCTCTTGGCTCAGACCAGCGATCTCTGCTTCGAGCTGCGCCGAGATGACCAGCACTTGGTCCGCTCCATAGCGTTCGACTAGCCGATCCACCCACGGCCTCGGCACGCCAGCTTCTACTTCCCCGACGTTGGCCGCATAAAGCACCGGCTTTGCCGTTAGCAAGCTATACGCAGCGAGCGCGTCCCTTTCTTCTGGGGTCAACCCCATCATCGCCGCACCCATTCCGCGCTGCAATCCCGCTAAGACCTTGGCGCAGGCCGCCAGCTCGTGCGCGCGCGTGCTACGCGGCTCAGAGCGGACCACTTTGTCTAGATGGGGCACGGCCTTTTCCATCACCGCCAAATCAGCCAGCAGCAACTCCGTTTCAATGATCTCAATAT
>JAJDYK010000288.1 GCA_022825185.1 Candidatus Latescibacterota bacterium | reverse complement strand
TGAGGTGCGGGTCCAGTTGAGCACGGGCATCCACTCGGGGCACCAGACCGGAATGCCGACCTTGCCCATGTTGCGAATCAGCTCGCAGGCGTATTCGATCTCTTCGTCGCGGTCGGACAGGCCGAGCTTGGCCTTGTTGAGTGGCGGGCGGGCCTCGATGACGTCGAGGGAGAAGCCGCCGTCGTTAAACGCGGTTTTCATCCGCACGAGGTTGGTGAAGCTCCAGGGCCGTTGATCGGGGTGAATGTCGGCGGGGTCGCCTTGGGTGGAGAAACCGCCGACTACGTGGTCAACGCCGCATTGCTTGACCATCCGCCACAGCGGCGTGGGGTGATCGGGCAGGACTTCGGCAATTTTGATCATGTCGTTCCTTTTCTTAGGTGAAGGTTGGGACGAGTAATACAGACTCCCTGGGCGTGGGATGCTTCGCTTCGCTCAGCATGACAAGGAAATATCTGCTGTTGGGTGAAGTGCGGTCAACATAGTTTAGCGAATAAACGGGTACACTAGGCCGGTTAGGGCGTCCGCGATGCGGATGCGGTGCGAGAGCAAGGTCTGTTCGGGCAGGGCATCGGCGGCAAAGTAGCCGATGTCTGTGCTTTCGGAGGAGAGTTGCAAGGCACCGGCGACGGGTTCGCAGATAAAGACGTGGGTGACGTAGTGGACGATAGTGCCGTCGGGATAGCGCATAAATGGGTGGCTCTCCGGCTCGGAGTAAATCCCGATCAGCCGCTCGACGCGCACCTCTAAGCCCGTTTCCTCATAGACTTCGCGCATCACGGTCTGCTCGACGGATTCGCCGAGTTCGACATTGCCGCCGGGCAGGCCCCAAAAGCCGTTGTCCGCGCGCTGTTGCAGCAGGATTTTGCCGGTCTTGTCGCGGATAAAGCCATTGGCCGCCACGCCGAGCCGGTCGGGCATTTTCGCGAGCGGCGCACCCGTGCTGTCGCACCATTGGGTATAGTCGAATTCCTCTGCGTTCATGGCGTATTACGCAAGCGTCCCATAGGCGCTGATAGCCGAGTCGTGGAAGAGCGCCCGGCGCTCGTCGTCTGAAAAGTCGGCGCTCCATTCGAGGAACTTGGCGTAGAGATAGCCGATGCTAATGCCCCGCAGTTTATCGACGGGATAGTTGCTGGCAAACATGCAGCGGTTACAGCCAAAGCGTTCAATCAGTTCGTGGACGACCGCGGCGATTTTGGCCTCTTTGGCCGCATCTTCGTGGAAGGCGTCCCGCGCAAACCACGCCATGGACAGCTTCATATAGACATTGGGCAATGCGGCCAGCGCGGCCATTCCTTCGCGCCAGAGGTCCTCGTGCGCTTGGTCCTCGCCGTCGTGGAGGAAGCCGAGGTGGTTGGTAACGACGCGGAGGTTGGGGAAGTCGCGGAAAACTGCGACCGCATCGGCCACTTGGTGGGGATTGCAGGAGAGGTCGAAGGCGAGATTATGGCGTTCTAAAAGTGCCAAGCCGTCGCGGAAGCGGCTGCTTTGCAAGACGCCGTCTTCGATCTGCGGCCAAGTCAGATCGGGATTGTCGGGATGGTGATTGAGGATCATGCGCACGCCGCACAGACGGTTTCCGGCGACCGCTAGGTGTTGTTCAATGGTGCGTTCGGCCGCGGCGATGTCGCGCTCCAGATGCACGTACGCGACAATGCCAAAGGGCTGTTCGGTTGGTTCGAGCTGGTCGCGCACCCAGCGGGTTTCTTCTACGGTATCGACGGGGACGCCGCCAGGTACTTGGCCGACAACGGTTTCGACGTGGACGCCGCTGACCCGCTGCAACTCAGGAGGCAGTTCGCTCATATCTTGGGCGTAGTCGTCGGCCCGGTACGCTGGCATGACATCGCCGAGGTTGGGATTGGGCCGCTCGGCTAGGTCCCAGAGGTGGAAGTGGGGGTCGCACAGGGGGATGGGAGTCTGCATGGAGAAAAGCCTTTCGATGATATGTAGGGGCGACCCTTGTGGTCACCTATCTAAGCAAACGCCGCCTTTACGGATTCGGGCAGCGGACAATGGGCACCCGGGTGTTGCACCGCGCTGGCACCGGCGGCGCACGCTAGGTCTAGGGCCGGTTGTGGGTCCGTGCCGAGCAGGGCGCTGGCGGCCAGGACCCCGCTGAAGGCGTCGCCAGCCCCGACCGCATCGACGACGGACGCAGGCGCGGGCCGTGCAGCGAACGAGGCCCCTGGAATATGGAGTTGAGCGCCGTTGCCGCCAAAGGTAATCGCTAGGCAATCTAGCGCGTAGCGGGTGATCAGGTCGGCGGGCGCGGCGACCTCGGCAATGTCCCGCACGGTTTCCCATTCCTCGTCGTTGAGCTTGACAATGGTCGCCGCTTCGAGGCCAAAGAGCAAGGTCTGCGGCGTATAGCAGTCCTTGCGCAGATTGACGTCGAAAAGCCGATGCCGGGGGTTGGCGGCCAGCAAGTGTTCTAGCCCCGGACGATTGGCCGGGCTGCGCTGTGCGGCTGTGCCGTAGTAGATCAAGTCGGGGGGTTGGTCTAACGCCGGCTTAGTTTCGATATAGTCCCAAGCTACGCCGGCGCGGATAGTATAGGAGGGTTGCCCATCGTCGAGCAATACATCGACCGTGCCCGTAGGCTCGGGCCGATCGGCGACCCATTGCTGATCGATGTCGGCGAGCCGGAGAAAGTCCCGCGCCTGCTGTCCCAGTTTGTCCTGCCCCACCGCGCTGACCATGGCTACGGGAAAGCCGAGCTGGCGCAGATTCCAGGCGAAGTTCAGGGAAGCACCTCCTAGGCAAGTGCGGTCGGGGAAGCAGTCGTAGAGAATCTCGCCGAAGACGATGGAAGTGAAGTTTGCTTTGTCCATAGTAATGTTACGACGACGGAAAGAGCACGTAGCCTACGGCGCTGCGCTCTAACCAAATTTTGCAGAATTCTGCTAGGTCGTACGCTCGGGCGACCTCGTCGCTCGCGGCTGGATCGTTGACCAGCACGGTATCTCCCGCGCAGCCCCGGACGACTAGCAAGTGTCCAGACGTCCGCTCAATGGCCGCTTGGCTCAACTCGCCCACCTCGTAGCGCACAGAGGCGACAATGGGAAAGCCCGCGTCGAGCAGTGCGCGAGCCGCATCCCAAGAGGGAAAATGCAATAGATAGCCCAAGAGGCCCCGGCGGGCAGCCGCGTGGATATTGGCCGGCCACACTCCGTATAGCCCGCTGGGCTGGTGGCGCGCTTCAGCAATCACGTCGTAGATGTCCGCGCTGTGGCCGTAGTAGGCAAGGAGCATGGCGACGCTGGTCGGCGAGCAGACGTGGGAAGCCAACTCGGGCCGCAGAACCATCTGGCTTTGCGGCGGCACGGCGAGGGCCGTATCTCGGCCAGTGAACGTCGGAACGGGCACTGCGCCTTTGCGGCGCACCGAGACCGAGAGCACGGCCGGGGCCGTTAGGGCGACGCCTTGGACGCGCAGGTGTAAGGTGGCCGTTTGCAGAGGGGTGCGGATGCGCAAGAGGTCGATTTCCGCTGCGACCGCTTCGTTTGCCGCGTCCGCCTCGGCCCCGACAAACGAGCCGATCTGGTCGAGGACGGCCCGGCTGCGATGGCCAGCTTTGGTTTTGCATTCTATCGCGAACTGATAGCCCCACGCGCCGTCTTGGATGACCGAGAGGCACGGCAGGATTTCTAGGGCGTCTTCTAGCGCTGCGGGTGGCAAGTCGAACGAGAACTCGTCGCTATTCCATGCCAACGGCTCGATTTGCTTTGGCCGGATGGCCGGGGGCACGACGCGTTGCAGCGCGGCCTCGTCTAGCCCTTGGGCGAACAATAGAAGTGCGTTGCTCATTCGCGTGAGTCTCCTATCCCCAGAGTTGAGGATGGGGCGGATGGAGGAGGCTGCCCTCGTAGCGCAGCCCGTGCGCTCGATCTTTTTGCAGGAGCAAGGGGCCGTCGAGATCGACGAAGCGGGCTTGCTGCGCCAGCAGGACCGCCGGTGCCATAGCCAGCGAGGTGGCGATCATGCAGCCGACCATCAAGTCCAATCCGCACGCGCGCGCCTCGGAGGCCAAGCGCAGGCCCTCGCTGAAGCCGCCGGTCTTGTCGAGCTTGAGGTTGACGCATTCGTAGCGGGCGGCTAGTTCCGCGAGGTCGTCGGCGGTGTGGCAGGATTCGTCGGCGCAGAAGGGGACTGGGTGTTCAAACTCAGCGAGCAGGGCGTCTTGAGCGGCGGGCAGGGGTTGTTCGATGAGTGCGACGCCCAAGCGAGCTAGTGCGGTCGAGAGCGGCTCGACTTGGTCGGCGGACCAGCCTTCGTTGGCATCGACAATCAGGGTCGAGTCTGGGGCATTGGCGCGGATTGCGGCGACGCGGTCGAGATCGTCGCGACCGGCGAGTTTGATTTTGAGTAGCGGACGGTCGGCGTGCTGGGCAGCGGCTCGGCCCATGGTCTCTGGGTCGTCGAGCGAGAGAGTGTAGGCCGTCGCTAGCGGGCGTGGTGCCGCTAATCCGGCCAGTTCATAGACCGGGCAGCCGCTGAGTTTGGCTTCTAGATCCCAGAGCGCACAATCCAAGGCGTTGCGAGCCGCGCCGGGCGGCAGAGCGCGTTGCAATGCCGCTCGGACTTCGGCGAGGTCAGACTTCGGCGAGCTCAGTCGAGTCGTCGAGCCGTCGAGGCCGGCTTCTACCTGTGGGCGCAGCGATTCTAGTGCGTCTATCGTTCCGGCCACGCTTTCGTTGTAGCGGGGGTAAGGGACGCATTCGCCGCGGCCAACGCAGCCGTCGCGGTTCAGCTCGACGACGACGACATCGGCGGTGGTTTTGGCACCGCGCGAGATGGTGAAGGTCTGGGCGAGAGGGAAGCTCTCACTGCGAATGGAGAAGCGACTCACAGGGCATCGACCAAGCGCGCGGCACCTTGGCGCAGCGGATCGACTGCGGGCAGGCCAGCTTGGCTTTCTATGGTTTTGAGCAGTTCGGCGGCGCGGTCTTCCGGCAAGTGCGAGGTGTTGACCGCAATGCCAATGGTGCGGCAGGCCGGATTGGTGAGCCGGCCGCACTGCTCGTTGAGGTGAATGCAGTCGAGCAGATCGGGCAGTTGGTATTCGGGTAGGCCGCGCATGTGAGGGCGGTTGGGATCGTGGCACAGGACGAGCGCGTCGGGTTGGGCACCGTGCATGAGGCCCAGCGATACGCCGGCATAGGAGGCGTGGAACAGCGAACCTTGGCCTTCGACTAAGTCCCAGTGCTCGGGGTGGTTGGCCGGGGTCAGTACCTCGACGGAGCCAGCGAGGAAGTCGGAGACTACGGCGTCAACGGCAACGCCGGTCCCGGCGATGAAGATGCCGGTTTGGCCGGTGGCGCGGAAGGTGCAGGCCATGCCTCGCGCCTGCATCTCGCGCTCAATGGCCAGCGCGGTGAACATCTTGCCGACCGAGCAGTCGGTGCCGACGGTGAGCAGGCGTTTGCCTGGGCGTTTGACGCCGGTTGCAATGGGAAAAGCGCGGTCGGGAAAGCGCGCATCCACGAGACGTTTGCCCTTTGCGCGGGCGCGGTCGGCCAAGCCGGGGATGGTGCCAAGGCGCGTGTGCAGGCCGCTGGCGAGGTCGTAGCCGAGGTCAATGGCCTGCAAGAGGGTTTCGCGCCAGAGGTCGGAGATGGTGCCGCCGCGATTGGCGACGCCGATGATGAGGGTGCGGGCACCAGCGGCGCGGGCCTCGGCGAGGGTTTGGTCGGGCAGTCCGAGGTCGGCATGGCAGTGGGGGAGGCGGAGCTGGCCAATGCAGTGTTCGGGCCGCCACTGGGCGACGCCAACGGCCGTTTTGGCGGCTAGCTGGTCGGCGGCGTCGCCGAGGAACAATAAGTATGGGGGCGCGAGCTGGATCACGGGGCGACCGGCATGTCGAGGCGGCGGCGGCGCTGCTGCCAGTGCCACCTATCGCTGCCGGCAATGAGCGGCTTGAGAGGTTCGGGCGTCTGGGCGATGAATTCAGCGCTCGGCTCTTGGCCGTTCCAGGCTTGGAACATCGGCGGAGTATAGCCGCCGATGACGATGACGCGCTCGCGGTCGGAGCGGATTTGGCCGGTGGCGTGGATCAGGGCCTCGCCAAAGAGCAGGGTTGATCCGGCGGGCGCGACCACTTGGTGGATCAGCGCGGGATCTTCGTAGGCCGCGGCGATGATGGTCTCGCGGTCGCATTTGACCTTGTGGCTGCCGGCGATGACCACGGTGCCGCCGTCGTCTGGGCCTAGCTCCGTGAGGTTGGTCAGGGTTTTGACAAAGGTGCAGTGGTAGAGGCCGTTTTCGACGTACGTGCCCACGTCTGGAGCAGTGCCGGTGTGGAAGCCGTAGCGCGGCGCGGCAACGAGGTCGATTTCCGGGTCGCGCTCATTGACGGCGGCCTCGGATTCTTCGAGGCGCACGGTGCCGCCGACTAGTTCTTCGGCCATGCCGACTAGGCGCGGATGAGTTAGGTATTCGAAGATCGCGGGATCGGCTTCGAGGATGTGGGCAAAGTGCAGGTAGTGAGGCCGATAGGAGGAGAGACGGCAGTTGCGGACGCGGGCCTTGGCTGGGTCTGGGGCGGACAGGAGGTCGCGTTTGAGCCGGAGCATGGCCTCCAGCAGGCGCTCGGTCAGGTCTTGCTCAATCGCGTTTTCAATCACCACATAGCCATAGACTTCGAGGTGATAGCGCTGGGCAGGGGTGAGCGCGGGAAAGGGCCGAATGAATTCGCCGTCGGACATGCGCGGAAATATAAGCGCGGGAAAAGGGAATGCCAACGGGGAAGAGAAAGAGCAGTAAACGCGCTATTATTGCAGCCAAAAAAGTGGCCCGAACCGCAGGAAATCGCCGTCGGCATCTCGTCGCGTCTGATTGAAAATTTAGCGTTGCATTGAAGTACTCTTTTTCGCACCTTTAGATGTACATACAAATACGGGCCTTTTTCGGGATTCGCATAAATAGTGCATTATTAATAAGTTGTCCATTAGAAAACTCCAAACTATCGCGGATTCGCATACATATGCTACAATTATGGATTTTCCAGACTATCGCCAAGAGTACTTAATTTAGTACTATATTCAGTACAAAAGAGGAAATATGCTCCAATCTATGCCCATTGCCGAAGCCCGCAAAGTCCTAAATCAATTGCCCGATCGCTTTGCCGCCGAACCCGAAGCGAGTGCCCTCGCCGTAACGCGCCGCGGCCAGCCAGTGCTCGCGCTGATGCCGTGGTCGCTTTACCAGGGTATTGTCGAGACCTTAGAGGTGCTCGGCGACGAGGCCGAGTGCGCCGCGCTGCGCGAGGGCATCCGCCAGATTGAGGCGGGCGAGCGCGCCGTTTGGGAGGCGAAATGACGTTGCGCGTCGTCTTAGCGCAACGCGCATTAGAGTCGCGGCAAGGTCTGCTCAACCGGCGGATTGCCGAGCAAGTGGACCAATACATCACAGGGCTGGCGACTGACCCGGAGGACCAGGGCTGGCCCTTGGTCGGCGAGTTAAAGGGCTACCGCTGCCTGCGGCCGCCCGGCGGCTGGTTCCGCATTGTCTATCGGGTGGTGCTCGGGGAGGTCGAGGTGGTGTTGGTGTCGGTGGGGCAGACTCATTTGGCTGGTGAGCGGGACGTGCGTGCTCTGGCGCGGACGCTGTTTAGCGAGCGGCTGCTGCGCTAAGCGAGGGGCGTGCTGCAACACTTAGACGCAATCGCCCTAAAAAGCAAATAGCTTGATCGAGATGCCTATTTAACTTATCTGTATCTATATCCTCTTTACGTCGGAGAAACGCCGTGCGTCTTGCAATCTATTCCGCATTTCTTTTTAGCGTAGTTGCATCCAGCGCCAGCTACGCTAAAAAGGACATCGTCTGGGGTGGCCAGATTCGGCCGCGCTACGAGTTCCGCGACCCGTTCGCAAACAACTACGATTCCTTCACCTCCATGCGGGTGCGGACTCAGATGGTGGCCTCGCTCGATAGCGATGTCGATCTGATGATTCAGCTTCAGGACGTGCGCTTGTGGGGCGAGGAAAAGAATACCCTGACGGATTACAGCGCCGATAAGTTTGACCTGCATCAGGGCTATGTCCACCTGAAGAAACTGGGCGACGGCGACCACTCGCTCAAGATTGGCCGTCAGATCGTCGCCCTTGGCGGTCAGCGGCTGATCGGCGCGGTCGAGTGGACTCAGCAAGGCCGGGTCTTCGATGGTTTGCAACTGCTGCTGGCACCCTCTTGGGGACAGGTTAATCTGACGGCGATTCAGGTGGCCGAGTCGGATTCGACCTCGGGGCAGTTTGCAGACGACGCCTATTTGACGGGCGCGTACGCGACCTTGGACCAGCTACCGTCCGGCAGCTTGGATCTCTACGCGCTCTACAATAAAGACGGAGCCAAAGACACGGATCAGGTCACTATGGGGGCGCGTCTGGCGGGGAAAAAGACGGCGTATTCCTACCGTTTTGAAGGTTCGTTTCAGACCGGTCAGCGCAGCGCCCAAGATGTATCGGCCTTCATGTTCGGCGGGCGTATTGGCGGGTCTTTGGGGGGGCTGGACCTCACCCTGTGGTACGACTACCTGTCCGGCGACGACGATTTGGACGATGGCAAAACCAAGGTCTTTGACACGCTCTTTGCGACCAATCACAAGTACTATGGGTACGCCGATTTGTTTCTCAATATCCCGGTCCACACTGGGGGGCTAGGGCTGCAGGACTTGGCCCTCAAGGCGGCGCTGCCGCTGAGTGACCAGGTATCCCTCGGAGTCCACGGGCACTCTTTCTTCACAGCGCAAAAAGGCGACTTGGGGTCGAGCCATTTGGGCGAGGAAGTCGATTTGACGCTTACGTACAAATACCGCCCCGGCTTTACCGTCGTCGCCGGAGTGTCGAGAGTGATAGCCGACGACAGCATGACCAGCGTTACTCGTTACAAGAATTCGATTGAGGACTGGAACGGGGATATGACCTTTGCTTACCTTATGACCAACACAACTTTCTGACCTAAGCGTTTTTGATACGACATGCCGCGTCGCATTACAAAGCCGATCTCGCCGTCCGGACTACGGTCTTTTTTCCAACGTTTGGTTTTTCCTGGGTTCACTTCGTTGGGCATTGCCGACCGCGAAGTGGTCGAGTACGTCGTCGATCTGTTGGTGAGCTTTGCGCGCACCGATCAGCTCTACCGCATCCGCGACCTGCGCGGCCAGCCGCTTGAAACCATAGCCGAGATGCTAGTGGAACTCGGGCGGCAGCGCCAGCCAGAGCGGCGTTGGTCCTTTGACCGCGAGATGGATATCCGCCGGCACGTAGGCGACTACGCGCTTTTTACCACTGGGCTTTTCCGCACGTGGGTCGAGCGGCAGGGGCTTGGCGGCTACTACTTGGAGCAGGGTAGAAGGGCTTATGGAGCAGCAGCCGAATTGGCCCAGCTCGGCTTTGTGTCGCAAGCGCGGCTCTTTGGTGCCCTAGAGGAGCAGTTTGAGCATTTGTCCGGAGGGCTCGACTACGTGCGCAAGGTCTATATGCGGCCCGAACTGCACGGTGGTGCGCACGGGGCGCTGATGCGCGAGCTAGGCGTTTAGTAGCTCAGGCCGATGCTGCGGACCAAGGTGCGGGTGGCGGAGTCGCCAGCGATCTGCAAGCGGAAGAGGTAGAGGCCGGGTGGGGCTAGCGCGCCGGAGTCGCGGCGGCCGTCCCAAGTTAGCTGGTAGTGGCCGGCCACGCCGCTGGCGTCGCGCAGCGTGCGGACTAGCTGGCCGCGCAGGTCGTAGATGCGGGCTTCAATGGGGCGGGCGTCGATGACCTTGAGCACGTCGAAAGAGATGGCGAGCGCGTCGTTGACGCCGTCGCCGTTGGGAGTAAAAATCCCCGCGCCCATGTCTAGGCGCGAGAGTAAACTCTCGTCCACGGGCAGCGACACCGCGTCGCCCGCTCCCGCTAAATCGGGAACAGCATCGCCTGGATCGACCTGCTGACGCAGGGTGTCAAGCCCGCTTTTGCGCTCTAGAAAGGCGCGGAAGCGGGTATTGTTTTGGAAGACGGTGGCGGCAAAACCCAGTTCGACGCGCTCGGCGGCTGCGATGCGCTCGGGCAAGTGCAAGCGGAGGCCCGCATTCGTCGTTTCCACCTCGGCGTCGATTGCCGCGCCGTCGATTTGCAGGGCGCGGAACGCGAGGGGCACCGAGGCTTCGAGGGCGATGGCCTCAAAGCCTTGGCTGTCGCGGGCGAATTCTGGGTGGAGGAAGTACGTGAAGTCAGTTTGCTCACCCGGCGAAACGAGTGCGGGGTGGACTTCGCCGACAGCGGTGCGCGCCAGAGGACGGGAGTAGATCAAGGCCAGCGCGTCGAGGGCAATGCCGGCCTGCGGGTCATCGGCGCGCATTTCGGCTTCGAGCTGGACGTAGCGCCGGGGCGAAGGCGAGCGGAAGCGGGTGCCCGTGCGGAGGTATTCCTCGCTCCACACGCTCCAGCCATCGCCCGGTTGGAGCGTGGTTTCAATGGGGCCGCGGAACGAGGCGATCAGCTTTTCGTAGCGCCGTTTGGTAACCTCTTTGCCGTTTTTGTCGAAGTAGCGCATCTCCTCGACGACGTGGTCGCCAGTGCGGCTGCGCAAGGAGAATTGGGCCCCGAGCGGCGCGTCAATTTCCCACTCAACCGCCGTGATATTCCAATTGGAGCCAAGGTCGATAACAGGCGAGCGCAGGATGACGCGGGCCGGGTATCCTTCGCCGTACACTTGAAACTCGCTAACTAGGCCCAGCCCGTCCAAGCGACCGGTATTGGCGATATCGCTGCTCGACAGGCCGCCGCCGATGATGTTGCCGCCTTGGCTAGTGGGATAGATCAAACGCAGGTAGCGAGCGGCGATTAGGGGGACATCGTGGCGAAAGTTGCGCACATCGAAGAGATAGCGGGGGTCGGGGGGAATAGAGGCCAACGCCTGCCAGGCCAGCGAGCCGTCGGGAGCCAGCGAGCCGTCGGAGTACTGTAGCTTATAGGAGAGGAAGTTGGCGTAGTTATGCCGCAGCCGCGGCGGAATGCCCAGCGGCTCGCCCAAGAGCCAGACCGAATCGATCCAGTAGGCCGCTCCTAGATCAATGCGGTAATCGCCGAAGGTCTCGCTGTCGCCGCTGGAGCCTTTGGCGAGGGGGTTGACGCGCCACATGGTCGAGAGATCGCCGTCGAACATGACGGAAGGAACGCCGGCCACGGCGACGATGGCAGCCTCGACATCGACGGTGCCGCCCTTGGCAATCAGGTCAAAGGCGATGTTGTCGCCAAAGGCTTTGATTTGGATTTCGGCGAGCGCGGGCGCACCGGTCATTTCGCGAGTGGCCTCGATGCGGAGGACTTGGACGAGCTCGTCGTCGAGGTCGATCGTCACGTCGCGCCCCTCGTTGAAGGCGAAGCGCTCGCTGTGGCTGTAGAGCAGGGTGCCTTCGACTACGACGTTGGCGCTGTTGATAAAGCGCTCGCCCTTGGAGAGCGAGAGGTTGAAAAAGGGCAAAGGCGGCGCGCTGTCGGCAAAGCGCAGGCGAATCTGTTGGACGGGGAACACCTGTCCCAAGTCGATCTCAAGCCACCAGTCCTCTGGGTCTGTGCTCGGTGGCGGACTCCAGCTAGTGGCGAGGTTGCCGTCAAAGGCGCGGGCCGCCGTAGATTGTGCCGCGCCGGCTCCGCGAACAGTAGCCTCAGAGAGCGGGTCGATGTCTTTGCCGAGCCGCACTGGCCGCAACGAGCCGGCTTCGTCTAGGCGCAGGCCGCCGGGGGGATAGACCCAGTTTTCCCCGATATCCGCCGCAGTCATAACTAGGCGCTCGGCGCGAATAGAGCTGTATGGCACGAGCATGCACAGGGCTAAAGGCAAGAGGCGGAATGGCGACACGGGCGATCGGTTGTTTTTTTAGAGAAAAGCACGGCTCAAGCGTTGGATATAAGATATATTGGATTAAGGGCTGATGCATCCGATAAGCGAAAACAGACCGGTACGAGATGTTTAAGCGCAGCAACATTACCTTTATCATCGTTCCAGAAAAGGGTCGCAAGACCTTTGAGTTTAAGACCTCCAGCACATTCGTGTGGTTGCTGGGGTTGTGCTGCGTTGCCGTGCTCGCAATCTTGCTCTTGGGGATTGGTTCCTATTTCGACAAGCGCGAGCTAACGCAGAAGGCAGCCCAGCTTGAGCAGGACAAGGCCCTGCTCTTGGAGCAAGTAAGCCAGATAGAGCAGCTCGAAGAAATGCTGGTCCGGCTCACGCGCGGCAATGATCAGTTGCGCGCGATCTTGGGCAGACCCGAGGCATTAGGCGAGGCCGCGGCGCAGCCCAGCGAGGAGACTCCTTACATCTCCTTCATGCAGCGGCTGCGTTGGGGGCACGTGCATACCGTCCCCACCTTGTGGCCGCTGCGTGGGCCCGTGATCAGGCCCTTTAGCGAGGAGCATCCCTCGGTTGTCATTGCCGCGGCTGCCGGCAGCTTGGTACAGGCTAGTGCTGCGGGCAAAGTGCTGCAAGTGGGCTACGACGCGGACCTCGGTTACATGGTGACTCTCGACCACGGCAACGGTCTGCTGACCCAATACGGATACAATGCGCGCCTGCTCGTCGATGTGGGGGACTACGTGCTCAAGGGGCAATCTATTGGGCTGTTAGGTGAGGGACGCGGATCGCGGAGGCCGGGGTTGCACTATGCCGTCCAAGAAGATGGACGGTTCCGCGACCCCTCGCGCTATAGATTGTGGATGTAAAAAAGGCTCGCTGCCAAAGAAGCAGCGAGCCTTTTTTATTTGCGACAGAGGGATGTTACATGCCCATCCCGCCGCCGTACATGTCGCCGCCAGGAGGGCCGGCCGGGGCCGGAGCGGATTTTTCGGGCAGCTCGGCGATCAGTGCTTCGGTGGTTAGCAGCAGCGACGCGATGCTAGCGCCGTTTTCGAGCGCGGTGCGCGAAACCTTGGCCGGGTCCACGACACCGGCTTCGACGAGATCCTCGTATTCCTCGGTGCGGGCGTTAAAGCCAAAGGCTCCACTCTCATCGGCGACCTTGCGGACGACAATGGCCCCTTCGACCCCCGCGTTAGAGGCGATCATCCGCAGCGGCTCTTCGAGAGCGCGGCGAATGATGCTGACGCCCACGCCCTCGTCGCCTGCGGCTTCGGTCTGATCGAGCGCCGCTTGAGCCCGGAGGAAGACGACGCCTCCACCGGCGACGACGCCTTCTTCAACGGCGGCGCGGGTTGCGTGCAGCGCGTCTTCGACGCGGGCTTTCTTTTCCTTCATTTCGGTCTCGGTCGGAGCGCCGACATTGATCACGGCGACGCCACCGGCGAGCTTGGCTAGCCGCTCTTGCAATTTCTCGCGGTCGTAGTCCGAAGTCGTTTCTTCGATCTGGCGGCGGATTTGGGCGACGCGGCCTTGGATGTCCGCAGCCTGACCCGCGCCTTCGACGATCGTGGTGTTGTCCTTGTCGAGGACGACGCGCTTGGCTTGGCCCAAGTCGTCGAGGGTGACGCCTTCGAGCTTGAGCCCTGCTTCTTCAGAGATGACCCGGCCGCCCGTGAGGGTGGCGATGTCTTCGAGCATAGCCGTGCGGCGGTCGCCGAAGCCCGGGGCTTTGACCGCGGCGACCCGGATGGTGCCGCGAATTTTGTTGAC
>JAJDYK010000189.1 GCA_022825185.1 Candidatus Latescibacterota bacterium | reverse complement strand
GCATCTCATGGACCTCATGCGCGAATCCTCGTTTGCCCAGTACCTTGCCGAAACTATCCGTGAGGAAATCACCAAGGAAGTCACTGAGCAAGGCATTGAGCAAGGCATTGAGCAAGGCATTGAGCAAGGCATTGAGCAAGGAGGCCGAGAACGCGCCATTGAAGATCTTCTTGATGTGCTGGAGATTCGCTTTGGGCTGGCCGCGTCGGATCCGTTGGCCGCCCGCATTGGAACCCTCGACGATGTGCAGCGCCTCAAGCAGTTGCATCGGGCGGCCATACAGGTCCCTAGCCTTGAAGCCTTTAGGCTCCTGTTAGAGGCCGACGAGTAGAGGCACGGCGTAACGTCAGTTTCATAACTCACTCCTAGCGATCCTACACCCCCACCAACGCCTGCGCAAAATCCGCGCACAAATCCTCGGCGGCCTCAATGCCGCACGCCACTCGCACCAAGCCGTCGGCTATGCCTATGGCTGCTAGCTCTTCTCGGCTCAAGCCGCTGTGCGACGTGGTGACGGGCCGCGTGATGAGGGTTTCGACGCCGCCGAGACTGGGGGCTGACGCTGGCAGAACCAGCTTGGACAGCAACCGCTCGGCGGCTTCCACGCCTCCGTGCAGCTCAAAGCTCAACACCCCACCCGCCCCGGCAAACAGCCGCTGCGCCCGCTCGTATTGCGGATGGCTTTCCAGCCCTGGGTAGTTCACCCGCGCTACCTGCTCCTGCTCGGTCAAAAAGCGTGCTAGCCGCAACCCATTTTCGTCGTGTTGCCGCATTCTCAGCGACAAGGTCTTCAAGCCCCGTTGCAGCAAAAAGCAGGCATGGACATCCAGCGAGCCGCCCAAGTGATTCAGCTTGTGCTTAATAGCCTTGACGTGTGCAGCCGAACCGACGACCACGCCCGCGACGATATCCGAATGGCCGTTGAGGTACTTGGTTGCGCTGTGTAGCTCTATGTCAAACCCGATTTCCAGCGGACGGAAGTTGCACGGCGAGGCAAAGGTATTGTCGATCAGGGACACTAGCTCGTGCTCGCGGGCAAATGCCACTACCGCCTCTAAATCGGCGACCTCCATCAGCGGGTTGGTCATGGTCTCCACGTAGATCGCCCGCGTCTCTGGCCGCAGCTTGGCTGCCCACGTCTCAGGCGCGTTGCCGGCGATAAAGTCGTAGCTCAGCCCTAAGCCCGGCGCATCCTGCGTCACAAAGCTGTGCGTCCCCCCGTAGAGGCAGTCTTGGATCAGCAGGTGATCGCCGCTGTTGAGCACGGTCATCAATGCGGTAGTGATCGCCGCCATTCCCGAGCCGGCGACCAAGGCGTCCTCGCCGCCGCAGACAGCGGCCAGTTTGGCGTGCAAGGCGCGGTGGTTGGGCGTGTTGTTGAGACGGAGATAGCGGATGTCGTGGTACTCCTCCTCCTTAGGTGAAACAAAAGTCGAGCTCTGGAAGATCGGCGTCACCACGGCACCGTTGATGCGCTCCTCGCCAGCGTGGACGAGGCGGGTCTGAATATCCATTGAGAATTCCTTAGCTGGTTTACAGGGCAAATTGGGAAAGCAGCCGCTCGTATAGCCGAATGAAGTCCCGGCGGCCGTTGTCGCGGTTGTACGCGTAGCACATGGGGTTGGGATTGATCTCGATGATGGAGAAACCGTCCGCGCCGTGGATGAGGTCGATGGCGTAAAAACCGAGCGAGAACACACCGGCCACTTGCGCGGTTAGCTGCTGCATTTGCGCTAGCAGCGTCGCGTCCTCCACGCGCACGGCGCGCCCTGTGGCCTGATGCAGCGGATTGAGATCCCCGTCTGCGCCCACGGCCTCGCTCTCCTTGCGATAGGCCAGCAACAGCTCGTCGTGGCTGGCGACGATTCGATATTCTGGTCCGGCCACGTATTGCTGCACCAGCGCGATGTTGTCCAAAAAGCCGCTATTGGCAAAGAGGGATTCGAGCCGTGTGTCGAGGTCTGTTGCGTTGCGCTCTAAGAACACGCCCTGCGCCAGTGAGCTATGGCACTTTTTGACCAACAGGGGGAAGTCGAACCGCGCCACTACTTCTTCGACGATTTCCGCGACTGTGGCGTGGGTTTTGTAGCGGTCGAAGCGCGCGTCGGCTAGCGGATTGAAGAGCTTGAGCGTGAAGGGAACTGGCAATCCGGCGGCGGCGAAATCCTCGTATTGGTACGCCTTATCTTCGGCGAGCCGGGCTTCGACGTAGTCGTTGAAAGGATGCTTGTTGCGCCAGAAGCGCAGGGGCCGCCGTCCGCCCGACAGCTTGAGCCGAGTGCCGTCGTCCGAAATCCACTCGCAGATGAGTCCCTGCCGCCGGGCCGCCTCGGCAATGCACTCCAGATTCTCCAGCGCCATGTCTTCGGTGATGCCGTCGCGCTCGCCGGGCAAAGAGAAAAACTCCCGCGCCCGCGCCACCAAGTGCAGCGACCCGGCTACGCAGACTCGGCCTTTGGGTCCTGCTAACGTCAAAGCGCGTTTGAAGGCTTGGCCGCTTGCAGGCACCTGCTCGATGGCTAGTCCGTCTGGTGCTAGGTCTGCTAGCACCGCTGGTGTCTGCGCCCGTGGATGGTCCGATGAGGTCAGCAAGACCCGCTGTGCCATCGGGGCTAGGGCGCGCAAAATCCCCGAGGCATCATGCCCTGTTCCCGCGCCGACGACCAGCACCCATGCGTCGCCAGTATTGGCGACGGGATGCTCTCCGCTCAGCCGCTGTAACTCCCCGGCCAACGCCTCGGCAGCCGCTGGATTGTGCGCGCCGTCGAGCAGGACCAACGGCTTCTCGTGCGCCACTTCAAAGCGGCCCGGCCAGCGATGGGCCGCCACGGCTTGCTGCACCGATTCGTCTTCTAATTCCTGGACGAACCTCTGCGCCGCCTCAAGGGCCAGTCGCGCATTTTCCGCGTAGGTCGCAGGACGGCCCGTTAGGTGGCCTAGGGACCATTCCGTTCCGGCAACCTGCAACTCCACTTCTTGCGTTGTACAGGTCTGCCGGATTAGGTCGATCACTTCGGGTGGCTGCGCCGCTGTAGTAATGAGCGTGCGACCCGACCGGGCGATGTGCAGCTTGTCAGCGGCAATTTCCTCCAAGGTATTGCCCAGCAAGTCCATGTGATCTAGACCGATAGCCGTCAGGACGGCCAGTTCCGAGTCCCAGGCGTTGGTCGCGTCGTAGCGGCCCCCTAGCCCGACTTCAAAAACTCCGAACTCCGCGCCCTGCTGAGCGAAGAGATGGGCCGCGAGGCCGGTTAGAGCCTCGAATTTGCTAAACGAACCCAATGCCTCCCGGCCAAAGTCGCGGGTGCAATCGTCGAGGTGCGATACGGCGTCGGCCCATTGTTCCTTGCTGAGGATCTCGCCGTCAATGCGGATTCGCTCGCGCTGAGTGTGGAGGTGCGGCGAAGTGTACAGCCCGGCCTTGTGTCCGTGCGCCTTTAGGATGGCGGCGAGTAAGCTGGCGACCGTTCCCTTGCCGTTGGTGCCGCCGACAATGATTGAGCGGAAGCGCGTCTGTGGGTCGCCGAGGCGGGCCAGTAGGGCGCGCATTCTCGGCAGGTAATCTTCGATTGGCCCGAGTGCTGGACGGCCGACCTCCCAGTCGGGTAGGGCGTCCAAATAGCGTTTGGCGCGAAAGTAATCCATGTAGTGGGGAAGATGCGGCTCAACCGCCGCGGGTGTGCATCTCGCGGTGCGGATCGGCTTGCAACTCTGAGACTTGATAGAGCACGCCGCGGTGTGGGTCGTCGCGTCGCTCTTCGGCGCTGCGGTCCGTTCGTCCTGCCCACCCGGCGCTAATGCGTCTCATCAGTCGCTCGCGGTCTGCGCCGTTGCGCAGTAGAGGCTTTAGGTCGGTGCCCTGCTGCGCGTATAGACAGGTGTACCACAGGCCGTCGGCGGTCAGGCGGCTGCGGTCGCAGGCCCCGCAAAACGGCTCGGTGACCGACGCGACGATGCCAAAGCGCGTGCCGTCGCGCAGGCGGAAGCGCTCTGCGGGCGCAGAGCCCCGCCCGGCCTCGCGCTCGATGGGTCCGTAGTGCGCCTCCAGCTTCGCTAGCATCTCCTGCTGCGACACCACTTCTCCGAGCGACCAGTGTGTGGCCCCGCCGACATCCATGTATTCGATGAAGCGAACCTCTGCGCCTATCTCCCGTCCGAAATCGAGCAGATCCACTAGCTCGTCGTCGTTGAAGCCGCGCATTACGACTGAATTGATTTTGATCGAGTCAAAGCCAGTTGCTGCAGCAGCGCGGATTCCCTCTAGGACTTTGGAGTGCGCGGCTCGCCGCGTCAGCGTCTCAAAGCGCGCTGACTGCAGGGAGTCCAAGCTGACCGTGATCCGGCGCAGTCCGGCTTCCCGCAGGGAGTCAGCCCGGCGCGCCAATTGCGTCGCATTGGTCGTCAGCGCCAGGTCCTCGACCAGTGGTAGTCGTGTGAGTCGGGCGACGAGTTCGAGTAGATCGGCGCGCAATAGCGGCTCGCCGCCGGTCAGGCGGACGCTGCGGACGCCAACTTGGCAAAAGGCATCGACCACGCGCTCGAGCTCAGAGGCGCTGAGGATGTCTTCACTCGGCAGCCAAGTGTAGTGCTCTTCGGGCATGCAGTACTGGCAGCGCAGGTCGCAGCGGTCGATTACCGACACGCGCAAAGAAGCCAAGGGGCGGCCCAAAAGGTCGCGCACTAACTCGGTTTTGGCGGGTGTTTCAAGGGACATATAAAGGCGTCCACAGACGGAGTTAAAGAGACTTGAGAATATAGAGAATCCCTAGCGGTGGGCAATGTCAGGCGCAGTCGGCGCGTTCTTGCTGTACGGAAGTTGGCGCGTGATATTAAGGGACTTGACCCGCCTGCGACTTTGATCGTGCCACATCTATTGACAAGAAGATCCGCAGATGGACGCAGATAGACGCAGAATAGGATTCACAAGAATCGTTCAAATCATTCCGGCTTGCTATAAGGCATTGCACCGCGCAACGAGAGAGGTTTAATGAGTACTACTGACGCGATCCAAGAGATGCTCGCCGAGCACGGGTATGTCGCCGATCGCCAAGTTGTCATGTCCGTGTACCTAGCGCAGACTCTGGAGCGTCCCTTGCTCATCGAGGGGCCGGCTGGCGTCGGCAAGACCGAGGTCGCCAAGGTCGTAGCCCGCGCTCTCGACACCGAGTTGATCCGCTTGCAGTGCTATGAGGGGCTAGACGCTCACGCTGCGCTGTACGAGTGGAACTACCAGCGCCAGCTTTTGCACATCAAGCTCGACGAGAAGAGCCAACGTCCCCTAGCCGAGCGCGAGGCCGACCTTTTCTCTGAGGACTTCCTGCTCAAGCGTCCCTTGCTCCAGGCTATCACCCAACCCGTCCCGCCGGTGCTGCTGATCGACGAACTCGACCGGGCCGACGAGGAGTTTGAGAGCTTCCTGCTCGAAGTGCTGTCCGACTGGCAGATTACCATCCCCGAAATCGGCACCATTAGCGCGGCGGCGCGGCCGCACGTGATCTTGACCAGCAATCGCACCCGCGAGCTGTCCGACGCCGTGCGCCGCCGCTGCTTCTATCTGTGGATCGACTATCCGGAATTTGACAAGGAAGTGGAGATCGTGCGCCGCAAGGTGAATGGGATCGACGTCCAGCTCGCCGAACAGATCTGCCGCTTCATGGAAAAGATCCGCATGCAGCGCCTCGAAAAGGTCCCCGGCGTCGCCGAAACCCTCGACTGGGCCAAGGCTCTCGTCGCCCTGCACCAGCACCATCTCGACCTCGAAGTCGTGGCGGATACCTTGGGCATTGTGTTCAAGGACCAACGCGACGTGGCGCAGGTGAAGCAATCGCTGGCCGAGTTCTTGGAAGGATTGGGGGTCCGCGCCAAGCTGGCTCCAGAACGATGAATCACAAGATCGACGACATCGCATTGCACGGCGCGTTGAGCGCGAATGTGGTCGGCTTCTGCCGCCTGTTGCGCGCCCAAGGTTCTGGCCCGGCCTTAGGCGAGGAGCAAGACGCGCTTCGCGCCCTCGCGGCCATTGACCTGTCTGACCCAGAGGACTTTCGGCTGAGCTTGCGGACGGTTTTGGCCAAGACGCCCGCCGAGCAGAAGCTCTTCGATGCGCTGTTTGATGTCTATTGGTCCGTATGGGATCGTGCTGGCGAATTGGGTCAGCCCCAGCCGGAGTCCTCTGCTTCCGAGAAGGCTAGTGCCAATCGACCCGGCAAGAATGGTTTGACGAGCATCCGCGATTGGCTCAAACAGGGCGAGCCGACCGAAGAGGAGCGCGAGGCCGCCGGATACAGCCCCATTGAGGTCCATACAAAGCGCGACTTTAAGGACTTTAACGCCGAAGAGTTGGAGGAGATCGGACGGTTGCTGCAAGCCATCGCCCGCGCGCTCGCTACGCGCTTCAGCCGCCGCTATCGGCCCGCGCGCCCGCCGGGCCGCCTCGACTTGCGGCGCACCCTCCGCGCCAGCCTGCGCCGAGGCGGCGAGTTGTTGGATTTATCCTATTGTCGCCGTACCCGCCAGAAGCCCAAGCTGGTCTTGTTGTGCGATGTCAGTAAGTCCATGGATCTGTACAGCCGCTTCTTGATCCAGTTCATGTACGCCTTCCAAAACGCCTATCGCCGCATTGAGACATTTGTGTTTGCGACCTCGCTACACCACGTCGCGCCCCTGCTGAGGGGCAACGACCTAAGCGCGGGCTTGGACGCGATTGCCGCGCAGGTGCCGGACTGGTCGGGCGGCACGCGCATTGGGGCCGCGCTGGAGACTTTCCTCAGCGAACACGCCGCTCTCGTCGATCACCAGACCGCGCTGCTGATTGTCAGCGACGGCTGGGACACCGGCGATATTGAGATCCTTGAAGAAAGCATGCGCGCGTTGCAGCGCCGCAGCCGCTGCCTAATTTGGCTCAATCCCCTGTTGGGTAGCCCGGACTACCGGCCAGCCACGCGCGGGATGCAG
Organism: Candidatus Latescibacterota bacterium; assembly: GCA_022825185.1. The sequence goes on along the minus strand of JAJDYK010000189.1, from coordinate 2,811 downwards.
GCTGCCTTGCCGTACATCGACCTCTTCGCCCCGGCCCACAATATCGACAGCCTCAAGGCTCTCGTCGGATACCTGATGACGCTGCGCGGTGCGACGGCTGCGCAATACCTGCGCCGACGTTCTGAGCCATCTGCGCCGACGAAGGCCCAGGTCGATGCGCCGACGAGGGCCGACTGGTACCGGCGCTTTGGAGTTCAGCCGTGAAAGACTTGCAGACGATCCTTCGCCGCGCCCGAGTGCTCGACGAGGCGGAGAAGCCCTATGTCTTGGCCACTGTGGTCCAGACCTCTGGCTCGGTCTATCGCGGCCCGGGCACTCGCATGCTCATCGAAGCAGACCTCCAGAGCTTGGGCACCATCAGCGGCGGCTGTCTCGAAGGAGATGTGCGCGAAAACGCGCAAGCTGTCTTCGCCGACGGCCAACCCCGTCTCCTCCACTACGACGCCACCTCTGAAGACGATATCCTTTGGGGAACTGGTCTGGGCTGTAGCGGCACAGTGGATGTGCTCTTGGAACGCTTGCCCCAAGACGCGCCGTTTCATTATCCAACCTTCTTGCACGGCTGCGCTTTGGAAGATCGGCACGGCGTTCTCGTCACGGTTTTTGCTACTGAGGGCGCAACGAATGCTGCTCCGGGTCAACATCTGATCCTCGACGAGCGGGAGCAGTCCGGCCTCAGTGCAGTCCGGCCTCCGCATGGGGGCCGCATTGGGGCCGCGAATGCCCGAGACGACATCGCCGACTTGGAACTGCGCGAAATTGCGCTCAACGCCGCTAGCGAAATCCTCGCTACTCTCGACGACACTCAACTTCCCATCGCCCCCGGCTACACGCGCCACTACGAGTTGACGCACGGCAAGGCCGCCCTGCTCATAGAACCCCTGCTGCCACCCATCGCCCTCTATCTCTTCGGCGCTGGGTACGATGCCGTGCCCCTCGCTCAGTTAGCTGGCGAACTCGGCTGGCGCGTCACCGTGGCCGATCATCGGCCTTCCTATGCCCGCGCCGAGCGCTTCCCTGGGGCTAGGCAAGTCCTTCTCGCCCAGCCCGGTCATCTGCCCGAGGAGCTTCAGTTCGACAACCGCTCGTGCGCCGTCATCATGAGCCACAACTACCTACAAGATCAAGCTCTGTTGCGGGACTTGCTCGGAGCTCCCCTCGCCTACTTGGGCGTCCTCGGCCCACACCAGCGCACTCAGCGTCTGCTTGCCGATTTGCAAAAAGAAGGTGTCGCGCCAAGCGATGAGCAGGCCGCACGTCTCTTCAGCCCCGTCGGCCTCGACATCGGCGCTGAAACGGCCGAGGAAATCGCCCTGTCCATTCTCGGCGAAATCCAAGCCGCGCTCACCGGCCGCCAAGGCGGCTCGCTTCGCGACCACCCGGGGCCGATCCACGATCGGCCGGCCTGACGCGGCTGTTTCTTGGCTTCCGGCGAGATTTCCAGGCGTCGGGATCAATCTGGCGCAGGTCTTTTGTCGCCTCTTCAAACTCGGCCAGATCTGCTGCCGACCAACAGCCAAAGAGATCGGCAAATTCTTCGCGCCGCGAACGCCGCCCTTCCAATGCCTGTTCGAGTAGCCCTTTAATGGTCTTGTTCAAGCCTGCAATTACTCCCTTGCCAAGAGCGTTTCGACTCTCTGTAAAACCGCATCCACTATCTCTGTGGGCAAAGGACATATCAACGCTGCATTTCTCGCCTGCCAGTCCATGCTCTTGATCTGATCTGCTAGAATAACACCCGTCACGTCCAGTCCCGTAGGGATGGCGACCTCAAAGGGATACCCCTTCACTTGACTGGTGATTGGGCAGAGAATTGCCAAGCGAGTCTTGCTGTTATAAGCCCCTGGTGAAACCACAATGGCGGGTCGATGTCCTGCTTGCTCATGTCCTATTCGCGGATTGAAGTTAATCCACACCGCATCACCGCGCTGTGGGACGTACTCGGTCGATCTCACCATACTTCATTGCCCGTCGCAGGTCCAGGATCTATTTCACCGTGTAAGTTGTGCTCAGTCACCTCGGCTAAAAGATCGTCCAACTTCAAGCTAGACGATCTTACAAGTTCAATGACTAACTCCTTACCACGTAGCGATAATTCGACCGGTGAGTTGAGCTCAAGCCCAATCTGGCTAGCGAGTGGTTTGGGAATACGCAGGGCTAAACTATTGCCCCATTTTTGCACGCGAGTTTCCATATCTTCCTCCTCTAATAGTAGATACAATGAGGATACATTGAGGATCGGCATTTATCAAGACCGATTCTCTGCTCTTATACTCGGAGATGAATCTACGGGATTTGGCAATCCAGCTATATTTCACCATTCATGTACATGTTGCGGCAAACGCATTTGCCTTGCAGAATATCCTGAACCAACAACGCGAGAGGAACGCAATGTCTATCAGCCCTAAAGACCTCCAAGCCGCCCTCCCCGACCTCGAAAGCACTCAGGGTTGCGAGGGCCTTGAAAAAACCGTCACCATTCACCGCGACCCTTGGGGAATCCCCCATATCCAAGCTGAATCGGAAGCCGACCTGTTCTTCGCCCAAGGCTTTGCCACAGCCCAAGATCGCCTGTGGCATATGGACTTCGATCGCCATCAAGCCCTAGGCCGCTGGTCCGAATGGGCTGGTCCCGGAGGGTTGGACCGTGACCGTCTCCTACGCGCCGCGGGCATGGGCCGCACCGCCAAGTTGGACTACGAAGCGTCCAGTTCCCAAGCCCGCGCCATGCTCGACGCGTACGCCGCTGGCGTCAACGCCTTTTTGGCGACGACAACGGCCCTGCCCGTCGAATACCAACTCCTCGGCCAG
>JAJDYK010000303.1 GCA_022825185.1 Candidatus Latescibacterota bacterium | reverse complement strand
GACGATCAGCGAGCCGAAGACCGCGGTGAGCAGATAGGCCAAGCCGACGAAGAGGAAGGCTTTGTAGCGGCCGTTTACCGGGTCGGCCATGGCGATCTGACCGGTGTGCAGCAGGACGCCGTAGAGGCCCCAACAAGAGACGGTGAGAAGAGCGAAGACGAGCCAAGTCATGGGATAATCCTTTCGCTTGCGCGTTCGCCCATAATGTGGCTAGGAGACTCGCTGCTGTCGAGTGGTCACGCGATCTCGATGAGGTTCTCAAAGTGCACGCCGCAATCGCAGAGCGTTACGGGAATGTTGAATTGCGTCTCCAGTTCGTCGATGAGGCGTCGGACGGGCGCGGTCAATGCGTCGTGATGGCTCGCGCCGGCGACCTCGGGGTCGAGGTGGTCGCAGAAGGTCAAGGCCAACTGGGTGGGACCGTTGAGTAGGACGGCTGTTTCCAAATGTGGCCAGGAGATACCCGAGGCTTTGCGCCGCCGTCGCCCGGTCGTCACGCCGTATTCGGCGATGTCCCGGCGGTCTTCCTCCGCTGATGTCAATTGCAGTGGTAGGGGGCCAGTGCCGACGCGGCTAGGCAGTGCTTTGACCACCAAGCAGACTTCTTTGATGTGACGCCAGTTGAGTCCGACGTCATCGGCAAAGGCGGCGGTGGTACAGTTGTCCGAGGTGCAGTCGGGATAGTCTTCGCTCAGGGCTAGCGACAGGTGGGTGCCTTGGCTGCCCTCGACGACGACGGTTTCACCGCGCAGGCAACTCTCGTTGAGTTCGCGGGCAACGTCGGCGGTGTAATCCGCGAGGGTATGCTCGTCGCGGGCTTGGCGCGCTTTGCGCAGGGCGAATTCGGCGCGGGCGACGCCGCTGCCGCTGGCGGTGGTGCCGTGTTCCTGTAGGAAGCTGTCAGCCGCTTCGCGTTGGCGGTACTCGGGCAGGATCAGCGGGCAGCGGTAATCGACGCGGGTCCGCTCGCGTAGCCTATAGCTCGGGTCTAGTTGGTCTAGTTCGGCGAAGAACTGCTCGGGATCGACGGCGACGCCGCTGCCAACGCGCAGTTGCGTATCGGGATGGAGAAAGCCGCAGGGTAGCTGCCGGGTGCGGATTTCGCTGCCGTCGGCAAAGAGGATGCTGTGCCCAGCGTTGGTGCCGATCCCGGCTCGGACGCTGTAGGCGGCTTGGTGTTTTTGCGCGAGGAAGGCGGCGACTTTGCCTTTACCTGAATCGCCCCAGAAGGCGTCAACGACGATGATGGCGCTCATAGTAATCCTCCATTTAAAGAGTGAATTAGTTGACGCTTCTGACGATAAGCGAAATTGTAGCATAATAAAAATTTATATATATTATTCTTATAATAAGTAATATAAATAAAGGACTTTGAATGTACCTCTACCAATTGCGCAGTTTCTACGAAATTGTCCGCGAGCAGAGCTTTACGCGGGCGGCCGACAAGCTCTTTCTAACACAGCCGGCCATCAGTCTACAGATCAAGGCATTGGAGAATGAACTAGATGAAATTCTGCTTGAGCGCAATCGGCGGCAACTTCGTCTGACGCCGGCCGGCGAGGTCCTCTTTGCTCATGCGAAGGCGGTTCTCGCCCGGCTGGAGCAGGCGCGCGACGATATTGCGGCACTCAAGCAGGTCTTGCGTGGGCGGCTGGCCATCGGGACTAGCGATACCAACTGCACCTATGTTTTGCCCGGCGTGCTCGCCGAGTTCCGCGCTCGCTACCCCGCGGTCGAATTGGACATCCGCAATCGAATGTCGCCGGAGGTGAGCAACCTAGTGCTCAACGACGAAGTGGATTTTGGGTTGGCGACCTTGCCGGTCAAGCACCGCGATTTGGTCTGCGAGTCGCTTTTCGAGCGGCGGGATGTGCTTATTTGTCCCCCGGACCACGCGCTGGGCAAAAGGCGCAGGATAGGGCTCAAACAGCTTGCCGAATATCCGTTTCTGGTCTTGGAACGCGGGAGCACTAGCCGGCAGTTGCTCGACGAGGTTTTCCAACGGCAGGGTTTGGCGCTGCAGGTCGAAATGACGCTCGGCGGGATCGAGATTATCAAGCGCTACGTGGAGATTGGGTTGGGTATTGCGCTGGTGCCGGAGGTGGCGGTGGAAGCAGAAGTCGCCGCCGGGAAAGTGTGCGCTATACAGGTCAATGGATTGGCCAAACGCCAGATTGGCCTAATCGAGCACCGGGGGCGACGGCGTTCGCTAGCGACGGAGGCTTTCTTGGCGCTCTTGCGGGAATTTGTCGCCGCAGGGAAGATTTGACGCCAGTAATGCTTTAGGTTGGGGAGTGCGTCAAGTTTGCAGGTTTTATTTTAGCAAGTTCGTCTTCCAAGCGCTGCTCTACACGCCACAAATCACAGGCTTGTTGCAGGCGCAACCAGAGCATAGGACCGTTGCCGACGAGTTTTCCTATTCTAAGTGCCATTTCTGTTGTAATCGGATGCGTACAAGCCAGAACGCGATGCAATTGTTGACGCGAAACACCGAGTCGTCGAGCCGCTTCACTAACCGATAACTCAAGCGACGGCAATACATCTTCACGCAGAATCTCACCTGGATGAACAGGCGCGCGCTGCAACGGACGGTTGACGGAATATTCGGCCATTGTCACCTCAATGATATTGCTCAAGATTGACCCTGAGTGCATCACCATCTTGCCATTCGAACGTGATACACCACGGGCCATTGACGTGAATACTATAACGTTTGGGTACCCCTTGCAGACCGTGAAAGTTGAATCCCGGTATATTCAAGTCTGTCAATGATTTCGCTTGATCGAGAACTTCCAAACGACGTAAGCAACGCCTTTGCAAATCCCAGCGCACTCGGCGGCTGCGACCCCGTTCAAAAAGTTCGACAAGCCCCTTATGCTTGAAACTTGCGATCATTCTATAAGAATGTAACACGTTCTGTTACACTGTCAACGATTATTAACGAACCTTACGCAATAGCTCAATCTACAGATACTGCTCGTACACGGCGAGCGTCCCCTCGGCCATAGCATCAGCGTGGAAGCGGCTGTGGACCGCCTCTTTGCTAGTTTGTCCGACCTGGCGTCTCCACTGTAATCGACATCAAACAGCAAACCACGGTCGCACCGCCACTTTGTTGCGCCGGTACGCGCGGTCGCCGCCGTAGATCAGCGAAGCATTTGCAAGGTCCTGTCCGGCGGTGCGGCTCCACCAGGTAAGGGCAGTGAACGCATCGGAGCTGATCGTTTGTCCAGACTTGATCTCAATCGGATAGAGCGCCGATCCCTGTTCCACCAGTAGATCAACCTCGTGGCCGGTGCGGTCGCGCCAAAAATACAGCGGGGGCTTCTGACGGTGGTGGAGGAAGGCTTTGGCCGCTTCGGCGATTTGGTAATTTTCAAAAAGAGGGCCGCGCAATGGATGGGTGGGCAGTACTTGGGGGTCTTTTATGCCGAGCAAATAACAGGCGAGGCCGGTGTCGTAGAAGTACAGCTTGGGACTTTTGATCATCCGCTTGTTGAAGTTGCGGTAGTGCGGCGGCAACAGAAAGACGACAAAACTGGTCTTCAAAACGGATATCCAGCGCTGTGCCGTATCTACGGCGATGCCGCAATCGTTGGCCAGTGCAGCGCAATTGAGTACCTGCCCGACTCGACCGGCGCACAAAGCCAAAAAGCGCTCAAAGGCATCCATGTTGCCGATATTGACCAGCGAACGCACATCGCGTTCGAGATAGGTTTGCACGTAGTCGGGGAGCCATATTGTGGGCGGGATGCGCTGGTCGTGAATCCGCGGATAGAAGCCGGTGTAGAGGGTCTGCCATAGCTGGAGCTGGGTCTTGCGACCGGCGAATAACGTCGCGGGGGTTTCGGGCACCGGCTGGACTTGGCCTTCGAGCTCGGCACGCGAAAGCGGCAACAGGTGCAGAACGGCGCAACGGCCCGCCAAGGTCTGCACAATGCGATCCATGAGCAGGAAATTCTGCGAACCGGTCAGCACAAATCGGCCCGTGCTGCCGTCCGCGTCAACTATGCTCTGGATATAGGAAAACAACTCGGGTGCTCGCTGGGCTTCGTCCAAAATGGCTGGGCCGTCGAGTTGGTCGAGGAATCCTCGGGGGTCCTCTAAGGCAAAGATGCGTTGGTCGGGATCTTCCAAGGAGTAGTAACTATGCTGGGGGAAGGTCGCTCTGGCTAAGGTCGTCTTGCCAGACTGGCGCGGGCCGGTGAGGGTGAGCACCGGGTACAAGCGGGCATCGCGCAAAAGATACTGTTGTAGGGTGCGCCTAATCATGCTGGCGAATTTACGATTGAATCGTAAATCTGTCAAAATACCAGCCCTAACCACTGGTCAGAACCACATCACCCTATAGTCGTTGTCGATCTCTTTCTACAGATACTGCTCGTACACGGCGAGCGTCCCCTCAGCCATGGCGTCGGCGTGGAAGCGGCTGTGGACCGCCTCTTGGCCGGTTTGTCCGAGTTGACGTCGCCGATTTTCGTCGCGCAGCAAGGCGGCAAGCTCGTTGGCTAGGATCGTCGGGGAATGGGGTGCGACGAGGAGACCGCCGCCGGTGGCTGCGATCAGCTCGGGGAACGCGCCGTGATCGGGCTGGATGACCGGAATGCCGTTGGCTAAGGCTTCGAGGACCGATAGGCCCTTGGGATCGGCGTAAACCGAGGGTACGGAGAAGACGTGGAGTGAGGAGAGGAAGCGGATTTTTTCGCGGCGATCGACTTCGCCGTGGTAGGTGAACGAATCGGCTAGTCCCCATCGGCGGATTTTTTGCATCTGCTCGGCGAAGTAGGGCTTGTCGTACGCGCTGAGGTAGCCGGCGGCTTCGAGGCGGAGGGAAGCAAATTCGGGCTGTTCTTTTAACTGTTGGAAGGCATCGACGAGCAGGTGAAAGCCCTTTTCCGGGCAGATGCGGGCGAGGTAGCCGATTTTGTAGGGGCCGTTGGCGGGCGGTGACTCTTGGCCGTGTCCGGTCAGATTGAGGCCGAGCGGCACCACGTGGATTTTGGTGCGCGGTATCTGTAAGTACTCGGCCATGTGATCTTGGTAATACGCACACGGGGCGATGAAGGCGTCGATGTCTTGGGCTCGTTGGCGTAGGATGTCTAGGGCTTGGGTCTTCGAGGGTTCGACTAGGCCGTCTAAGAACAGGTCTTCGCCTTGGAGGGCGCAGAGGATGGGGACGCCGAGTTGTGCTTTTAATTGCCGAGCCATGCCGACGAACATGGCGTTGGTTAGCTGGATGAGGTCGGGTTTGAAGTCGCGCTGGAGCCAAGCGATGAGGCGGGAGAGTTCCTTTTGTTGATTGCCCTCTTCGCCGGCCAGAATTGAGACGGTGAGCGGTCCTAGGTCGCGGGCGTTGGTCGAGGAGCCAAAGCGCGCGAGGGTGCGGATCAGGAATGGCGAGTCGAGGACGCGGTCGAAGAGGCGGTGCGTGCGGCGAAAAAACGACCACTGCTGTTGCAGGAAGATGCTGACGCCGCCGTAGAAGACGCGGTCGAGTGAGACGTTTTCCTCGTCTGTGCGCAGCGGGGTATAAGTCGGGATGAGGGCGACATCGGCGTCGCGGCGCGAAAGGGCGGCCGCGAGCGCGTTGTCGTGGATGCAGCTACCGCAGTACATACTGGCGGCACCGGCCGTGATGTAGGCGATACGCATCGCTAGAAGAATTTATCGACGGTGCTTTTGGCCGGTGGCTTGGTCAGCAGCGAGCCGACGATCATGGCCACGGCAGAAGCGGCTAGGATCACCGCCACGGGCATTACTCCGGTCATGCCGACCGTATAGCCGGGGATTTTCCACCCCTGAAAGAAGAAATAGCACCACAGCGCAGCCACGGTGAGCACGGAAGCAAACGCGCCGTACTTGGTGCTGCGCTTCCAGAACAGGGCGGCGACCACCACTGGGAAAAGCGCTGCAAAGCCGGTGAAGGACCAGACGGCGAGGGTGAAGATGCTGCGGGCCGAGATCAGCGAGAGCACGTAGGTAACGGCGAAGATGGCGATCACGAAGAGGCGTCCCCATAGGACTTGGGCCTTTTCGCTCAACTCGTCGCCCTTGCGGTAGTGGCGGACGACATCTTGGGTGAACATGTTGCTGATGGAGAGGACTTGCGAGTCGAGCGACGACATGATGGCGGCAAAGACCCCGGCGGCGAGCAGGCCGGCTAGGGCACCCGGAGCGTGTAGGTCGATCATCTTGACTAGCACGGAGTTGGCAGCCGCGCCCTTGAGGCCGGGGAAGTCAATGCTGCCGAAGATCCCCAAGAGCACGCTGGGAATCCAGACGATGGCGATGCAGAGCGGGTAGAACATCAGCGGCCAGCGGAAGGTGCGGGCGCTTTTAGCGGTGAGCCAATGGGTGAAAAGGTGGGGGAACATGCCCACTGACAGCGGGATGCAGGTGTAGGTCAATAGTTTGATTGGGCTGATATTGTCTCCTTTGATCAGCAGCTCGGGGTGCGCTGCTGCAACTTGCGCTAGCGCGTTGTCCAGCCCACCCAGCTTATCGACGATGACGAAGAAGGTCACGCCGCCGAGGATCATAAAAACCAGCGTTTGGAAGGCGTTGGCCCAGGCGGTGCCACGCATGCCACCGAAGCTGACGTAGGCCAGTACCACCAAGCAGACCAACATGCCGCCGGCCCACTGGGGGATCTGCCCCTTGGTGACTTGGGCGAGGGTGATGCCGCCGCCCATGACGCCGATGAGCAGATAGGGAATCAGCAGCGCGATCATGACGACGAAGAGCAGGAGCCCCAAGCCGTCGGAGTCCCAGCGGCGGCGGAAGTACTGGACCTGCGTGAGCAAGTTGTGGCGCTTGCCGAGCGCCCAGACGCGGGTGCCGATAAAGAAGAAGACGGTGGGGATAATTAGGGCCGCGCCCGAAGGCATCAGGGCAAAGACGCCGATACCCGTGTGGTAGGCTTCGCCGGAGGCTCCCAAAATGGCGAACGCGGTCATGTTGGTGCCAAACAGCGACATCAGCAGCAGGAAGGGGCCGATGGAGCGGCTGGCGACAAAGTAGTCCTCGCCGGTGCCGCGAAAGAAGCGATTGGAGAGGACGCCGATGCAGAGTACTAGGCCGAGGTAGCATAAGATGATGATCGTGGTCATGCGGCTTGCTCCTCGTCCTCTGCGTCCAACTCGGACGGCCAAGCGTAGTTGACCAGCAAGATCATCAGCCCGGTAGCGGCCAAGCAGAAGCCGATGTGGTAGAGCAAGCCGATGGGCAGCCCCAAGACGATGCGCGGATCGTCCCAGAGCCAGAGGTCATTGTGTAAGAGGTAGAGGACGAAAAGCCCCAAGTAGAGGAGCCGGCGGACGGTGGTATTCACGGTGTTGCTCCTGAAGGTTGCGGGGTTAAGGGGACGGCGTCGGGCATCTCGCACACCTCGCTCATCGGCCCGAAGATAGGCTCAACGTGCTCGCTGAAGAGGTTGCCGCTGAGGACGTCGATGACCCCCTGTTTGCATTCGGGATGGCGTTTGAGGAATTCGGCGAAGCTGAAGTCCTTGGAATAAAAGGCGTACACCATTTTGCGCACTGCCTCCATGCCGCGCACTAGCTCGGGGCCGAAACCGCCCAACTGCGCGGCAGAAAAGTCGCCTTTGGCAAAGGCCTCGGCAATGGCGTCGGCGGCCATCTCGCCGGATTTGAGGGCTAGGTACACGCCCGAGGAGTACATTGGGTCGAGAAAACAGAACGCATCGCCGACCAGCACCCAGCCTTCGCCGGCGATGCGGCTGGCGCGGTAGGAAAAGTCCTTGGTGGTCTTGACCGGAAAGAGTTGCTCGGCGTGTTGCAGGCGCTCCTGCATGGGGCGGCACTTGGCCAGCTCTTGGTCGAAGATGGTCTGCGCGTCTTCGCGGCGACCTTGGACCAAGTAGGAGATCGCGCCGACCACGCCGACGCTGACCTTGTCGTCGGGCAGGGGGATGTACCAGAACCAGGAATCCCGGTTCTCGGTGTGGAGGATCAAGGTTGCGCCTTCGTCAATGCCTTCATCGCGCTGGCCGCCGCGATAGTGGGTGTAGATCGAAGCCTTTTTCAGTTCAGGCTCGGGCTGGGTCAGCTTGAGCTTACGGCCGATCAGCGTGCTCTGGCCGGTGGCATCGACTACTACTTGCGCGGCAAAATCGCGGGTTTGGCCGTCGGCGAGCTTGGCACGGACGCCGGTGGCGCGGTCTCCATCGAACAGGACTTCGAGAACTCGGGCACCTTGATGTACTTGGGCACCTTTGGCGCGGGCGTTGTCGAGGAGCATCTCGTCGAATGGGCCGCGCAAGACCTGCCAAGTTATTGCGCTTTCGTGGGGGTTGGTGTCGGAAAAGTAAAAGGGCGTTGAGCCGCGACCCGACTTGCCGAAAAACTGCACACTGTGCTTGCGGGGGAAGGCGCTGTCTCTGAGCTGGTCGAGCACGCCGAGTCGTTTGAACGTCCAGTAGGTCTCTGGCATCAGGGACTCGCCGATTGTGAAGCGGGGGAATTGCTCCCGCTCGAAGAGCTGGACTTGGCGGCCGGTTGCGGCGACGAGGGCGGCTGCGGTGCTGCCAGCGGGACCGCCGCCGATGACGATGACGTCGCTCACGTGCCGCTCCTGTGATCGGTGAAGCGCTGGGCTTTGAGTTCAAAGCGCGGGAGGGTGTTTGGCGCGGCGATTTGGATGGCGGCGCGCAGGCCCAGCCGGTAGGCAAGGGCGCGTTCTACTTGGTCGGCGGTGTCGTTGGCATTGCCGTTGAGTTCTAGGCGCACCTCCAACTCGTCCAGTGCTTTGCGCCGGTGGACGTCAACGGCGAATTCGGTGACTGCGGGGAACTGGCGCACGACATTTTCGATGGCGCTGGGATAGATGACCACGCCTCGGATGAGCAGGGCGTCGTCGAGGCGGCCGATGACGCCGCCTTGGAGCCGTTGGAAGGTGCGGCCGCAAGCACAGGGCGTGCGATTGAGGGCGACGCGGTCGCCGGTGCGGTAGCGGATAACCGGCATTCCCGTGCGGCCAAGGTTGGTGATGACCAGCTCGCCCTCGTCGGCGGGTGCGCCGCTTTGCGGATCGAGGATTTCGCAGATGAACTCACCCTCGTTTAGGTGCAAGCCAGCCTGTTCACGGCAGTCGAAACCCCAAGCGCCGACCTCGGTGGCTCCGGCGTGGTCGAAGCAGTGGGCACCCCAAGTGCGTTCGAGTTGGGCGCGGGTAGCGGGGAGATTCGCGCCTGGCTCGCCCGCGTGGATGGTGGTGTGTACGCTGCTGGCGGCGAGGTCGAGGCCGCGCTCGCGGGCGATTTCGCCCAAGTGTAAGGCATACGTTGGTGTACAGACGAGGACGGTGATCTCGTTTTCGATGATGGCGTCTAGGCGCTGCGCTGAAGACATGCCGCCGCCGGGGACGATCAGCGCGCCGATGTGGCTGGCCCCTTGGTGTCCGCTCCAAAAGCCGATGAACGGACCAAAGGAGAAGGCGAAAAAGATGCGGTCGCGGTCACTGACGCCAGCGGCTCGATAGACTTGAGCCCAGCAGCGGCCCCACCAGTCCCAGCTTTCAGCGGTGTCGAGCCAGCGCAGGCGCTGACCGGTGGTGCCGGAGGTCTGGTGGATGCGGGTGTAGCATTCGGGCGGATAGGTGAGGTTGGTACCATAGGGAGGATGCGCGACTTGGTCGGCAGAAAGTTCGGCGCGGGTGGTGAAGGGGAGGCGGGCTAAGTCATCGAGCGCGGCGATGTCCTCGGATCGTGTGATACCGGCCGCGTTGAGCTTCTGGCGGTAAAATGCGTTCGTCGCCAGCACTTGGCCCAGCAGGGCGTGCAGACGTTGGAGTTGGTGCTCCGCCAACGCGTCGCGGCTGAGGCGTTCGCAGTTGCTCACAGCGAATAACCTAGGGTCGCTTTGAAGGAGAAAGGAGCGGCCGGGATGACCGAGTAGGCACCGAATCCCCGGGTCTCGTATTCGCTGCCGGTCGCGTTCTTGAGGTTGATCCGCAAGAGGGCCGGACCCTGGCGGTAAGTCAGCCCGCAGTCGAGCGTTAGCGCGCCGTCGATCTCATAGACATTGTCCTCGGCGACGAACTGATTGCCGACGTAGCGGATGCCGGCGGCCAAGGTGAGGTTTGCGCCAAAATCGCGGGCGGCCCACAGCGTCGCTAGGTGCTCGGGGGCGAAGGCTGGGGCGTTGCCCGAGCGGTCGACTACCTCGGCGACGATGGCCTGCGAGACGGGGTCGAGCTTTTTGCGCTCCAACTCATTGAAACGCGTCAGTTCGGCATCGAGATAGGCGTAGGAGGCTTGGGCGTACCAACCCGCTGCTGGGCGTGCCCACAGCTCCAACTCCAGACCCCGAGTGCGCTGATCGCCGAGTTGCCGGGTTAAATTGTTGTCATCGGGGATGGCAATATCGTCCTTTTGCAAGTGGAACAGCGCGAGACGACCGTCGAGTTTGCCGTCGAACAATTGCGCTTTAGCGCCGACTTCGCCTTGGCGGCTTTTTTCAGGTTCCAGACCGCCGACCGCTAGGGCCGAAGGGGGGGCGAAGGCACTGCCGACGTTGGCATAAAACGAAAGCTCGTCGTTCGGCGCGAAGACCGCGCCTAGTAGCGGGCTCAACTGCCGATAGTCGCGTTGGGCGTCAATGGGTACTGGCCGATAAGTGGGGTCGGCGGCGGTGGGGTCTCGCTGGTTGACGGTGCTGGTCTTGTCGTAATCGACTAGATCGAAGCGGCCCCCTACGAAAAACTCGACGCGGGAGGAAAGAGTGATGCGATCGACGAAATAGGGTGCTAGGGTTTGAGCAGAGGTTTCGCCGGCCAGCGATTGGTCGGGTATTGGCACCAATTGCGCTAAGGTCGCCGTCTCTTGTGGAGCGAAGAGGTTGATCGGGGGGAGGAAATTTACCGCTAAGGTAAAGTCGTCTTGGTAGCGAGAGAATTCGAGGCCGAAGAGCAACTGGTGCTTGAGGCCGCCAGTGTCCAGCGCCCACAGGGCTTCGAGTTGGTTGCCGACCACCGTCTGCTCGTCATCGAGCTCGTTGAGCAAGCGGATGAGGTCCAACGAGCCGCTGGCGTTGGGGGTGGTGCCGCCGAAGAGGGTGCCCTGCGAGGGCCAGTCGAGGCGGGTATAGTAGAATTTGTCGCGCAAAGTGAAATTGGGACTCAAGCGCCATTCGTAATCGGCGCGGAAGCGCTGGATGGTCTGTTCTGAAAGGTCGAAAGGCGTTTGGTATGAGCGGGTGCGCGGCACGTCGGGGAGCGCGTCGCCGTAGAGCAGCAGCAGGCCTTCATTAGAAAAGGGCTGGCTGGCGATGAGCGGTAGCCCGGCGTCGGCCTTGTGCTCGCTGGTGAGGTACTCGAAGTCGAGGTGCAGTGCCGAGCGCTCGCCGAGGTTCAGCCGCAGCGTTGGGTTTACGGCGAGGATCGAGCTGTTTTTGTCGTCGCGGTAGCTTTCCGCGTCCTGCCATAGGGCGTTGAGACGCAGGGAGAGGCCCTGGTCAGGTAGGGCGCGGCCGGCGTCGAGGGTGGCGCGGTACGTGGAGAAGCTGCCTAAGGAAGCGTTGACGCGGGCAAAGTCGTTCGCCGGGTCTGGACGTTTGCGGACGAGGTTGATGGTGCCCGACAGCGGGTTGCCGCCGTAGAGGAAGGCACCGGGGCCTTTGAGGGCCTCGACGCGATCCACATTGTAGAGTTGGTAGAAGGTCGCTTCGGGTTCAGGGACTCCGTCGGAGAGCACCAAACCGTTGGCGAGCGAGTCGAAGCCGCGCAAGTAGAACAGGTCGTGGACGCCAAAGTTGGTGTGGACGCCGACGCCGCTGACATTGGCCAGCGCGTCGCTGAGGGTTGCGCCGTCTTGAGTCTCGATCAGGGGCTGGGAGACGATCCCGACGCTCAAGGGGGTCTTGCGCAGGGGTAATGGCATTTTGGTGGCGATGGCGTTGGCGCGGGGGATGGCCAGTCGCGAGCCGGTGACGATGGTTTCATCGACGACGTGGAGTGAGTCGTCGGCACTTTGGGCGTGGACGAAGGGTGTAGGTACCGTCAAGGCAAAAATTAACAGGATGCCACGGACATTTCTCATTGAGTTGCTCCTACCAAGTTTATGTTCATGCAGACGATTTCCTTATCGTCGCGGAGGTAAATCTGGCCGTCAGCGAGTGAGGGGAGGGTCTCACATCTGCTGCGGGGGAAGACTAGGGTGTTGGCCTTTTCGACGAAGCCTGCGGGCGTGGCTTCGGCTATGACGAGATTACAGCGTTCTCCCAAGATGACAAGGTGGCCGTCGGCGACGATTAGGGTGCCCTTGCCATAGCCCCGAGTCTGCCACTTTTCCTCGCCGGTCTCGGCGTCGAGGCATTTGAGGATTGAGCCGTCAAAGCCGTAGAGGTGCCCTTGGTAGTAGATGGAGGTGGCAGAGTGGTTTTGCATGTTATTGTTGCGCCAGACTTCCGCCGCCTCATAGCGCCCGTCTGTGGCGGTGACTTCCACCACAGTGCCGCCCATACCGGAGCTGGAAGAGATAAAGAAGCGGTTGGGCGGGATAAAAACCGGGGTGGCAGCGTTGGTGGACTGGCTGGTTATCCAGGGATATTGCCACAGCACCCGGCCTTTTTGCGGCGCGACCGCGATCAGCCCGTAGCCGGTGAAAAATACTGCTTGGCGCGTTTGGCCGATAGTGGCGATGATGGGAGAGGAATAGCCCCTCTCGTCGCTGCCAGTAGTCCAGGCGACCTCGCCGCTAGTTTTGTCAAAGGCTATTAGCGAACGACCACTCTTACTGCCTGCTTCGATTAAGACGAGGTTCCTCTCGACTAGCGGCGACGCTGCAAAGCTTCGACCGGGACTCACGTTGTCGAATTCGAGCATTATATCGCGGCGCCATTGTTGGGTGCCGAACTGGCTGTCGAGCGCGAGGAGTTTGCCAAGGGCACTGAAGACATAGACCATCTTGCCGTCAACCGTGGGAGTGGCACGCGGACTGCGGCTGTCTCGCCGTTCCGAGGGATCGTTGCCAGTGGTGCGGGTGCGCCACATCACTTCGCCATTGCGGGCGTCGAGACAGACAGCGTATGCCTCTCCACTGTGGATGTACATTGTATAGAGACGATCGCCGACTACGGACAGGCCGGAAGATCCCTGCCCGGCATGGACGCGCCAGGACTCTTTAAAAGAGGGCGCTTTGCCGAACAGACCCGTCTCCGAAGAGATGCCATTGCGGTCGGGGCCGAGCCATTGCGGCCAGCCTGTCGATTGCCATTGCGACCAATCTTGGGCTAAAGCTGGAAAGGCGCATAAGACGAGGACTAACAGGGCATTGTGCGCTATACTCATTGGGCTGCTCCTTGTATGTTGAGGCAGACGATCTCGCTTTCGTCGCGCATATAGAGACGGCCATTGGCCAGCGAAGGAATGGTCCAGCAGCGGCTGTCGAAAGCGGGGTAGCTGGCCTTTTCGACAAAGCCTTCGGGCGTGGCTTCGGCTAGGCCGAGATTGCCTTGTTCGCCCAAGATGATGAGGTGGCCGTCGGCGACTATAAGAGTGCCCTTGTTGTAGCCTCGGGTCTTCCACTTTTCTTCACCGGTCTCGGCGTCGAGGCACTTGAGGATTGAGCCGCCAAAGCCGTAGAGATGGTTCTCGTAGAGGATCGAGGTGCCGAACTCGTTTTCCATCTTTTTGTTTTGCCAGACCTGCTCGACGGCGAGGCTGTCGCCGTTGCCCTTGATTTGCAAGACCGTGCCGCCGTTGCTGTTGACGGTGGAGAAAAAAATTCGGTCG
>JAJDYK010000336.1 GCA_022825185.1 Candidatus Latescibacterota bacterium | reverse complement strand
CGCTGGAAAGCTCGCGTTTTGCCCATCCCGCTCGACGACCCGCACACTCGTCGCATCGGGCAAGAACGCGCGCACGACGCATCCCTCGTCTAAAGGGTGCATACCCAAGGCCGAGAACACATCGGCGCATTCGCCGTGGACAAGGGCTTCTATGGTCTGCGGCGCAAGCGTTACCTGCATGGTCGCATTCGCCGCGTTCGTCGGGGGGTGGTGGCCAAGATCATTCAGCGCGGGCCGAAAATTTCGTTCAGGTCAGCGGTGAAGCCAACGAGCATGGGCGAAGTCATCGCCTGTCCCTCGCCGTAGATGGCCTCCACCTCGAAGGCTTCCTCTGCGAGCTGCAGCACCGTCACCGTCCGGGCGTCTGGATCGACCAGCCAGTATTCCTGCACACCGTGTTTCGCATACAGGGCGCGTTTGAGCGTCCGGTCCCGGCCAGAGGTGGAAGGCGACAGGATTTCGACGACCAAGTCTGGTGCGCCGAGGACATTCGCGCCGCCGAGTAACAGGTGCGCTCGCTCTTGGGAGATGAACAGCAGGTCTGGCTGCACCACGTCCGTATTCGATAGCACTACGTCGCAGGGGGCGTGGAAAACCTCGCCCAAGCCTTTTTCCTGTGCGAATGTGTGAAGCAGTGAGCCTAGCCGGGTGTCAATTCGCTGGTGTCCTAAGTTGGGCGCGGGGGCCATAATCAATTCTCCGTCCAACAGTTCATAGCGCTGATCGTCTGGGGTGTGCAGGTAATCTTGATATGTGAACTTGACGGCTGGGTTGGGGCTGAGCATGGCAACCATCCTCTCTCGTCGTTTGATGCGCGTTGTACGAAATTCCCATCGACGAATAATATAATATAATAAACCCCGTCAACAGGGCGCGGGCCAAGCGGCAGCCGCGCTGTCCTCACTTAGTTTGCAGTTAGGTTATATTATTGGTACGCAACAGACAGGGCGCTGGGTACCGTCTGTTGTATTATTTTTTACCGAGAAAAATCACCCGACCTACTTCGGCTATTGGACAAAAAAATTGCCACTAGCGGCTGGGGGCTGTACCCGCTCGTCTCCGCCTCGGTTCAGCGCGCGCGCTATCTAAGCGATCTCGCTCGCGCCGCCGCGACTCCGATTTTGCCCCAGGGCAATTGCCGCTCGTACGGCGACGCCTGCCTGTACGAGCGCGTCGTTTCCACCCTGCCTCTCAAGCACCTGCTCGACTTCGATCCGCAGCGCGGTCTGTTGCGTGCGCAAGCTGGCATTACCTTCGCGGAGATCATCCGCTTTGCCCTGCCCCAGGGTTTTTTCCCACCCGTTACGCCGGGGACTAAGTTTCCCACGCTCGGTGGCTGCATTGCCGCGGATGTCCACGGCAAAAACCACCACGCCGAGGGGTCCATTGCCGCCTTTGTCGAATCGCTGGACATGGTGTTGGCCGATGGCTCGCTAGTGCGCTGCTCGCGCAACGAGTGCGCCGATCTGTTTTGGGCCACGCTCGGCGGCATGGGCCTGACGGGATTTATCTATGCGGCGACGCTGCGGCTGAAAAAGGTGCCGTCGGCGTACATTCGGCAGCGTGCGATTAAGACGGCGAATTGGGCCGAGACGTGCCGCGTCTGCACGGAGACTCAGCATCAGTACACCTATTCGGTTGCGTGGATCGATGGGCTGCAAACGGGCCGGAAGCTAGGGCGCGGCCACGTGCTGCTGGGGGAACACGCCGATGCGCGCGAGCTCAAGGGCAAGCCGCCCTTTGCCATCCATGGCGATGGCCGCTGGGCCGTGCCGTTTTTCTTGCCCGGCGGCGTGCTCAATGCCCAGTCGCTGAAGGTGTTTAACTCCCTCTACTACCATCGCCAAGTGCGCCGTGCGACCAATGCGCTGGTCCACTACGATCCGTACTTCTATCCGCTCGACGCCATCGGCGGCTGGAACCGCCTGTACGGCCGCCGGGGCTTTTTGCAGTACCAGATCGCCGTGCCCTATGACGATGGCGCGGAGGTGATCGCTGACCTGCTCGGGCGCATTGCCCGCGAGGGTGTGGCTTCGCCCTTGGCTGTGCTCAAGACGTTTGGGCCGCCGAGCGAGGGCTTGCTTTCTTTTCCCATCGCGGGTTATACCCTCGCGCTGGATATTCCCTTGCGCGATGACGGGACGATTCCCTTCTTGCGCGCATTGAACAAGATCATCGTCGAGGCCAAAGGCCGCGTCTATCTGGCCAAGGACGCCATTTTGGAAAGGGAGGATTTCGCCGCCATGTATCCGCAACTAAGACAATTCAAAGCGGTCAAGCGCAAGTACGATCCCGAGTGCCGCTTCCGCTCCTGTCTGTCCGACCGCTTGGGGATCACGTGAGGGCCTTGATTCTGGGGGCGAAGTCGGCGATTGCCCAAGCCATCGTCGAGCGCCTCGACGGGTACGATTTCGCGCTGGCCGCCCGAGGGTGCAGCGAGCTGGAGCCTTTTGCTGCGGACTTGCGGCTCAGGAACTCGTGCGAGGTGGAGCTGTTCGAGTTTGACGCCTTGGACTTTGCGGCGTTGGCGCGCTTGCCGCAGCAGGTTCACGAGCGCGGCGGCCCCTTCGACTTGGTCGTCCTCGCCTTTGGCTATCTCGGCGACGAGCGCGCCGCGCAGCGCGATACGGATGCGCTAGCTCACATCCTCAACGCCAATTTCACCGGCGCGGCCATCGCGCTGGCGCATTTGGCCAATTATTTAGAGGAAAGGGGTGCGCCGACTGGTATCATCGCTATTTCGTCTGTGGCTGGCGACCGAGGCCGCCAGGGCAACTACGCGTATGGATCAGCTAAGGGGGGGCTGTCGATTTTCTTGCAAGGGCTGCGCAATCGGCTGGCTGCGACATCTGTACACGTCTTGACGGTCAAGCCTGGATTCGTCGATACGCCTATGACCGAGGGGCTAGAGGGGTTGTTTTTGGTCGCACCACCGGAACGAGTGGCTGCGGACATTGTGCGCGCATATCGGCAAAGGAAAAACGTGCTCTACACGCCGTTTTTTTGGCGCTGGATCATGCTCGTGATCAAGAGCATCCCCGAGCGCATTTTTAAGCGGCTGAAGTTGTGACGCGCCCGCCGTTGTTCAGGAACGGGATGACCTAATACCGCGATCGGTGATGAAATTTCGATAGCGAGCGAATGCGGCATTGACTTTCTCTGGGGTGAGGCCGTAGTCGCTCAGGTCGTAGCGGTGCTGCTTCTCCCCCCGGCGTTGCTGTGCCTGCCGCTCCTGCCAATCTTCCATGGCGTCGATGGCTGCTTGCTCCAAGGTCCAGCCAAAGTGTTTATAGATGCTGCGAACCACACCAAACGGATCCTCGATCAGATCGACGTAATTTACGTCCATCCAGCGGTGCTCCAGTTCGGGATGAGCTTCCCGGAAGTGTACGGCTCTGTCCATCATGCCGCTCATTAAAGCCAACTGCTCGGCACCGAAGGTTTCTCGCGGCTGTGGCTCGTAGATAAGCGAGTGCGTTCGTTCTACGAAGCTATTCCAGGACCCCATAAATTGCGTAGGTTCGCGATGGGTCTGGATGAAAAGGGCATCGGGGTAGGTCTCGACGAGGGTCTCCAACTCCATGAGATGAAAGGGCATCTTGAACAGCCACTGCGCTTGGTGTTCAGGCTGACGCTGCCGGTGCTGCCAAGTAATATTCTGCATGGTTCGGCGGTGGTGGGCGTAGGCATGCTGCGAACCGGTGGCGGCCAGCCAACGTCCGAATTCTGGAATGCGGAATCGAACGATAAGGGTCCACGACCCGAAGGCCATACTCAGGATCGGGAAATCCTCCGACGGTTCGTCCACGTCGAAATCGTGAACCCCCTCGAAAAGCTCGAGGGCATCCGAAGAGTTGAGCAGATCCTCGACCCACGCCCGACGGGGGTCGTCCGGGGTACAACCTATCGTGGCATATTCACTCTTTGACAGGCGTGGCGCAGTGTACTCGTAGCCCTGCAATGCCCAAAACCGTTGG
>JAJDYK010000229.1 GCA_022825185.1 Candidatus Latescibacterota bacterium | reverse complement strand
TACCGGCGGCAGCGACGCGCTCGCGGGCCGGCGGCGCGGCATGTTCACGGGGATGCTCGAATGGGAAAAACCCCACTGCCTGCCCTTCCGCGCCCTGTTGGCGCACAAAAAGCTCATCCCCTATCTCGACGCGCTCTTTGGCCGCGGCTGGAAGATGGATCACTCGCCTTTTATGCTCTGCGGCGGCAAGGGAGCCGAGGGCCTGATCCTCCACGGCTCGACTAGCCGCCACTTCAATGGCGCACAGTACTACGCGTATGCCAACGACCAGATGCGCTGCGGCATGATCGTCTGCCAGTTCCAGCTCGCCGACGTCAATGAGGGCGACGGCGGGCTGTGCGTGATCCCAGGCAGCCACAAGGCCAACTTCCCGCTGCCGCAAAAAATTTGCCACTGGCAGGAGCACCGCGAGATCGTGTACAACGTCCCCTGCAAGACCGGCGACATGGTCATCTTCAACGAGGCGACCCTGCACGGCACGCTCCCGTGGACGGCCGAGCACGAGCGGCGCTCCCTGCTCTACCGCTACTCGCCCAAGTATTTGCACTTTGCCGGGGGGACGTATCAAACCAGCCAGCCCGAATGGGTCAGCGAGCTGACCGAGGCGCAACAGGCCGTGCTCGAACCTCCCTATATCTACAACCGGCCGCTGGTGGAAGCCGACGGCGAAACCGTGGTGCGGCCGCGGACGGGCTGATCTTTATTGCAGCAGTAGCATGAGCCTTTGCTGGGTCGCGTACTCGGTAACTAGTTCGCAGATATAGGTGCCGGTACCAGCCGGCCGCTGGTCTTGGTCCGTGTCGTCCCAAGCTACCGTCTGCACACCGACTGGCTGGTGTGCTTGGACCAAGGTTTTAATGCGCTGGCCCAGACTGTTATAGATGCTGAGGCGCACCTCGGTCGGAGCCGCCAGCGAGTAGCGGATCGTGGTGTAGGGATTGAAGGGATTGGGGTAATTTTGTTCGAGATTGAACCGAGCGGGTTGCGTCTCTGTATCGCGGATAGTGGTTGCGACGTCTAGGCGGATGGTGACGGTTTCCATATCGGGTTCGAGGGTGAAGGGTGCGGTGAACACTTCGTCGCCGTGGCGAACTTCTACTTGGTAGGAGCCGTAAAAACCCCGGCCGCTGAATTGTCCGTCGGCGCTGGTGCGACCCTGCTGGCGGGTCCACCACTGATCAAAAACTAAATCCTTGTAGATCTGTGCGTGAGGTCTAGGACTCCAGTCAGCGTTGTACAGGGCGGCGTTGGGTCGCCAGTGGGCCTTTTCCCAAAAACCCCACCATTGCAAACCAGCGACCGCGGGGTGGCTGAAGACGACGGTCATAAAGTCGCGGGTATAATCATTGAGCAGGGCTTGGTCGGTTGTGTTGATATCGAATTCGGTGATTTTGATGTCGAGGCCGAAGCGGCCAAAGCGGTCGAGCAGTGCCAGTAGCTTTGCGGGAGCCGTCACTTGGTCGCCAAAATGCCCCTGCATACCCAAGCCGGTAATGGGGGCACCTTGATCGAGCAAATACTGAATGGTTTGCTCGTAGTGGTTCTGGTGGGCTACATCTTGGCCGTTGTTGCTGAGGATGTTGTAGTCGTTGAGGTACAGCGGGGCCGTGGGGAGATTGCGGCGGGCGGCTTGGAACCACTCGACCATGACGTGATCGCCGCTGAGATCCATGAGGTCGTGGTTGGTGTACGGCTCGTTGATGACGTCCCACTCCTCGACCAGCCCCTCGGTGGCTTGGGTGATCTCGTCTATATGGTCGATGACGAGCAGGGGGATAGCCGTGGCAGCGTCAGCTTGGTCGGCCATATCGCGGATGCTTTGGGGCAGATTGCGCCAGCCAGGCCAGACCAAGACGTGGCCGCGCCGATGAAAACCATGGTCCTTGAGCCAGGCAAATCCAGCCAGCGTCTTTGCGCGACTGAAATTGGTCTGGCCCCAGTCGCCATCCCAAGGCGGCCATTTGAGGGCATTTTCGTTGGAGGCGGCGTTGAAGAGTTCTTGGACCTTGGCGCGATAGGTCTGATTTTCGGCTGTCTCGCTGGTCAGCCGCCACATCTGTAGGGCCGAGCCAAAGAGGAAGGCGTGGCGCTGCATAGTGACTTCAACTGGGGCATCGGCCACTGGCTGGCCAGCCGAGTCGATGATTTGCAGCGTAAAATCGCCTTGGCGGTGCTGCCTAATGCGCTCCTCAGCGCTCTGTCGCCAAGCGGCGTCAGGAGCGCGGCCGGCGTAGGTCAAGCGGGTCTGGGGCAGGTCTCCTACGGATAGGCTGCTGCCGTAGTGGAGGACTTCAAAACCGGCGATTTCAATGGTCTGGCGACGGCTGCCGACGCCGAAGTTGATCGCGGCCTCGCCGGCGTCGTACTCGTCGATAAATTCAAATGGATAAAAGAACTCGCGCCAAGCAAGCCCCACACTGAACCCCCTGTAGAGCGATTTGTCCCAATCGGGCGCGGCTTTCTGGGCATAGACGGTGGCAAAGACTTCGCCGGTCTCGTCGCTCGACTCGATTCCCCGCGCCCAAAAGTGGATCAGGGCGACATCGCCCTTTTGCACCGCAAGGGCCGTGGGGTTGCCAATTTCGACGCTCCAAGGATCGCCCGCCTCGTGCAGCACTTCGATGCGTAGGGCTTGGTCAAATGATGCGTGCTCGACCTCTACGACCTGACTGCGGGCGCGGTTGGCGGCGTTGGGTACGCGGGCCGAGTGGAGAAAGTCGCCTTGGGTCAAAGGGATGCCGCCAGCGGGAATCTGCGCTTGGGCGGCGTGGACGGCTAGCAGGATGGCAAAAACGATGAATTTAAGCATGGATACTCCCGAATAGATCATTAGAAACGCACTAAGTGCGGTTTGTCGTCGAGCAGATCGGTTGCCCCGTCTTTACCCATGCCGCTATATTGCTCCAGCCACCGTGCCACAGGAACCTCCGATCAGCTACCTGTAAGCTATACCAGTGGCCCTAACTCAGAAAGGACTCCTATGCCAACCATTGCTGCCAATGATCCCCGCCTAACGTGGAGTGGTGTGATCGCACTCAAAGAGGGGCCGGGCTGGGTCAAGCCTTGGCGCATTCCCCACGGAGATTTGGACCTGTACTCGCCTGGGGAGAGCGGCCTTGCCGAGCGGGCCGAGATGCCTTCGGGCGTGCGAGTGCGCTTGGCCACGGACGCCGAGGAATTGGTCGTCGGCTGCGAACCGCTAGCCGAGGACGGTCGCTTTGACCTGTGCATTGGTGGGCAGATTGTGGCCACCGCTTCGTACGCGGCTGGCGCGACTGAGGTGCGCTTTGAGGGCTTGCCGGCGGGCGGGAAATCCGTGGAGATTTGGCTGTCGCCGGCTATGCCCGTTGCCGTGCGTCACATTGCATTGCCCGAGGGAGCGCATTGCGAAAAAAGCGAAGACACTCGGCTGAAGTGGATCGCGTATGGCAGCTCCATCACCCATTGCCGCACTGCGGGGTCGCCCGCCACCACTTGGCCCGGAGTGGTAGCTCGCGCCCGGGACTTTAACCTCACGTCGCTGGGCTTCGGCGGCCAGTGCCACGCCGATCCGTTCATCGCCCGGTTGATCCGCGACCTGCCGGTGGACTTTATCTCGGTCAAGATCGGCATCAACATTTACGGTGCCGCTAGCCTCGGCCCACGTGCCTTCCGCCCGGCCGTCCTCGGCACCATTGCCACCATCCGCGACGGCCATCCCCACACCCCGTTTGCAGTCTGCTCGCCGATTTGGGGCCACGACCGCGAGACCACGCCCAATGTAGTTGGCCTAACGCTGGAGCAGATGCGCGTCGAGGTTGCCGAGGCTGTGGAGGCGTTCAAAAGGCGCGGTGATGAGAATATCTACTACATAGACGGCCTCAAGCTCTTTGACGAGAGTCTCGCCGAATACCTGCCGGACAACCTCCACCCGGACGCCACCGGCTACGTGCTGATGGGCGAGAATTTTCTCAAAGAAGTGTTTGGGGTGCAGGGGGTGGAAGTGGGGAATTAGAAAAATGGAAAACAGCAAAAATGCCAAGATATTGGTAATAACCAACTTCTTGTTACTGCTTGCCCAAGGAGTTTCTGCTGCCGAGTACAAAGTCCGGTTCATTTCTTTCGATGACATAAAACCCAGCGGCTCTAATCTGACGGTCTGTTGGGGTGGGCTAGGGATCGACCGGCAGCAGCGCGTCTATTTCGCCGTTAGCGATCAAAACGACGTTAATCCCGACGATACGGTCATCTTCAGGTACGACGCGAAGACCGAAGATCGTCAACTGCTGGGTACCCTACGGGGCAGCAGCGCAGCAGCGGGAAATATGGGGCCGGAAGAGAGCATCGGCAAAGTACACGTCGCGATCGTGGAGTACAAGGGCAAAATGTACTTCTCCTCTCACGACTACCACGACATCAAACCCGACTACAGCGACATGTACCAACGTCGCGGAGGCCACTTCTACGCCTTCGATCTGAAGACGGAAACTTTTGAGGACCTGAGCGCAACGGACAATCACGGTGTCTCGGTGCCCTATCAAGGAATCATCGCCATGGACATTCTGCGGCAACACGACAAACTGGCCGGTTTCACTTTTCCCTATGGGGATGTC